>DHOD01000103.1:4641-6840 GCA_002407725.1 Christensenella sp. UBA5399 | reverse complement strand
CAGGCGTCACCCGTCACGATAATCCTGCCCGTCTTTTTGACGGACTCCAGCACCTTCTCATAATTGAACGGCACAAGGCTGCGCGCATCAATGACCTCCACCGACATCCCGCATTGCTCTTCCAATATTTTGACGGCATCCATCACGCGGTACAGCGTCGCGCCAACGGAAAGGATCGTCAGGTCGCTGCCTTCCTTTTTGACGTCCGGCTCGCCTATTTCAATTTCATAATACCCCTCCGGCACCTCGTCCCGGAACATCTCACCTATGTCGTACACCCTTTGGCTCTCCAAAAAGATCACCGGGTCCGTTCCATTGAGCGCCTTGTTGAGTAGGCCCTTTGTTACGTACGGTGTGGCGGGAAAGACCACCTTCAGCCCCGGGATGTGCGTACACAGTGCCGACCAATCCTGCGAATGCTGGGCGCCATATTTCGACCCGACGCTCGCGCGCAGTACAAACGGCATTTTGATCACGTCGCCGCTCATCGCCTGCCATTTGGACATCTGGTTGAACACCTCGTCGCCCGCGCGGCCCAGGAAGTCGAGGTACATCAGCTCGCTCATCACACGGCCACCGCACATTGCGTAGCCCACCGACGTGCCCACAATCGCCGCTTCCGATATGGGTGAATTGAACAGCCTGTGGTACGGAATGGCCTCTGTCAGCCCGCCATATGCGCCAAATGCGCCGCCCCAGTCCCTGTTGTCCTCTCCATACGCAATAAACGTGGGGTCGGTATAGAATCTGTGTATCGCCGCCTCAAATATCGCATCACGGATGTTGTACGCCTTGATTTTGGAAACCGCCTTTCCATCCTTGTCGTACGCGCTCCGCACCTTTTTGGCCAGCTTTTGCACCCGGTCGTTGTCCTCGTACTTCTCCAGTACGTCCGGCTTGCGCGTGGTGTCGCAACTCTCCACCTCCATATTGGTGAACATCATATTTGCAATCGCATCCGGGTCTTTCACCAGATCGATCCGCGGCGAGAGCTTTTCATCGCGCCCCAGGCCGACCGCCCACTTCATGTCTTCGCGTATATTCTCTTCTATTTGCTTTAGTTCGCTTTCTGTCGCAACGCCCGCATCCACCATCTGCTGTCCAAAAACCTTTATGGAATCATGCTTCTCCCACATTTCCAGCTCTTCTTTGGTACGGTATGTCCCGGAATCGGATGGGCTGTGGCCCGAGAACCTGTACGTCACAATGTCCAGCAATACCGGCCCCTGCCTGCCGTCTATCACCTTGCGCTTTCGCCGGTACGCGTCAATCATCGCCAACGGGTTCAACCCGTCTATGCGCTCCGCATGCATCTCCTGCGGATTAATGCCCGCACCCAGCCGCGCTACCTCGCGGTATCCCATCGTCTCGCCGCAGGTTTGCCCGCCCATGCCATAGCTGTTGTTCCAGATGTTGTAAATGATCGGCAGGCCACCCTTGTGCTCGTCGTCCCACAACTGGCTCAGCTGATCCATTGATGCAAAGTTCATCGACTCGTACACCGGCCCGCAACCGATTGCGCCGTCGCCGATGTTGCACACGACAAGGCCGTCCTTTTTGTTGACACGCTTAAACAACGCGGCGCCCGTGGCAACAGGGCCGCTACCGCCCACAATCGCATTGTTGGGGTATACGCCAAACGGTGTAAAAAACGCGTGCATCGACCCGCCAAGCCCACGGTTGAACCCCGTCTGCCGCCCCCATGTCTCGCAAATCATGCCGTACAGCAAAAATTCCCTCGCCATGTCCTTCACGCTCTTGTACCGGGTATGCTCCTTGACCACGGCGTACGTTTCCCCGTCGAAAAACGTCTCCATGATCTCCGTCAGTTGGGCATCGCCCAGCTTTTCGATCGCGGACATGCCTTTGGCCAGTATCTCACCGTGGCTGCGGTGCGACCCGAATATAAAATCGTTGATATCAAGCTCAAACGCCTGCCCCACATATCCCGCCTCCTGGCCTATGCCCAGATGCGCAGGGCCCGGATGGTTGTATTCTATCCCTTCATACTGGTTGGTCGTTTTGATGCTGTTGAGCATCACCTCAAACTCCCTGACCACCCACATATCGCGGTAGATATTTTTAAACTGCTCCGGCGTAAAATTGCCCGCCTCGTCCTTCACGGTTTTCTGGTACGTATTCATCGGTATATCCGCAAACGATATACTTCCCTGCTTCCGCATCTCATCGGGATTAATC
>DHOD01000103.1:0-4489 GCA_002407725.1 Christensenella sp. UBA5399 | reverse complement strand
ATCGGGATTAATCACCAAACACTTTGTCATTTTTCTGCTCCTCCGCACAAAATAGATTCGTATAAAATTTATTTATAATTGAAATACCGCTTCTCTGATAATCTCACACACCGTGGGATGGGGAAATACAATTTTCTTTATTTCATCCACCGTCAATTGCTTCTCGATCAGCGCGTCCGCGCCCCAAATGATTTCCGACGCATAATTGGCGATCATGTGCACGCCCACCAGCGTGTTCCACTTGCTGTCCACAATAATTTTGCATATGCCGTCGCCGCCCTCGTTTTCGGCAACATACCGGCCGGAATACCGCATGGAGATGCTCTTTTCAACCACATCCATGCCTTTTGCCTCGGCCGATTGCCGCGTCTCGCCCACGCCCGCCACTTCCGGGTTGGTGTAGATTACGCCCGGGATCGCATTGTATCGCATTGTATCCTGCTTGCCCACCATGTTGTTTACGGCCACTTCCGCCTCACGGTACGCCGTGTGCGCCAGCATCGACCTTCCGTTCACATCGCCGGCCGCGTACACGTTTTCACGGTTGGTCTTCATATGCGCGTCGGTGACGACCGCGCCCCGCTCCGTTTGCACGCCAATGTTTTCCAAACCGATGTCCTTTGTATTAGGCGTCCGGCCTATGGATACAAGCACTTTACCGGCCTGTTGTTCCTCTGTCTTACCGCCCTGCTCATAAACCACGCCACCGGCAGTGATTTTCGTGACTTTCGCGCCCAGCTTGAATGTAATTCCCTTTTTCTGGTAATTCTTCATCAACAGTGCCGCAATCTCACCGTCGATCGGCCCGCCGACCTGGTCCAGCATTTCGACGACTGTCACCTTGCTCCCCGCCGAATTGAAATAACTTGCCATTTCCAGCCCAATCACGCCGCCGCCTATGACCGCCAGCTCCGCCGGCACTTCCGTCATCGCCAGTATCTCGCGGTTGGTCAGCACAAACCCCGCTTTATACCCGTCATGCAGGCCCTCTATCGGCGGCATCGCCGCCTCGCTGCCCGTCGCGATCAGCAGCCTCGCGCCTTCATACACGCCGCTTGGGGCCTCCACCGCATATCCTGCCTGTGTGCGCTCCTGAATGGTTGCGCGCTCGCGGATCCATTCCACGCCCAATCCTTTCAACGTGGCCGCGACGCCCCCTGTCAGCATTTTGACAACCTTATCCTTGCGCTTTACAACCACATCGTGATTCAGCCTGATCTCTCCGCTCTCCACGCCATATTTTGCCCCGTGCGCCGCACCGTCTTTCAGCTTGGCGGAATACAGCAATGTTTTTGTGGGGATGCACCCTTCTTTGAGGCATACGCCGCCCACATTCCGTTCTTCAAAAAGCAGCACTTTCAGCCCCTCATGCGCGGCGCGTTCACACGCCAGATATCCCGCGGGCCCACCGCCCAACACAATCAAATCATATACCATCTGTCCCACCTCATTTCGCCAGCAGAACGGTGAAGTTTTCCAATGTCCTGCAAAGCTCCTGCTGGAACCGTGCCGCAGGCGCACCGTCCAGCGCCCTGTGGTCGTACGTCAGCGAGAGCCCCAGCGATTTGTAGGCCACAAGCTGCCCGTCGGTCTCCTGCACGCGCGTCTCGATCGTGTTGACGCCCAATATGCCCGTTTGCGGCGGATTGATCACCGGCGTAAAGCTTTCCACCCCAAACGCGCCGAGGTTGGAAATCGTAAACGTCCCCCCTGTCAGGTTGTCGGGGTTGATTTTCCCATCCTGCGCTTCTTTTGCCAACCGCTTTGCATTGGCGGCAATCTCGCTCAGCGACATGCTGTCCGCACCAAAAATCGTCGGTACCAGCAGCCCGCGCGGCGTATCCACCGCCATACCCAGATTTACATTATTAAAATAACGAATTTTATCGCCTAAAAAGTGCGCATTGAGTTCCTTATGGTTTTTGAGCACACGTGATACCGCGTACAGGATGATATCGTTCAACGTAATGTTTGCCAGCCCCAGCGCCTCCGCATTTTCCTTCAGTTTTGCCCGCAATGCCAGTATCTCCGTTGCATCAAACGACATGGTGTGCGTCAATTGCGCCATTTCGGAAAGCGAAGCGTGCATGGATTTCGCTATCACTTTGCGCACCGTGCTCAACGGTTCGTCCTGATAGCCACCTTCAGCCGCCTGCACCACCGCCGTGCCGCCCGCTTGCGCCGCTGCACGCGTCTCCATTTGCGGGGCGGCCTTGGAAAGCGCCAGTATATCCCGCTCGATCACTCTCCCGTTGGGACCCGTTGCCGCTGCCATTGAGATATCCAGCTTCATGTTTTCCGCAACTGCTTTCGCACGCGGCGATATCTTTACAGCGCCATCGGCGCTCCCCGCCGTTTGCGGCAATTTTTGCAGCTCCGCGCCCGCCTTGCTTTCTTCATGCTTCTCCGGCGCGGGCACCACCGTCTTTTCGCCTTCTTCCGCTTTGCCGGCAAGGGCAGCAAAATCCTCCCCCGGCTCGCCTATCACGGCAACATTCTCCAGTACCGGAACATCGTCGCCCTCCTCGGCAAACACCGCAAGCAGCGTGCCCGCCTGCTTTGCCTCCTCATCAAACGACGCCTTGTCCGTTTCATAAGAAAAAAGCATATCGCCCACATCCACATGGTCGCCCACTTTTTTGTGCCATTTGGTGATGATACAGCTCTCTACCGACTGCCCCTGCCGGGGCATGATCACAGCTACAGCCATC
Organism: Christensenella sp. UBA5399; assembly: GCA_002407725.1. Classification (GTDB taxonomy): domain Bacteria; phylum Bacillota; class Clostridia; order Christensenellales; family Christensenellaceae; genus UBA5399. Next base: position 1,778 of record DHOD01000103.1, on the reverse strand, counting down.
CGCTTAACCTCCGATTGTTAAAAAGTCAGTTTATTTACATGTTGATTGCGTTGTATTGTTAATTTGTTAAAATTTATAACATTACGTGTTAATTTTTAACACTTTATCATCATTGTACACACGCCTCGTCCCAATGTCAACCAATTTTCCGCATATATTTTTATGAAAAATATCCTTCTATCTGCTATAATCAAATTATGAAAAACAAAGATTTATTCACTGTTACAGTGGGCGATATATCCAACGACGGCCAAGGCATCGGCAGGACCGACGACGGGGCGGTTTTCTTTATACCCGGCGCGCTGCCTGGCGAAGTCGTCAAGGCTACCCTCACCCGGCAGTGTAAGAACCATGCCCTTGGGGAGCTTGTGGAAATCGTCCAACATTCGCCACTGCGGGTCACGCCCCCCTGCCATGTCTTTGGCAAATGCGGCGGATGTACATTGCAACACCTCTCGTATGCAGGGCAGCTGGAATATAAGCAAAAGCGGGTACGAGACTGCATTTCACGCATCGGCGGGCTCGATTGTGATGTGCTCTTTCCCCTCCCCAGCCAGCAGCAGTATCATTACCGCAACAAGGCCGCCTTTCCCGTCAAGCCGCAAAATGGCGGCGTGGATATCGGGCTGTATGCATATCGTACGCACGATGTGATCGATATCAGCGACTGCATCATACAACGTCCCGAAATTGCCATTGTGATGTCGCAGCTGCGGGTATGGATCGCCAAACGCGGCGTGACCGCCTACGACGAGGCCACCGGCGAGGGCCTGCTGCGCCATGTCGTGCTCCGCACCGGCCTCTCTGGCGAGATCATGCTGATCCTTGTGATCAACGGCGAGGATATCCCTGCCGCCGATTTTTTAATATCGCTGTTCAAAATGGCTTTGCCACAGGTGCGGTCCATCATACTGAACCATAATACTCAAAAAACCAATGTGATCATGGGGGATCGTAACACCGTGATCATGGGACGCGATTTCTATTTTGAGACGATTGATGGCCTCGAATTCAAGGTCGGTCCCGGCAATTTTCTGCAAGTTAATTCTACCCAGACAACCGCATTGTATAACAATCTTTTAAAGCAGGCGGAAATTGGGCCCGACGACCGTGTGGTCGATCTCTTCTGCGGCATCGGCACCATTTCATTGCTGGCCGCCCGGCGCGCTAAGCATGTGACGGGGGGGGAAATATCAGCGCAATCCATCGAGAACGCGCGTTTCAACGCCGATCTGAATGGAATTGAAAATATAGACTTTTATGCCGGGGATGCCGGAGCTGTTTTAGAAACACTACCCGACGCCGATATCATCATTATCGATCCGCCCCGTAAAGGGCTTGATCAGCCGCTCGTACAGGCCATCGCCAACCGTTCGCCCAAGAAGATCGTTTATGTGTCCTGCGACCCCGCAACGTTCGCCCGCGACCTCAAGGCGTTTGCCGCACTTGGGTATTTATCCGGTACTGTGCAGCCTATAGATATGTTCCCGCAGACAACGCATACAGAAGTAATTGCGGTTTTGAAACGTCAATAAACGGCTTGGTTAAGCTATTTATCCCTTTTATTTTTTGAGCTGTTTTTTGAGTTTGTTGTTGCTGTTTAGATCAAACATGTCATTTTTATATGCTTTTTTTGCTAGCCTTGTCTGCGGGAACAAATCAATTTTCTGACTTTCGAGATTCCTCGATTGTTGAAGCTTTTTGTTATATCGGCTTGTGATCACATAGCTAGCCTAGTCATACATCTTAGCCAATGTGTGTTTGTCAACTGAAAAGTA
>DHOD01000021.1:30261-30669 GCA_002407725.1 Christensenella sp. UBA5399 | reverse complement strand
TTCTATTGGATATTAGTATAAAGAAAGGCCGCCACTTCGCTGTGACAGCCTTTTTATATGTCTGAAGCAACTTGCCCTAGCTTCCCGCCTCGTCCTTTTCGCGGATTTCGATGCGGCGAATTTTGCCGCTGGTGGTTTTCGGCAGCTCGTCCACAAATTCCACCACGCGGGGATATTTATAAGGGGCTGTCGTTTGCTTCACATGTTCCTGCAGCTCCTTTTTCAGCTCGTCCGAAGGCGACGCGTTTTTGACAAGCACGATGGTCGCCTTGACCACCTGCCCGCGCACCGGGTCGGGCACGGCTGTCACTGCGCATTCCAGCACCGCGCTGTGTGTCAGCAGTGCGCTTTCCACCTCAAACGGGCCGATGCGGTATCCCGAGCACTTGATGACGTCGTCGTTGCGCC
>DHOD01000021.1:23255-30115 GCA_002407725.1 Christensenella sp. UBA5399 | reverse complement strand
CTTGATGACGTCGTCGTTGCGCCCCACAAACCAATAATACCCGTCCGCATCACGCCATGCCGTATCGCCGGTGGAATATGTCCCGCCGGGCCAGCTGGCCTGCATGGCCTTTTCATCCCTGTAGTATTCATGGAAAAGCCCCGTCGGGTGCTTTTTATCTGTGTTTTTGATGACAATCGTCCCCACAATGCCGTCCTCGCACGGCGCGCCCGTCTCGTCCACAATGTCCAGGTCGTAAAGCGGAGAAGGCTTGCCCATCGACCCCGGCTTGACGGGGAACCATTGGTCGTAGTTTGCGAGCAGCACACTGGATTCCGACTGGCCGAATCCGTCGGAAATGGAAAGCCCAGTCGCTTCCTTAAAGCGGTTGAAAACCTCCGGGTTGAGCGGCTCGCCCGCCGTACAGGCGTGGTGCAGTGTGGAAAGGTCGTACTTTGTCAGGTCTTCCTGAATCAAAAAACGGTAGATGGTGGGGGGAGCGCAAAATGTCGTCAATTGCAGCCGCTCCATTGTTTCCAACGTCTTTTGAGGGTTGAACTTCTCTGTGTCGTACGCCACGATGACCGCGCCGCAAATCCACTGTCCGTAAATTTTGCCCCAGCCAAATTTTGCCCAGCCGGAATCCGCCATCACCAGGTGCAGGCCGCCGTCCTCGACACGGTGCCAGTAGTTGGCCGTGACAATGTGCCCCAGCGGGTATTCGTGGTCGTGCAAAATCATTTTGGGCATACCGGTGGTGCCGGAAGAGAAGTAGATCAGCATCGGGTCGCCATTGCCTGCCGCGTCGGCCGGTTTTGTCCAGTTTTCGGACGCCGATTCCAGGTCCGTCTCCAGCGAGCACCAACCGTCCGGCACGTCGCCCAGTATGCTGGTGTATTCCAGCGTTGTGCAGTCGAGCCGCGCTTCGTCCACGTGTTTGACAATCTCCGGGTCGTCCGCCGCGCAAATCATCTTTACATCCGCCGCGTTGCAGCGGTACACGATATCCTTGGCAGTCAGTTGGAACGTTGCGGGGATCACCACCGCGCCCAGCTTGTGCAGCCCCACCATCAAAAACCAGACTTCGGGCCGCTGCTTGAGCATCAGCAACACCATGTCGCCTTTGCCGATGCCCTTTGCCGCAAACATATTGGCGGCCTTGTCGCTCATGCGCTTGACGTCGCCAAACGAAAACCGCTTTTCGTTGCCGTCGTCGTCGCACCAGACCAATGCGGGCTTGTTTTGGTCGATCTGCGCCCACGCATCCACAATGTCATACCCAAAGTTAAAACCTTTGGGTATGTTCAACTTGTAATTTTTCTTGAAATCCTCATAACGGTCAAATTCTATCTGTTCGACTAATTTATCCAGCAGCATCCATATACCCCAATCATTCGTTTATTACCGTCAAAAACCTTGCGGTCTCTGTAACGGCGCGCTGGCCGTGCGGCACGGCCGGGTTAAAATATACACTGTCGCCCGCATGCAGGTCAAATTCGCGCCCGCCAATCACCACTTTGATCGTGCCTTCCAGCACATAGTTGAACTCCTGCCCCGGGTGCGAGACAAGCTCGGCCACTTCGGTGTGGAGCAGGTCGACAATCATCGGCTCCATGTCGCGGTTTTTGAAATTGGCCGCCAGCGCCGTGAACGAATATCCCGCGTACCGGTCTACCTTAACACCTTTGCCGCCGCGCACAATGGTGTATTCGTCCATCCGCGGCGTATCGCCTGTCATCAGCACGGTTGGGTCGACGCCAAAGACAGCGGCCACGCCGTAAAGCACGCCGACGGGGATGTCGTCCTCGCCCTGCTCGTACTTGCCGTATTCATCCAGGCTGACGCCTACTTTGTCGGCAATTTCCTGCTGGGACATATCAAGTATATCCCGCATCTCGCGGATACGTGCCGCGATTTGTAAAATTTGCTCGTTCATTTGCGGTTGCTCCCCATTTTTTTCATTATTCTACCATAAATCGGGCTTTTTTTATACTGGAAATATACGGAAATTCATTGGTGCGGGGCATGTATCTTAAAAGGGAGTTCTTAGAACCGTAGGTTCTAGCTTTGCATAGCTTCCTCTGGCAAAATCAAAGATTTTGAGTGTCACCTAAGTCGGCGCAGCCGAAATATCTACAGCGGTCTAACTTAATATCGGTTGAATCAGACGTGTGAGAAACCGCTTGCATATGCAATTTATACCAAAAGTTTGTTACCAACCTCTTGACAAATTGCTATAAATTGCGCCGCAGGCTTCTTGACCTCAAAGGAATACTCATCAGTTGACAAAGACCTATTTTTTATCTTCGCTTCTCATACCACAAAAAGCGTCATAACAATCAACTTATAAAAAATTTCCCAACTGCTGCTGGTTATCCGTCCACACAATGGGTATAGTATATTTATACATTTCTACATTTCAAGGTGGTGATATCAATGCCGATCTCAAGCGCGTACGCGGTGCCCCATCCGCCGTTGATTATTCCCGAAGTGGGCCGGGGTGACGAGAAGAAAATTTCCGCAACAATTCGCTCTTATTTGCAGGTGGCCGATTATATCGCGGGCGAACAGCCCGAGACCATTGTGATCGTATCGCCCCATGCGGAATCGTATATGGATTATTTTCATATAGAATCACAGGCGCGCGCCCGCGGCGACATGCGGCGGTTTGGTGTGGACGGCGTCAGTGTGGAGGCGGAATACGATCAGGCGTTTATTGGGGAGTTGAGCACGCTCGCGAGCGAAAACGATTTTCCTGCGGGGGTGCAGGGCCGCAAGGGCGAAGCGCTCGACCATGCTACCATGATTCCGCTGTACTTCATCAACCGGGTGTACGACCGATACAAGCTGGTGGTGTCCGGCGTATCGGGGTTGCCGCCCGAGGATCATTACCGGCTGGGCATGCTGATATCCGAGGCAAGCCGGCGGCTGGATAAAAAAACAGTATTTATCGCGAGCGGCGATCTTTCACATCGGCTGCTGGACGAGGGCCCTTACGGATTTACAGAGGAAGGGCCTGTATTTGACAGGCAGGTGACCGAAGCGCTGGGGCGTGCGGATTTTGCCGCGTTGCTGCAAATGGATCCCGACCTGTGCGACCGCGCGGGGGAATGCGGCCTGCGGACTTTTCAGGTGATGGCGGGCGCGCTGGACGGCATGGCGGTCAAATCCGAGCTGCTGTCGTATGAGGGGCCGTTTGGCGTGGGCTATGGCGTTGCGATGTTTTTTGTGACGGGCGACGACCCGTCCCGGAAGTTTATTTGAATTTTGGAAAGGGAGGAATTGTTATGAGCAAACAGGATACCGACCCGTATGTCAAGCTGGCGAAGCAATCGCTGGAGACGTATCTTGAAACAGGAAAGCTGATGGACGTGCCGGACGGGTTGCCCGGCGAGATGCAAAAAAGCACGGGGGTTTTTGTTTCGCTCAAAAAAAATGGCGATTTGCGGGGGTGCATCGGCACCATTGAGCCCACGGGGATGCCGTTATCCGAAGAAATTATCCGCTTCGCGGTCATTTCCGCCACGGAGGACCCACGATTTTCCCCGGTTACAAAGGACGAGCTTCCCGCGCTCACATACAGCGTGGATGTGTTGGGCGATCCCGAACCTGCCCCCAGCACCGACGATCTGGATGCCAAGGTCTACGGCGTGATTGTATCCCGGGGGCACAGGCGCGGCGTGCTGCTGCCCGACCTGGAATTGGTTGATACGCCGGAACAGCAGATAGAGATTGCGCTTCGCAAGGCGGGCATCCTGCCGCAGGAGCACTATACGGTCGAACGCTTCAAAGTGGAGAGACACAAATGAAAACAACATGCACCATATGCCCGCGGGCCTGCGCCATCGAGGAAGACGATACCGGGTTTTGCCGCGCCCGTAAAAATGAAAACGGCCAAATCATCGACGCAAACTATGGCAGGCTGACCGCGCTAGCCCTCGACCCGATCGAGAAGAAGCCGCTTGCCCGCTTTATGCCCGGCAAAATGATTCTTTCGGCGGGCAGCTTTGGATGCAACCTGCGCTGTTCGTTTTGCCAAAACAGCGATATATCAATGAACGACGGCTCTATTGCCAAAGAGACAGTGCTGCCACAGGCGTTGGCCGACAAGGCGGAAAAGCTGATTCCACAGGGGAATATCGGCGTGGCGTACACGTACAACGAGCCGGTTGTAGGATTTGAATATGTACGCGATTGCGGGGAGATCGTGCACAACCGGGGCATGGTCAACGTGCTGGTTACCAACGGATATATCAACGAAGCGCCGCTGATAGAGCTGCTGCGCCATACCGATGCCATGAACATTGACCTGAAAGCATTTACCGAACGGTTTTACCGGATGATGGGCGGGCATCTTGACGTTGTGAAACGGTCGATTGCCCTTGCGGCGCAGTATTGCCATGTGGAGGTGACGACGCTGATTGTTCCCGGCGAAAACGACAGCCCCGCGGAAATGGATCAGGAAGCCAAATGGCTCGCGTCCATTGATCGGACAATTCCCCTGCACATCAGCAGGTTTTTTCCGCGGTACAAAATGACCAACGCGGAGGCGACAGACCCTGACATGCTCTTTCAATTGGCGGACGTTGCGCGTTATCATCTCGATTATGTCTACACCGGCAATGTGTGAGGGGGCGCGTTTAAAAGCATATGAGAGATTACAAGGACGTAGCATTGTAGCATAATCCTGAGAAACAAGACATGACATCACGCCGTGTCGATCGTTTTTGTTTTAGGCTTTAACTTCTTTTCGATTACTTTTATCACAGTTTTCATGTGTCTGACAGTATACGGGAGTTGGATCTTTTGACCATTATTTTAGAGGGAATTCTTAAAACCGTAGGTGTTAAGTCGCCGAAGGCGAAACTATCAAAATCCACCGGAGGTACATTGACCCCAAAGGAATACCTACATGCCATAGAAAGATTTCTATATATTTTCCATTAAAATGATTTTTCAATAATCCGGGCTTTTCTTTTTGTGAAAAGTTTCTTCACTATCTACGGTTTCCTGTTGGTTTCTTGAAACTTTCTGTAAAAACACACCTTCGCCAAAAGCGCATACTGTGTCCATAACCAATTGAGAGGATGGACGCGAAAATGAATATTGAAAGCATGAACCTGTATTTTTTATATGCCTTTTGCATGGGTGGCAGCAAGCACGCATTGCAAGCGTTGAGCGGCGAAGAGGTTCCTTGTTTCAAGGACCAGTGGCACAAAAGATCTTTTATTTCTGGCACTCCCGCGGCGGCAACTGTGTGGCCTCTGATTTCCAATACTTGTACAGGCTGCGGGAAGAGTTTGAAAAACAGGTCGATTTTTGGTTTGTCAACCTGACCGGTGTGGACGATGAGGAAAAAGAAAACGCAAAGGCATTTGCCGAATTACATAAGCTGGACGCGGGTAGCATACTGATGGATGTGGACGAGGAAGCCGCAACCACCATGCAGCTCAGCAAGTTCTGTACGATCGTGCTTGTCTCGCGGGATAACTATGTTTTCCGAAAGCTGGAGCAGGATTTTGACGAGGGCGCGGTCAGGGCCGCGATTACGGCCATGCTGGATAAGCCGCTGCACAGGGATTACTTTTGAACCGGAGATGGAATTTTTTTGCTGTGTAGCGTATGATAGAGATGTATTCAATGAATTCTGCACACATTCTCGCCACTCCAGACAAGGGGGAAAATCATGGAAAAGAAAATCAGCATTACATATGACCAGGCACCGACAATCATCCCCATACAGGCCAAAATATCGGCGGTACTTGATCTTTCCGACAACGCCTACCTGGCGGGCGGAAAAAAGTTTGGCGCAATAGACGAATACGGCAAGCTTTTTATGCCGTTGCAGTACGACATTATCACGGCGCTAAGTGAGACGCTGTTTGTCGGCAAGCAGTCGAAGCGGATGTCCTCGTTTTTGGATTTGTACAGGATTGACGGCACCTGTCTGATTGACGGGAAAGCGCGGAACTGTACGGAAATGCGCAAATTTTATGACAACAGGGCTGCCTGCCGGTTGGATAAAAAATGGGGGTACATCGACGAAAACGGCGCGATGGCAATCCCGGCGTCCTTTGACAGTTGCGGCGATTTTGCCGAGGGCAAGGCGTTTGCGATAGAGGGAGACCGCGTGTTCTGTATCGATGGCACAGGCTATAAACTGTTTGAGGTGCCCGGAACGGACGCGTACCGGTACCACGAGGGATACGCCGTGTTTGCGGCCGCCAATGGCAAAAAAGGCGTGCTGGACACAGGGGGCAACATTGTCATACCGCCGGAATATACAGACATTGACCACTGCCAAAACGGCTTGTTCCCTTTCAGGCATGAAAAGCACTGGGGTGTGATGGATGTGCAGCAACGCGTTATTGTGGGGGATACGCACGAAAAAGTGATCGTGGAGCAAGACCGGATCAAGTATGGGTTTTATATTCCTGTTACGCGAAACAATGCGCTTACCGTTGCTTTGGTGTATGGATCCAGCGATTTGCAGAGCAACGCCAAGCTGGAAGAAAAGTATCTGGAATTGAAGGAACCGAGCGAAGGATATGCGGCCTTCCGCACGTATGAAGCGGGCAAGGTGGCAATGGGCTACATCACGCCGGACGGCAGGGTTGCGCCGATCATTGACGGCAAAGGCACCGCCATCGGCATGCACAGCCTGCTGGGGCCCGATGTCAGCGATTACCTAACGTCCTATTCAGAGGGGCTGGCGTTTGTGAAGCTCTACAATGTCCACTACGGAAAAGTAAAAAATGCCAAATATGTGGTGATCGACGCCAACCAGCGGCCTGTTTCCGACGCGGGGTTTGATTCGGTCATTTGGGGGTTCCGTGGCGGGTACGCCTGCGTGACGGAGGATGCAAACGGCCAGCTCATCA
>DHOD01000021.1:21283-23122 GCA_002407725.1 Christensenella sp. UBA5399 | reverse complement strand
GCAAACGGCCAGCTCATCATAGACAAGCAACTGCGCCCCATGACGCAGAAGTATATGAACATACAACCGGAGAAATACGGCCGATATATTGCACGGCAGTGGAAAAAACAGGGGCGCAACGCGCAGTTTGATATATTGGACGAGCAACTGCGTGTCATTGCCACCATTCCGTCGGTGATGCCCGCCGACATCGCCATGGATGACGACGGCATTATCGAGGCCCGCCCGGACGGCAAACTGATGTATTTTGACCGGGACGGCCGCGTGATCAGGCAGACGGATTTTGAAGTTGGCTCTGTTTATACGGATGCAGATTATGCAAGTGCGCAAAATGTGTTTTTGCCGCAAAAGCTGGCGGACAACATTTGGCTTTGCCGGGATGAGAACGGGCAGCCTTATCAAAAAATCAGCCCCAAGGAATCACGCCTTTTTACGGACGGAGCCGCGCTATTCCGGCAGGGGCCTAAAATGGGCGCGATTGACACCAATGGAAATGTGATTGTGTCGCCCGCGTACGACTTGATCTGGCCGTTTAACAACGGCCGCGCGACCGCGGTTCAGGGAAAGCAGTTTTATATCATACGGCGCAACCCGCACATTGCAATGCAGGGATAGCCTGAAGCAGCGCTTGCCAACAACAATTGGATATTATTTGTAAAGGCGCCCTAAGCGGCGCCTTTTTCCATCAACAACCCTTCCGTCAATGTGTTTTCCTGTATGGTTTTGTTGATGCGCCGGATTTCCATAGCGATCAATATAAACGCCATGGCAAACGACACGATATCGGCGAGTGGCCCCGCCCACAAAACGCCGTCCAGGCCAATCAGCCGGGGCAGGATCAGTACAGCCGGTATCAATATCAGGATTTGCCGGGACAATGTGATGATCGCCGCTTTCACCGGTTTACCGATCGACTGGAAGAACACGCCCGAAACCTGCTGGAACCCCGCCGGAATGCAGAACATCAGGAATATCCGGAAGCACTTCTGTGCAAATTCATTATATAACACGCTTTCCTGCCCAAACAGACTGATGATTGCCTGCGGGAAAAACTGGAACATCACAAAGCCCACGGTTGTGATGATGATCGCAATGCCAATGGTGGTAAACAGCGTCTTTTTTACCCGGTCCAGCTTGCCCGCGCCATAGTTGTAGCCAATGATGGGCTGCGCGCCCACAGCCGTGCCGATCACGCAGGAAATCAGTATTTGGTTGACCTTCATGACAATGCCCAGCGCCGCAAGCGGAATATCCTCGCCATAGGACGACGCCGCGCCGTACTTGACCAGTACGTTGTTCATGACCAATATGCTAGCTGTAATGGCGATCTGGGTAATAAAGCTGGAAACGCCGTAACCTGCAATCGTTTTGGTTACTTTTCCAGATAATTTCATATCCTTCCGGCGTATTTTGACATGCTTCAGGCGCAAGACATAATACAGGCTGATGGCAAACGAAAGCCCCTGGCCGATAATGGTTGCAAGCGCCGCACCCTGCACGCCCCATCCAAACACAAAAATAAAAATAGGATCTAAAATGGTGTTTGTAACCGCGCCAACGATCATGGAGACCATCGCGATACGCGGGCTGCCGTCCGCACGCAGTATGGAGTTGAGCCCCGTGCTGATGATGACAAAGGGATATCCCAGTGCAATGATGCCGCCATATTCCTTGGCATAGGGAAGCACGTTGTCCGTTGCGCCGGAAAACCGCGCCAACGGTTCAATAAAGGCAAGTCCGATGACCAGAAACGCCACGCCCAGTATGAGCAGCAGCGAGAACCCGTTGTTGACGCCTTTTTGTGCGGATTCCATGTCCTTTTGCCCCAGCTTGAGGCTG
>DHOD01000021.1:20811-21131 GCA_002407725.1 Christensenella sp. UBA5399 | reverse complement strand
TCCTTTTGCCCCAGCTTGAGGCTGAAAAACGATGCGGTTCCGTCGCCGATCAGCAACGCAAAAGCCATTACGATCACCGTCATGGGGAATATAACGTTTGTTGCCGCGTTGCCCAGGTATCCGACACCCTGGCCGATGAATATCTGGTCGACAATGTTGTACAGCGCATTGACCACCATCGAAATGATGCTGGGGATTGCGAAGGTACGCAATAGTTTTGAGATAGGGGCTGTGCCCAGTTTGTTTTCTTTTGATACCAGTTGTTCCATAAACCCTCCAAATAAAGTTGCCGAGGCAACTATGTTTCCATAAATAATGCC
>DHOD01000021.1:20288-20641 GCA_002407725.1 Christensenella sp. UBA5399 | reverse complement strand
AACTATGTTTCCATAAATAATGCCTGCGCAACAAAAAACTTGCCAAGGCAACTATTATAGTAGCATTTTTATTGAAAAAAAGTCAAGTGTTTTATAAATAAATCATGCGATCATGATAGATAGTTGTTTTTACAAGGTTTTGCTACATACGCTTGCAGGGTTGGCGCTGCAGTTACGCACCGTAAAGATTTTGATTGACCAAATGCAATCTACAGTATAAAATATAGTTGTCCAGGCAACATACTAACAGGAGTGTTTCAATGGATCATTTGGGAAAAGTATTCTCTATCATACACCGCACATCGGCCGCGCATATGGAAAAAGCGCTGAAAGCGCTGGGCGTGCCGTACGGG
>DHOD01000021.1:19874-20128 GCA_002407725.1 Christensenella sp. UBA5399 | reverse complement strand
GCCGTACGGCCAGTTTATGTTTATACTGTGCATTTGCGACCACGAGGGGTTCTCGCAGGAGCAACTGGCTGCGGAACTGAAAATGGACAAGGGTTTTGTTGCCCGTACAGTCAAAAACCTGGAGCAACAGGGGTTTGTCAGGCGAATGGAATCACCGGACGACCGCCGTCAAAAAATTCTTTTTCCAACAGAAAAATCCAAACGGCTTTATCCAAAAATCACCGGCGTCATCCAGCAGCAGGAGCAATACCTGA
>DHOD01000021.1:19152-19695 GCA_002407725.1 Christensenella sp. UBA5399 | reverse complement strand
AGCAATACCTGACCAAAAACCTCTCTGATATCGAAAAGGATTTGCTGCGGAGCCTGCTGGACAAGGTGCGAGAGGGCTTGTGAGGGAATGCAGCCCAAACAAAATAATGGACATAACTCAAAGGTATTCCTTTGGGTTTAACGTACATCTTGCACACATTCGGCGCAATTCACCTTGTGCGTACTTTAAAGGGGGCAAGGGAGAAATGACGAATCCCCCTTGCCCCCTCAATGAAAATTAACTTTTAATCATTCGTGGCCCAAAAGATTTCGGGCTTTTTTTGTTACTTACCACACCGTTAGACGTTCACGTCCTTCACTGCAAAACAATCTTTGTCCCGCTCTCGCCCTTCAGCGCAAGCGCCGCCTTGTCCAGCGACCCTATGATGGATTTGCGTCCCGGCTTGCTCTCGGCAAACAGGCATGCGGCCCGCACTTTGGGCAACATGCTGCCCGGCGCAAATTGGCCTTCATCCGCATACTGCTGCGCCTGCTCCACCGTGATCTCGCGCAGGTCCTGCTGGTCGGGCTTGCCAAAGTTGAT
>DHOD01000021.1:18127-19014 GCA_002407725.1 Christensenella sp. UBA5399 | reverse complement strand
CTGGTCGGGCTTGCCAAAGTTGATGGCCACACGGTCTACGGCCGTCAGTATAAACAGGTATTCCGCATCCACCAACTCCGCCAGCTTTTCCGCCGCAAAATCCTTGTCCACCACTGCGGCGACGCCTTTATATCCGTTCTCGGTTTTCACCACGGGAATGCCGCCTCCGCCGCCGGCAATAATCACTTCCTTGTCGCGCATCAGCGTGGCAAGCGTCACATGCTCGTAAATGCTGACCGGTTTGGGCGACGCCACAACACGCCGCCAGCCCCGCCCGGCGTCCTCTACATATTTGTCGCCCGTCTTAGCCATCAACTGCCGCGCAGCGTCTTCGTCGTAATAGCTGCCGATCGGCTTTGTCGGGTTTTGGAAGGCAGGATCCTTGGCGTCCACAATTACCTGGGTCAGCATGGTAATAACGGGCGTTTCATTGTCTCCGTTTGCCACCAGCTCCGCATCGATCGCCTGTTGCAGGTGATACCCAATGTACCCCTGGCTCATGGCCGTGCATTCCGCAAGCGGCATCAGGGGCGCGATTCCCATCTGGTGTCCTTTTTCAAACACCAGGTTGATCATGCCCACCTGCGGGCCGTTTCCGTGACAGACAATGATATCGTGTCCTGCCAAAATAAGCGGCACAATGGCCTTGGCGGTCGTCTGTACCTTGATCAATTGTTCTTCTGGCGTGTTCCCCAAGGCGTTCCCGCCCAGGGCGATGACCATTCTACTCATGTTTTATACCTCCGGCGGCACAAGCTTTTTCAGAAAAAGCGTTCACACTTTTTAAAGAAATTAACATTGTATGTATTCCTTTGGGGTCAAGGTGCCTCCGGCGATTTTATAGGTTTCGGCTTCGCCGACTTAAGGGGCAAGCCCCTTAAGAAACC
>DHOD01000021.1:17127-17972 GCA_002407725.1 Christensenella sp. UBA5399 | reverse complement strand
GGGGCAAGCCCCTTAAGAAACCCCACATCAACATAGGCAAGCACCCAAACGAAAAGGGAATCCATAATGAAAATATGCCTGTGACTGACTACTTGACCTAAAAAGAATACCTATGCGTAATTACAAATATCTTTTCAAATCGCTATTTCCATCATAACGATTTTTTATGGGGTCGAGATTTTCAATCCCGACCCCATAAGCACATGCAAGTCTTGTATTACTTCCCTGCGGCGGGCTGCTGCTGCGTGATGCAATGCACATTGCCGCCGCCAAGCAGTATCTCTCGCGCGTATACGGTCGCAACCTCCCTGTCGGGGAAGCACGCCTTGATGGTCTGCACGGCCTTCTCGTCGTTGGGGTCGCCAAACGCAGGCAGTATGATGCCACCGTTGACAATCAGGAAGTTGACATACGAAGCCGCCAGCCGGTCGCCCTCCAGGCGGGGCAGGGTGCCGTCCACCGCGTCCACGCCTTCTTCTTCCTCCTTGGTGATCAATATGGGTTTGGGCACGTACATTTTGACAATTTCCAGCTTGCGCCCTTTTGCATCCGTCTCGCTTTCCAGATATTCCAGGTTCTCCTTGGAAATTTCGTACTGCGGGTCGCTCTCGTCGTCTGTCCACGCAAGCAACACCTTGCCGGGCTTCACAAAGCAGCAAATATTGTCCACGTGGCCGTTGGTCTCGTCGAGGTAAATGCCGCGCTTGAGCCACAGCACCTTGTCCGCGCCCAGATAGTTGCACAACATGTCGGTGATTTCCGCTTTGGTCATGTCCGGGTTGCGGCCTTCGGAAAGCAGGCATTCCTCTGTCACCATAACCGTGCCGTCGCCGTCCGAGTGGATG
>DHOD01000021.1:2776-16939 GCA_002407725.1 Christensenella sp. UBA5399 | reverse complement strand
TGTCCGAGTGGATGGAGCCGCCCTCCAACACAAAGTCCGCCAGGCGGTAGCCGTCTTTGCGTTCCATGTCGGTCATTTTGCGCGCCACTTCATCGTCCAAAAGCCAGGGGAAATAGAGCCCGTCCACTAGGCCGCCCCATGCGTTGAAGCGCCAGTCCACGCCGCGCACCTCGCCAGTGGCGTCGTTTTTCACAAACGTCGCGCCGCAGTCGCGGATCCACGAGTCGTCGTTGCTCATTTCCACTACGCGGATGTCGTCCGGCATCATGCCACGGCAGTTTTCATACTGATTCTCGTTGACGCCAATGGTCACCGGCTCAAATTTATTGATGGCCTTTGCCACCTCCACAAATGCTTTTTGCGCGGGCTTGCCGCCAAGCCGCCAGTTGTCGGGGCGCTGCGGCCACAGCATCCAGCATCCTTCGTGGGGCTCAAATTCGCCTGGCATCCTGAATCCGTCTTCTTTGGGGGTGGTGTTATATACTTTCATTGGTTTCCTTCCTTTCCCGCGCCGCGCGCGAGGTCAAATAATGGTTTTATTCCTGGCTGGTTTCAGCCGTTCCTGATTCGCTTAGGTGATAGCCTTGATTTGATCAACTGTCACCTGATATTTCCTTGTCGGGCAGACCCAGCTTTTTGGCCTTTTTTACGCTCATGGCGGCAATGATCTCTCCCAGCACCACCGCGATGATAACGCCGATGATCAGCGTCCAGTCGGGCTCCAGCCCGCCGGTATCCTCGTTGTAATAGAACATGCTGAAGAAGATCGCCATAATGAGCAGTATCAGCGGCACAAAAGTCATAACTGCAATCATGCCTTTGCCGCCGGGCACCTTGTAGGGGCGCGGCCTGTCCGGGTCTACCTTGCGCAGCTTCCAGAACGCCGGGAACATAAAGATGTACGACGCAAGCAGCGTCACCACATTGAGCGCGAACAGCGTCCAGAACGTATCGAGCGCGTCGGGGTTGATCTCGCCTATGATTGTCGCAACCACCACGATGATGCTGGCGATCGCGCCGTTTAAGATGTTGGAGCTCGAGGGCACTTCGTACTTGTTTTCCTTGTCAAAAACCTTGGGCATGGCATGGTCGCGGGCCGCGTACATGGCCACGTAGTTGACGCCGAACGACCACGAGGTCAGGTTGGCGATCAGCGTAAACATGAACATCACGCCCACGATAATCATGACAATTGCCTGGGGGCTTCCCATCAGCAGCGCGATGGATTCCATGAATCCTGTATCCATGGACAGCTCGTCCACCGGGATGGCGGCGCTGATGCCAAAGGCGGCAAACAGGTAGAACACCGCAATCAGTACGCCGCCCAGTATAATGGCTTTTGGGATCTGTTTTTTGGGATTCTGCATGTCGCCCGCAAACGTAGTCACAACCTCAAAACCCATGAAGTTGAACAGTATAATGGATACAAACGAAATACCCATCAACGGGGAAATATCCGCAAGCGAACCGGTGTTGGCCATGCCGTTTGTCACTGCGCCGTATATGCCGAGGCACCCAAGCATCAGCACCAGTATCACCTTTACAATGGTACCGGAGTTGATCAGCGCCTTGCTCTCGCTGACGCGGAAGCGGCTGACAAAAATGACAAACCAGATGAACGCAAGCTGGATGACCAGCGCAAGGCCGACGGGGATCTCGATGCCCGTTGCTTCGGTAAAAATGGATGTGAACATCACGGCGAGCGATGCCATCCAAAGCGGGAAGTTGACCCAGTAATACCATGCCGTACGCGAGCCTGTACGCCTGCCAAACGCGCGCTTGACCCAGTCGTACAGCCCGCCTTCATCGTCATAGGCGGTACCAAGCTCGGCGGAGATCATCCCGTAGGGGAGGAAAAACGCCACCAGCATAATGGCCCACCAGATGTACTGCATGGGCCCGATGGCCGCAACCGGCGCAACCGATTCCACCACCAGCACAATACACACAGCGGCAAGCACCGCGTCAAACAGCCGAAACTCCTTCTTCTTTTTTACTTCCATAGAATTTACCTCCTCATACTATTTACCAATGCAAAACGCTCTGTGTTTTTAATACCCGGTCACTTTTTGCAGTGACAGGGTATGCGTAACGTTTTTAGGTAAGCCGTTCAATGATTGGTATCATAAAGGGGCCTTTTGCGGGGGATGGATATCCCCCGCACAGGCAATGTAAACGAGTTATTTCCCAGCCAAAAAAGCGTCCAGTTTGGCCATTTCATCCGCAAAGGTCGCCTTGTCCAGCTCGCTGTTCCGCTGCAGGAATGTCACAAGCAGCGCGCGGATGGATGTCAGGCGGTTTTCCGCTTCGTCAAACACAATGGAGATGTCCTTGTTATCGATGACTTCCGCCGCCACTTCCTCGCCGCGGGAGGCAGGCAGGCAGTGCATGAACTTCACGTTGGGCGAGGCTTTTTTCATAAGATCCATATCCACTTGGTATTTTGGATAGAAAATGTGCATGCGTTCTTCTTCGGAAAGCTCGGCGTCATAGAGCCCATACCAAACGTCGGTATATACAAAATCCGCGCCGGCCATGGCGTCGTCTTCATCCTCGGTCACGCGAACGCAGCCGCCCGATACTTCGCACATCTTGCGGCCGATGTCCAGCTTTTCTTCCGTAAGCTGATATCCTTTGGGGCCAAACTGTACAAATTCACAGCCCATTTTGGCGCAAATGCACATCAGCGAGAAGCAGACTTGCGTCTGGTCGCCTACGAAAACCACCTTCAGGTCTTCCAGCTTTTTGCCTGCGGGCAGGTGTTCTATGATGGTTGTGAGGTCGCCGATTTCCTGCGTGGGATGGTTATAATCGCTCATTGCGTTCAGGACGGGAATGGTGGCGTGGGTCGCAAGGTCGGCCACCTGGCTGTGGCGGTCTACGCGCGCCATCACAATATCCAGCAAGCGCGACAACACCTGCGCCGTGTCCTCAATCGTTTCGTGCCCGCCCAGCTGGATCTGGCCCGGGGCAAGGTATTGCGCATGCCCGCCCATTTGCGCCATCGCCGTTTCAAAGGAGCAACGCGTGCGCGTCGAGCTCTGCATAAAAATCATGCCCAGCACCTTATGCTTCATCAACTGCGGATAATACCCCATCTTGACCGCTTTTTTGACCCTGATACCCAGATTGACAATATCCAGGATTTCTTCCTTGGTAAAACCTACCGTCTCAACAAAGTCTTTGACACGAGCCATTTGTTCTATCCTCCTTGAAAATAATGATTTTTACCCTATGTTTCAATATAGACATCTGAAACAATAATAAACATTTATGTTGAATACTGACTGTTTCCTGAGACAAATAACCAATAGCACATAAAACAATTGTGATGAAGTTTTTCAATTTACGCTGATTACAATAGTTAAAAAAGTGTCCGTCGCCCGGCGGTGTTCCGCCTGATGATGACACCAATATATACCTGAAAAATGCATTTGTCCAGCCAATTGGGTAATGTTGGAAAGGGTGTAACAAAGGTTGGATGCGTGTTACTTTTTTGTGAACAAAACGCCATCATCTTTGGCGAACATCTCATAAAAGACCATTTCCATGACCGCGATGATGGAGATACGCGAAGTGATGTCGGCGCCGCCTATATGCAGTTCGTCCGCAAAATAATAGAAGTTGATGTCGCTGAGCATCTGGACCATGTTGTTGTCCGCCCGCGTCACGGAGACAACCTTGGCGTGGCTTTCGCTTTTGATCCGCTCGATGGCATCGATCAACCGCTGTTCCTCGCCCGTGTACGAGAACACGAACGCCAGATCGCCCGTGCCAATCCGCCCCAGCATGGATGCAACCTCGTAATCCATCGCGGCAATTTCGGCGTCGTGCCCCAGTGCAATCAATATGTGCTGTACATAACGCGCGGCCTCCAGCGCAAGCCCCAGCGAGACAAGGTATATTTTGGGGTTTGTTTTTAACAATTCCTGCAGTTCCCTGACGCTCTCTTTTTTGAGTACGCGCACCGTCTCAATGATGTTTTTCAGGTATTCCTCGCTGTACGCGGTTTTTTTCATCGCCTTGGGAATCATTGCCCGCTCGGCGGAATCGTCCGTCAGCTGCAGCATTGCCAGAAACTGGTTGTAGCCCAAAAACCCCAGCTTTTTGACGAAGCGGAACACCGTGGTTGTGGAAACAAAGCATTCGTGCGCAAGCATACGGATGCTCATATATTTGACGCGATCCATATTTTTGACCACAAAATCAAACATCCGCATTTCCGTATTGTTAAGCGGTTTGGAGTTGTTTTGCACAAAATCGAAAAAATCGCGGGCCATACCAGCCACCTCTTATTACTGAGGGTATCACAGCGGGCAGGCAGCGTCAACAAAATGTGCGACTTTAAGTTAATACGCCGTAACCGGGAAACGATTGCGGATTTTCAAAGAACCCTTCCCACGGATCATGGTCGCGCAGCCGGGCGATTGCCCCCGCAATATCGACGCCCTGGGGCGGCACCGTGGCAAGCGCATCCCAAAAGATCGGCATGGATACAGGCGCGCCTTCCCGCGCCCGGATGGAATAAGGCGCGACACTGGTGGCCCCCCTGGTGTTCCGGAGCCAGTCGATAAAAATCTTGCCATCCCGGCGGCCCTTTCTGCTGTTGCTTGTATACCTGTCGGGCCATGTGGTTTCCATTGTTTGCGCTATGCTTTTTGCGAATCCGTGAAAAGCGCCCCAATCGGCCTCTTGTGCGAATGGAACGACAATGTGATACCCTTTGCCGCCGCTTGTTTTCAGGTAGGACGTCAGCGCATGTTTATCCAGTAAGCGCTTCAGGTCCAGCACCCCCTGCCGCACCCTTGCCAAGTCCATACCTTTGTCCGGGTCCAAATCAAACACCATCACATCGGGTTTTTCCAGGGAATCAACCTTGCTGCCCCACGTATGAAATTCCAACGTGTACATCTGGACTTCGGCGATCAACCCGCGGACGTCCGCAATATAAAAGTATTCTTCCTGGCCGCCGTTGTTGGAGTCCACAGCGACTGTTACAATTCCGCTGTCGCCTGCGGGATGCTTTTTGAAGAAGCAACCGCCGTCAATGCCGCCGGGGCAGCGCACGATGCTGATGATCCTGTTTTGAATATACGGCATCATTCGCTGCGCAACTTCTGCATAATATTTGGCGACATCGGCTTTTGTAATGTCGGATTTTTCGTAAAGGATCTTGCCGGGCTTGGTGATCGCCACATCCTCGATTACGAGATTTGGCGGTGCGCCCCTCGCATGGCGTTGCGTATCAGATGTTCCTGTTTCTTTCATATCCGTACCTGCCTTTGTTTCAATTGCGTAAGAATGCATGTTGCACCATATTGATAAACAGGAATGGCCCTGTGCAAAATTTAATGGTGGCGATAAACCCCAACCTATACTATAATAAAGGCAGAATAACAAAAGGGAGGCCGTGTATGATGGAGTACACTGCACAAGATTATTTTAATGTAGAAGAAGCGCTTTCGCGTATCCGCGGGGATAAAAACACCCTGAAGCTTTTGATAGGCCTTTTTGTGGACAGCGAGGAAATGACCGGGCTGGAAAAAGCCCTTGCGGAGCAGGACTATCCGAGCGCCGCGGCGTTTGCGCATGGCATAAAAGGCGCCGCGGGGAACCTGTCCTTCACGGCGATGTACAATATCTCATCAAAATTAAACGAGGAACTGAAGCTGGGCGCCCCCAATGAGGAGACCGTAGCGGAATACTACGCGGTGTTGGACGGCACCAGGGCCGCCGCGCAAGAAGCCGCCGCCGGGTTATAGTTCCGCCGTTTTATTCCGGTCGTCCATATCCGTTAAGGCGATCAGCGTGGGCAGGTCGTCCTTGATTTCTTTAAACCGTTCCATCAGGAGCGGGTTGAATGTGCCGCACTCGCCGTTGAGTATCATCTCGACAGCTTGCTCGTGCGAATACGCTTTTTTGTAAACCCGGTCGCTGGTGAGGGCGTCGTACACATCCGCCAGCGATGTCGCTTGCGCCCATATGGGGATTTCGTCCCCTTTCAATCCGTCGGGGTATCCTTTTCCGTCCCACCGCTCGTGGTGGTGGCGGCAGATCTCATAGCAATATCCAAAATATTCCTGATCGGGTACATAGTGCAGGCTGTTTAATATCTCGCAGCCGCGCACGGTGTGCGTTTTCATAATTTTGAATTCTTCATCCGTTAACCGGCCCGGCTTTAACAGCACCGAGTCGGGTATGGCGATTTTACCTATATCGTGCAGCACCGATGCGTTGGCAATTGCGTCAATTTCTTCCTTGGGCAAATGATACTTGTCGTTGATCATTTCCAGGAAAATCTTTGTCAGGTTGCGGATGCGCTTGACATGCTCGCCCGATTCCACATCGCGAAATTCCACCGTGGTAGAGAGCGCGTCGATCAGGAACATGTTTGTCTGCTTGAGGCGCTTGTCCTGTTCGGCCAGCTCGCGTTTTTGCTCCCGCAGTTTTTGCTCCAGATATTTTTTATGGTCGTACAAATCCGCCACATTGTTGACCCTGCGCGTGATGATCTCCGGGTTAAAAGGTTTGGAAACAAGGTCGGACGCGCCCAGTGCATAGCCGCCCAAGGTCCGCTCGTCGCTGACGTCGCCTGTGATGATGATCACCGGTATGCGTTTGATGTCGCCCGATGCGTTCATGGATTCCAGCACCTGGAAGCCGTCCATATCGGGCATCACAAGGTCCAGCAGCATGATGGCGATTTGGTCGCCGTATTGCGCCAGCCGGTCCAGCGCCTGGCGGCCGGTGGCGGCCTCAATCACTTCGTATTCATCGGCGAACAACTGGCGCAGTATGACGCGGTTGACCTCTATATCGTCAACCACCAGCATTTTTCTTTTTTCGTTACTCAATTTCCTTTTCTCCCGGTTCTTCCAATAAGTATTTTCGCAGCTGCTGTATGATTGCGGCCGAGTCCAGCGGTTTGCCCAAATGGCCGTTCATCCCGCAGGCAAGACACCTTTCCACGTCCTCTTTGAATACGTTTGCCGTCATGGCAATGATGGGGACACGCTGCGCCTGCGGAATATCCAGCGCGCGGATTGCCCTCGTCGCGGTATACCCGTCCATCTGCGGCATGTGGATGTCCATAAAGATCAACTCGTATTCATCGGGCGCGTTTTTAAACTTTTCCAGCGCTTCGGCACCGTTTTGCGCGCCTTCAATCTGTACCCCCGTAGGCTCCAGTATCGATTGCATAATCTCCTGGTTGATTTCGTAATCCTCGGCCAGCAGCACCGTGTGTCCATCAAAGATGCCTTCCAAATCACCCTGCCACACGCGCAGGTCGGGGCCTTCGACCGGGGTTCCCAGATGTGTGTTGATACAGTCTGTGATGGCCGACGGCAGCAACGGTTTTTGAATGAAGCCATCTATGCCCAGCTCTTTTGCGATCAGTTCCGATTCCGCCTGCTCGTGCGCGGAGGCCATGACCACAACAACGCTATCTGCAGATTTTTGCCGGATGCGCCGTGCCAGGCTGGTCCCGTCCGTATCCGGCATATTGCCATCCACAAAAATCATGTCGAAGGCGGTGTCTTCTATCAGCACACGGGCATCCCGCCCGGTTTGCGCTGTTTGACAGCGTATGCCGGCCGTAGAAGCAATGTCGCCAAAGTATTCCAACACCTCGGGCATGTCGTCGGCGACCAGAATCGCTACATTGTCCAGGTCGATGTTTGTGTCCAGATGGCTGCCGTATGTGGAAGAACCTTTTTGAAACGGCGCGGTAAAATAAAATCGCGCGCCTTGGCCGGGCGTGGAATCGATCCCCACATTGCCGCCCATCCGTTCCACAATGCTTTTGAAAATAGCCAGTCCCAGGCCGGTGCCGCCGTACTTTTTGGATATCCCGCCGTCCGCCTGCTCAAATGAGCTCCAGAGCCTTTGTCGGTCTTCCGCCGAAATCCCGATCCCTGTGTCGATCACCTCGAACAGCAGTGTGCATTCGTCCGGCGTATTCCGGACATTGTGGACCAGCAAATCGATGCGGCCCTCGTCCGGCGTAAACTTGATGGCGTTGGAAAGCAGGTTGGTGAGCGCCTGCGCCAGCCGCTGCCTGTCGGCGACAATGGCCGGGGGCACGTCTTTATCTATTTTAATCACAAACTTTTGGCGCTTTTGCTCGGCCTTCAAGTTCGTGATGTCGCAGACCTGTCGCAACACTTCCTCAAGGGCGATGTCTTCCGGTAGCAGGGTCAGCTTACCCGCGCCAATCTGGGACATGTCCAGTATGTCGTTGATGACCCCAAGCAGATGGGCCGACGCATCCTTTGTTTTCTTCAGATATGCGCGGATCTGTTCTATGTCGTTGCTTCTCTCCGCCAGTTCTGTCATGCCGATAATCGCGTTCATGGGCGTACGGATTTCGTGGCTCATGTTTGCCAGAAAGTTGCTCTTGAATTGCGCGTTCTCCTCCGCTTTGTCCCGCGCCTGAACCAGTTCCCGCTGTGTGTTTTCTATCTTCGCCATGTTGGCTTTCAGCTCGCTCAAATCCTGCGCGTATCCGGCAAGGCGGAACCCGTCCCGCCACTGGATGCGCACCAGTGTGATTTCGGTGGGAAACGCCTGCCCCTGGGCGGTTTGATGCACCCATTCAAAAATCTCGTAACCGGTTTCCGCAGCTTTTTTCAGCATTTTCACGGCTTTCTCCCTGCTGGGCATTCCATCGGGCTGCACATCCGGCGAAAGCGAGAAGAAATTCTCTATATATTCTTTTTTGCTGGCAAGGCCATAAACCCGCAACGCTTCTTCATTGCAGTCGATGACGTTGCCGTTCTCGTCAAAAAACGTACAGGAAAGGGGTGTCGAATCCAGCATCATCTGGGTATGGGCGTCCGCTTCGCGCATGTTTTTCTGCATTGCCTCCCGCGTGAACACCCCGCTGATCACGTCGGCGGTCATTCTTGTCAAAAAAATCGAGCTTTCATCCGGCTTCCGGGGTTTTGTGCAAACCTCCAGGTTGAGCGTCCCCCAAAACCGGTCCCTGACAAATATGGGCGCGGCAATAAACCCGCAAACCCCATTCTTTGCCATCCCGGCAAAATGATTGTTTTTGGAAACGTCGGTACACGCGATATATGGCAGGCCTTTTTCTATAAAAGCGGTGGTGACGAGGGAGTAATCGATATACAGTTTAATGCGATCCTGCTGGGCGTATTGTTCACCGCTGTACCAGGCCGCAGCCACATCCAGGCTCTCCATATCATTGGCGCAACACTTCAGCATCACGCGGTCGTTCTGCAGGAAACGGCCGATTCGCTCGAGCGCGCTGTTTATGGCCTGGAGCGTATCCTCCGGCGCAATAAAACTCTGCGATATCGACGTCATCAGCTCCTGCTGTGCCAGGCGTCTTCTCTGCCCGGTGATGTCCGTTCCATGCTGCAGGTGAACCTTTCGTCCGTCTATCCAGTCGATCACCCTGTCGGTGTTATAAAACCATTTGCCTGTTTTTTTGTTAAACATCTCCGATTTTATTGTGGAATCAGGCTTTTTTACCAACCGATGCAGGGGGCAGAAATCGCACCGTCCCTGCGCCATCTGGTATACCTTCCAGCAGGGCTCGCCGCGCGGGTCGTATTGCACGTCGTAATCCGCGTTCATTTTATCGTTGGCATACAGTATCTCATCGGTGTCCAGGTCGGTCACAAGCACCTGGACATCCATCTCGTTGATGATATTCAGAAACGTTTCCATCCACATTTCATGACGGGTTATGTCTTTTGGCATCAAACTCTCCCTGTCCCCGCATACAAGAATACCGTGTAAAAATTTACCTACATAGTAATTCTAACACTTTTATGGATGAAATAAAATGGTTTATACGATTTCCAAGCAGAAACACTTGAAATATTTTACAGGATATTTGGTGCTTGCACATCTGCATGATCTGCAATTTCTTTCAGGGCGGCGCCGCCCCGGAGCTTTTCATAAACCGATACAATATAGCTGTGTATAGACCGGCCTTGCCGTATGCCGCTGTATGTTTCCAATGCGGAACTAAATCCGTGCGCCGCGATATCGTCTTGTATTTCCAGCGAGGCGGGGTCATCCTTGCTGCAGTAACAGTAGCCTGCGGCAATGCCCACCGCGATATGCGTTGGCGCAATGCCGTTTCGCAGGCACATTTCCAGCGATCCGGCCAGCCGGTCATCCGGCGAGAGCTTGCGCTTGTTATCCTGTACCACGCGCCATACCGCAATGCCCAGGCGGCGGTTTTCGAAACGATGGAGCAATTCGTCACAAAACGCATGGATTTCGTCGGGATCGGCATGGTGCTCCCGCGCAAGCGCCAACCCGGCCTCCCGCAGTGCGCCGACGGCAATCCGCCGGATATCCTCCTGCCGGATCGCTTCTGCCAACAGGCCGATATGCAGCAGGTTGCCCAAATAAGCGGCCAGTGTATGCGCCATATTGTATACAAACAGCTTTTGCTGTATATAATAGTCAAATGGATGGCAGGGTTTCATATATTTTACATCAGGGATGGGCCCCACAAATGTTTTGGAATCGACAGGTAGCACGTTGTACGGCTCTGCAATGACACGCAGCGGGTCGCCGTCCTGCAGTGCTTCGGTCATGACGGGGACATTTCGCCCAATGCAGGTTTCCACCATGCCGACACATTGACGGAAATGCTGCGCTTCCGCGCCGTGTAGGTGCTGCAAAACAAGCTCGCGTAAATAAGTGTTTGCGCCAAGCATGTTCTCGCACACGATGATATTGAACGGACTGAAGTTTCCATTGTTCCAGCGGAACCGCAGGCCCCCGGCAATGCCTTCTGCTACTGCGGGCAACGCGTTTTTGCCTACGGATGTTGCCATAAGGCCAGCGGTGCAGATGGCTTCATATACTGCGGCGCTGTCATTCGCGCAGACGCCGCATACGTTTTGCACAACCACCTCTGTAGTGCGCGTATCCTCCACAAAGCGCAAAGGGTATTGGCCGCTTGCATTCAGCAGGCCGATAAGCGGCCTGTTGACATCTATAAAAACAACACGGTAACCGGATTCGCTGAACAATTGTCCGATAAACCCTCGCCCGATGCTGCCTGCGCCGTATATCACCGCGCTTTTCATAACGATGCCCTCCGGATATCCAAATGCGAAAAAAATGTTTTATACCATGATCAAATTTTGTGTCGGCAGTCTATTCCCCAACGCCGGTATATTTATAAACAAACACCTTGTTGCGGCCCGCGGCCTTGGCGTCGTACAGTACGGAATCGGCGTAGCGGATGAGCTGGCTGATGGTCGCGCTCCCGTCCTTGCGTGAGCAGCACACGCCTATGCTGATGGTCACACGGCCCTCGGGCGAGTCAAAGTGGGGAATGTCGGCGCTTTGCACATCGCTGCGGATTTTCTCTGCCAGCGCCCGGACGTCCTCCGGTTCCATATCAAGCAGCAGCAGCAAAAATTCCTCCCCGCCGTAACGTACAAGGTGTGATTTTTCCCCGGCAACAGCCTCGTTGATGATACGCGCGACATAGCGCAGGCAATGGTCGCCCGCCTGGTGTTTGTACCGGTCGTTGTATTGCTTGAAGCGGTCGATATCCATCATCATCAGCGCAACCTCCTGGTATTTATGCCGGGCGCGTTCCAACAGATGTGGAAATTCCCTCTCCATAAAGCGCCGGTTGTGCATTTGCGTCAGTTCGTCCACCGTCACCATTTCGCTCAGGCGGGTGTTCATTTCATTGATCCACTCGTTTTGCTGCATGATGGTTTTGGAATTGATGAAATCATCCGCCTGCGACCGGTACATCACAATGGAAATGCAGATGCAGAGTACGGAGGCAAACGCGCTGTTGAGCTGGCTGGAAAAAGGGTCGAGGCCGGGGCCAAGATACTGCCGCATCATGATCATGAAAAACGCCCAGCTGGAGCCGTACAGCAGAAACGCCTGCCACGGTTTCATCAAAATCAAAACCGCCACGCAGATGCATACGTACAAAAAAACACTGACATCCGCGGCGGTGCGGTGGGAAAGCGCCGCCACATAGCTGCCCCAGAAGCAGATGCAGAATGCGTAGACGACGCTGATGTTCAAAAACGCCGTCGGTCTTTTCTCAAAATAAGCTTTCCTGGTCAACAAAGCAATGATACAGGCCATTGTCAGGGCAAGCAGGATGATATATAAAATCAGGAATGTGAAGCGGGGGGATGAACAATCCAGTGGGGAAGACGAAGGCCTTACAAGCGTGGATATAATCATAAACAGCTCGAACGCCGCAATAAGCCACGCCACTGCCAAAAACGGCCTTCGCCTTTTTTGGTAAGTTGCCAATGCAAACGCGCCCCATTCTTCCCGGTTCAGTTTGTTAAAGAAAGACTTTAGCTTTGCTATCATTTTACTTTTTTGCTTTTTGGGCCTCAAAATCCTCATGCAGCAGGCCATAACGCATGGTGTTGACATACTGCCCATCCACGGCGACTTCCTGCCGGAACAGGCCCTCGGGCTTGAATCCCGCTTTCTCCAGCGCGCGCCTGCTGGCAATGTTGGGCTCTATCAGTCCGGCGCTCACCTTGTGCAGGCCCAGGTGGTCAAAGCAGAACCCCGCCGTCAGGGAGATTGCCTCGGTTGCGATGCCCCTGCCCCAGTAGCGCTGTTCGCCTATCAGGTAGCCGATGTACGCATTTTTGTAGTGCGGGTGGATCGGCCCCACCTTGATGTTGCCAATGTGCTCTTCCGTATCTTTATATATGATCGCAAACATATAATTATTCTTCGATCCCGCAATGTCGATGACAAAATTGCGTATCGACTGAATGGTCTGCTCAGTCAACCGGCTCTCCAAAAACCGGTTGATGTCGGGGTCTGTCAGCCAGTTCAAGTACCTGTCCGTACAATCGGCAGGGGCCAGGTCACGCAATATGGTTTTTTCTCCTACAATCTCTTTGCCGTAGATCATATTGTTTTATCCCACTGTTCCATATCGGGCAAAGGCGCGCCTTTTTCTACCTGCGCCCGGTCAAATCCCCAGTTTGCGACTTCGTTCTCCACCAGCATATCTACAAATTCATCCTCCGACATGCCCACAACATCCAGAAAATAATCCAGCGAGGCAGGGCGCTTGCCGTCGTATTTTTGCGCCAGAGCCATGCCCGTTTCCCTGTCCATATCGCCGTTGCGGATGTCGATGCAGGCCAGATGGTTTGTGCGCCCATGTCCGCGCTTGATGTATTTGCAATAATCGCGTACGCCCTGGAACTTGCACTCGATTTTTTCATAATCGTACGATGCGGGGATGCCCTCGACCTGTTGGCCCTCCCAGCCCAGCTCGCGCTTGATGGTTTCCACGTTTTCTTTGGTATTCCACAAAATATAATTGCCCAGCCAGATCGACTTGGCGTGGATGCGCTTCAGATCCTCGTCGGGAGGAAACGCATAAGGCATCAGGTCGCGCCGCGAAACTTTCCCGCCCAGGTATTCGTACATATCGTCCGCCGTAATGGAAAGGTTGATCATCTCGTTAAACAGCTTGTTGTTGAGCTCCTCCACTTCTTCGGCGGAGCGGTACGCGCGGTATTCGGACGATGATTCGCCCCAGATAACCAGCGGGATATTATATTTGATGGCGATCTGCATTGTGTGCGCAAAGACGCCCGTATGGCAGAACCAGCAGAAATCGCCGGTGCGTTTGAGCGCTTCCTGCATCAGCAGGCGCACGACCTTCCAGTTGGCGGTGAATTCCAGTACGTCCACGCCCAGTTTTTTGAATGTACGGTTGTTGTTTTCCTCCACCAGGGGGCGGTATCCCCAATGGTTAAAGCGCACGACCAGCGGCTTTAAGTGCAGCTGCGTGACCACATACCAGAGCTGGAACGTACTGTCCTTGCCTCCGGAAAAAGGCACGATGCAGTCGTACTGCCCTTTGTCTTTATACTGTGCAATGATGCCGTCCAGTATCTCCTTGCGCTCGTTCCAGTCGATTTTCGCATGCTTGACCTCGGCCTGGCGGCAGATGTTGCACACGCCCTCCGCATCAAATTGAATAGTTTCGTGCGTGTCGGGCAACACACATTTTGTACAATACCTCATGTGATTCGTCTCCCTTCAAAATCCACCTGTAAAAATTCAACGCCGGGGCAACCCCGGCAATATTAATATTGATCAATAGTATTCCAGTACTGTCGTAAGCAGCGTAAACGCGGCAAGCAGCAC
>DHOD01000021.1:0-2632 GCA_002407725.1 Christensenella sp. UBA5399 | reverse complement strand
ACGCGGCAAGCAGCACGGCGACAAACTGGATGTTGAGCTGTGCGCGCTCGTACGAACCGCGCCCCACGACCGGCCACACGTTCTGCCCCAAAAACGGCAGCAGGAAAAACATAAACAGGAAATACCGGCCCTGCACGCCCTCCACGCTGCCCGCGCGTACCGGCGTCCACGACAGGTACAATGCCAAGTACGTCAGCGCGACCGTTGCCACCATGACAAGCAGGATCATAAACCGGTTTAACAGGGAAACGCCGGTCACGCCCTGCGCCAGTTCGGGCTTGTATTGGTAACGGGTATAGCTGAACGCCACGACCGCCAAAAAGGCGATGTAGATATAGATAAATATCTCGTATGGAAAATACGTCATCTGCCCCAGGTTGAAAAGCTGCGTCAGGTTGAGCCCCGCATCCCGCATCATCGATTTATACACGATGGAGGTGGCGGAAACCGGCTCCTGCATAAAGAAAGCCAGCTGCTGGCCCATGTTTGCGCCGCGCGTGCTCACCGTATCGCCCGAAAGCGCGGAAGTGCCGCCCGAAAGAGACGTCATAAGCTTCACCTGCCACAGCGCGGCCAGTACGGCCAGCCCCACGACCAGTAACGCGCCCAGGTATTTTGTCTTCTTGTCCGCATAGCGCGACGCGGGGATGAAAAGCGGCAGCAGCGCCAGCGCTCCCAGCGTATATTTTTTCATAACGACCAGCGCCATAAGCAGCGCAAAGACCGCAATATGCTTCCACGATATCTTGTACGAGTCGTTGAAATACATATCGATAAAGTATGCGCCCATCAACAGGCTGATGCCGTAGACGACCGCGTCGGAATTATATGAGCCGGCAACCATCAGCGTCATGGGCATGATGGACAGCACTGCCATAAACAGCTTGAACCGCGGCGCTTTTTTGACGGCGAAAAACACAAACAGTGCGTACACAATCGCACTGGCAATCCGCCCCGCATAAAAGCAGCCCATCAGGTCCGCCCCAAACAACCGCGCAAAGAAAAGTCCGATGGCGGACGGCAGGTGCCACAGGAAGAATACGCCTGTCCCCCATGCGGAATTCGGCTCGGGGGTGGCGTCAAACGCAACGCCCCCAAGGGAATTGCCCGTCAGGGTCGCCTGGTGGTTGTTTATGATGTCGTTATAGCTGGCGGCCAGCTGCCCGCCCTCTGCGGCGTTGGTGAAAAATTGTCCGTCCGCCACCAAAAACGCCGTGGCAACGTGCTGCTGCTCGTCGGGCGTATCGGTAATGGGCGTGATCAGGCTGAACAGTATGCCGAACACCAGCACGAGTATGAACATGTTGACATACAATTTGTCCGACCAAAACAGTATGGCGGCGCACACCAGCAAAATGAGTACGGCTGTGATGGCAAGGATATCGGTGCTGACGTGGGAATACCCCATCCGTAGCGCAATGCTGCCGTCCAGCGCCGTGTCGTCCACCTGCGCCGGCGCGATGCCGCCGTCTGTGATCAGGTATATGCCTAACGCATTGCCCGACTCGGCCTCGGCAGTTGTGATGGTCAGCGTCGCGGTATCGCCCGCGGCCACGGCTGTTTCGGCAATCGGTATGCCAAACGTGCCCTCCATTGGGATTTTGTCGGCGTTAAAAACGGCTTGTGTGATGATTTGCCCGTCGCTGCCCGTCAGCGTGATCGTATATTCGGCGCGGTTGATCCGCTCGTATGTATCAAACCGTATTTCCAGCCCTTTGATCGATCCGCCGTCAAGCGGCACCTCCTGCGAGACCTGCATGCCGGTGGTAATCTCTCCGCTGTCAGCTGTCCCGCCGGGGCTGGCAATATCCACAAACTGCGTACGCGGCATAAACATAAACACAAAAAGACTGATGACCACTGCAAATATGACCATCAACATAATCCGCTGCTTCAGCCGGGGCTGGGGCGGCGTCAGCACCCGCTGTATTTTTGTTTTCCACGGTAACGGAGAAGTGGCATTTGCGCTGCTTCCATCTTGCTGCCGGGTTTGTTCCATGTGATGTTTCCCTCAAATAATACTATTGCTGATTCGTATAAAAAGACACGTGTCATTATACCGCTTAAGCGTTGCGCTGTCAAAAAACGCAGGTATAAAACACGCCGATCTATATAAAATGTATTTTTGTGGAAAAACATCTTAAGATGGTTCGTTTTCGGCCACAAAACGGTCTATGGCAGCGATGGCTTTCTCGTATTCGGCGACAAGCACAAGATCCGCCAACTCGTCGGTCAGATCCTTGAAGCTGTGTGCTTCGGCCAGACGAACCAGCACCCTGTCCACTGCCGCGATATCCATTGCCGCCAGGTGGCCGCGCAATGCGGTGAGGGACGCAAAAAACGCATCCACATCCTGTGCGCCGGCGGCTTTGCCGGTGGAAGGCGCGGCGGCGGCCAAAGCGGCGTCGATCGCGTCCAGCACAGTCCTGTATGCCGATACAAATCCCGCATGACTTGCAGCTATATAAGACGTATTCTCTTCGCGCGCAGCCTGTTCCAGCGCCAGTGCTTGCTGGGAGACGCCGTCGGCGCCAATGCTGGCGGCGGCACTCTTGACCGCGTGCACATATGTCCTGTACAGCGGGTAATCCCCGTTTCGAACCGCCTCGTCCATCTCGGGGATTTTCTCGTC
>DHOD01000067.1:20346-20763 GCA_002407725.1 Christensenella sp. UBA5399 | reverse complement strand
ATGGGCTGGTTCTTCAGTAGACCCGACATAAACTCCCGGCTCATATTCAGCTCGATATCAACATTGATCGTTTTGCCGTCCGCTGTTTTGATTACGCCCTGTGCGGCATACGACGTAGATTCCGATTCGTACTGCATATGCTCGGCTTCAACGGAAACCGTACCCAACCGCCCCGTTGCCTGCAACGTTGTGCCGTTCCCGCCGTTCTCAATTGCAAGCGACCTTCCCGACGACCGGTTGGCCAAATCGGTCGCTATGCTTTTGAAATTGAGCCTACGGCCGGTGAGCGTATAGATCATCTGCTCCAGCAACTTGATTTTCAGATCCAAGGGATCTGTCGCTATGCTTTGCTTGTTGTTATTGAGTTTCAGGTTTTTCAGGAGACTTTCCTTGCTTTTTTCCAGCGTTTTTTGGTTG
>DHOD01000067.1:19681-20201 GCA_002407725.1 Christensenella sp. UBA5399 | reverse complement strand
CTTTTTTCCAGCGTTTTTTGGTTGTTTTGCTGTGTTTCTTCCATCTTCTGCTTTACGGCGTCCGAAAGCTCCGCTTGTGCAGCCGGCCCCTCGCCAATTGCCTCAACCGTTGTGTTTTTCAGTGATGCGCCCGTGGATAAATTTGTGGTCTGTGTAAAGGTTTCGATGGATTGATAGTTTCTTTCTGACGTCGCGGTGACATCATAAGATTCGATCTTCATAGAGTTTACCTCCTTGTAAACGTTACAGTAGCTTCCTTGCTACGGACAAATAAAGATATACATTACTTCTATCGCCAAAACCCCAGCCGACTTTACCTCTTTTTTCAGTTTATTTTAATATTTTTTTAAATCTTCTAACAGGCCTTACCTTAGCAGATACAAAAAACGCCCACGATTTCTCGCAGGCGGTATACATAGAAACTGTTTTATTACGGTATCATTCACTCGCCTGTCACCGTGCACTGCCGCAACAACCGCATCAACGCTTCGCTCACACCATCCGCGTCATTGGAGGCCAT
>DHOD01000067.1:14899-19550 GCA_002407725.1 Christensenella sp. UBA5399 | reverse complement strand
CACCACCATACCGGCCACCGCTTTCACTTCTTCCGCCGCGTTACCCACGGCTGCGCCAACGCCCGCCTCCCTGATCATTTCAATATCGTTGTGGTGGTCGCCTATGGCCATCGTGCATCCCAGGGGAACATCCAGCCGTTCGCAAAGCTGCTTTACCGCATTTTCTTTTGTGGCACTCTTGGCCGTAATTTCAATATAAATATCCTTTGATTTGCACACATAAACATCTTCCCCAAACCGTGCGTTCAGCGCCCGATACACCGCCTCTATATCGCTGTCCGTCCCGACGCAGAACAGTTTATGCAGTTTGCCGTTTTCCGCAATATATGCCTGCACATCTGTTTGCTCCGGCTGCAGGCCCACGATCTCTATCTCACGCACCACATTTTTGTCGTTTATATCGCGCACGATCCAATCATTTCCATAGTATGCGCTGCATGTGACCTGTGGAAACGCCCCGCGTATAAAACGATAGATATCCAGAGCAATGTTGCCCTCTATCACATATTCAAACAGCATTTCACCGTCCCCGTCAACAGCCAGCGCGCCGCTGTAGCAGATCATGGGTGAATCCAGGCCAAGCGCACTGTGCAGCGGCTCCATTGTCGCCTGCATGCGTGCCGATACCAGCACAAATTCAATTTTCTTTTGCGCGAGCAACCCCACAGTACCGATCGTCTTTTCGCTTAACCGGAATTGCGAATCCAGCAGCGTACCGTCTATGTCGCTAAACACCATTTTTACGTTTTTCAATTGTGCATCCATCTGTTCCATACCCATTATCATACCAACAGAACAATTTTTTATCTATTAAATTTTTACATTATTGCATAAATCATCTCAAAATTGTGTATATAAAATATAGAGCCTGGCGATAAACGCCATATTTTAGGAGGATGGAAAATGAAATACAAAGTGATTGTAAGGGATCCGGACGCCGGAACGGAAGATTATTTTGACGATTTAACCAAAGCAAACGCTATAGCGGAAGCGGCAAAGCAAGCGGGCGATCGCTCCAAGGCCGTTTATATCGAGTGGACGGACGCCCAGGGCAAAACCGGGTATATGAACCGCGACGGCGGCACGGATTGCCCCGGCGAGCCGTGGTGACCAGAGTATGAAAAAAAGTGCCTGCACGGCACTTTTTTATTGGCAAACATCCAGCTTTCTTTCTATTCCATGATCAGGTACGCGTCGCGCTCCGGCCCCACCGAAACATACTTCACGGGGCAGCACACCGCCTTTTCTATATATTTTATATAGTCCAGCGCCTGCCGCGGCAGGTCCGCTTGTTTTCTTATTTTGCAAATATCACATCCCCAGCCATCCATATAGTCTATGACCGGCTTTGCGCGCTCAAGATCACTCCCCACCGGGAAGCTGTCAATCTTCTTTCCGTCCAATTCATACTGCACGCATACGGGAATTTTATCCATGTACGAAAGCACGTCCATTTTGGTGAGCGCCAGCGCATCCGCCCCCTGCACCCACACACCGTACCGGGATGCCGGAACGTCAAAGGGCCCTACCCGCCGGGGCCTTCCTGTTGCCGCGCCGTATTCGCCGCCCTGCTCGCGCAGCTTCTCGGCCTCTTCGCCAAACATTTCCGCCGTGAAAGGCCCTTCGCCCACACACGACGAATACGCTTTTACGATGCCGATGGTACTGTCCAGCTTGCAGCCCGGTATTCCCGCGCCAATCGGTGCGTACGCCGCAATGGTGGATGATGACGACGTGTACGGATATATCCCAAAATCAATGTCACGCAACGCGCCCAACTGCGCCTCAAACATCACCTTCCTGCCCTGCTTCACCGCGTCATCCAAAAACACGCCCGTATCGCTGATATGCGCCTTAAACGGGTCACCATACTGCACCAGCCACTGGTACATCTCATCGGCGCTGATCTTCTGCGCGCCATACGCTCTTTCTATTGTGAGGTTTTTCCATTCGGTGATTTCAGCAACCTTCTTTTTCAGCTTGTCCGCATCCTTGAGGTCACACATGCGGATTGCTTTTTTCATATATTTATCGCCGTACACATACGCGATGCCCCTGCGTGTAGAGCCG
Organism: Christensenella sp. UBA5399; assembly: GCA_002407725.1. Lineage (GTDB taxonomy): Bacteria > Bacillota > Clostridia > Christensenellales > Christensenellaceae > UBA5399. The sequence goes on along the minus strand of DHOD01000067.1, from coordinate 17,480 downwards.
TATTTGGCATCCGCAAGCCGCTCTTCCTCCAGTGCATCCTGCCGTACGTCATATGGCATACAAATGACGGCGCGCTCCGATATTTTCAAATTGTCCGGCGTAACGGCAATGCCGCCGTCCTGCAGCCTGCCCGCCTCGTTATATAAATGTTCCAGGTCGATCACCATGCCATTGCCCAGGACATTTACGACATCCTGCCGCAGTATGCCCGATGGCAAAAGGTTGAGTATAAACTTACCCTTGTCGTTGATCACCGTATGACCGGCATTATTGCCACCTTGGTAGCGTACAACAATATCGTAATCCTCCGAAAGCAGGTCGACCATCCTTCCCTTGCCTTCGTCTCCCCAGTTCACTCCCACAATCGCGGTCAACATTTCTTTTCTCTCTCCTTCAACGGCGTTTATCCTCGCGGCCAGTAGTGCGCTGATTGCCTCTGTCATTCGTGTTGCATCGCGCAAACCGCAGTTTATACTATAACAGTTTTTTTACATCCTGTCCTCTCTTTTAAGAAAAAACTTTCCTGTAATCCCCAAAAATTACAGGCGCCCATTCCCGCCCACAGTGCTGTCTCACATACGCCCAAAACCTGTGATCTATGGATTTTATATGAAGCATGATGCACCAACTCTATACCGTATACGCGGCATGACAGCTTAAATAGGCTTTTTATTTTTGTATCTTTTTTTGCCCATCCGGTACAACTGTCATTTGGCCAGTACGATCAATTATCCATCGCTTTATGCGCTTCTTTCCATGAAAGCACATAGGCGATATATTCTTCTGCAGGCAATGGCCGGCTGTATAGGAACCCCTGTAATTCATCACAATTGTTCTCTTGCAAAAAGGCGGCTTGCGCTTCAGTCTCCACACCTTCTGCAGTTACCACCATATTCATGGTTTTGGCCATGGCCAATATTGCCTTAACAATTTCCCGGTTGTCCTCCGCACTCTTTTCATCCACAGCATCGATCTCCATAACGAACGAACGGTCTATTTTTATGCGGTCTACCTCTAACTTGTTGAGATAACTCAATGAGGAATAGCCTGTGCCAAAATCGTCTATGGAAATCTCGACGCCCATCAGATGCAGCTCGCTCAGCACCTCATTTACACGCTCTATATCATCCAACAGGGTGGACTCCGTTATTTCTATATCCACACGGTTCATCGTAAGCCCCGCATCCCGCACCGCCTGTTTTAAAACTTCAATAAATTCCCCATGTGCCAACACCTGCGCCGATATATTGATGGCAACTTTGTTTATGATGCCATGCTTTTCAAACGCTGCACACTGGCGGCAACTTTCGCGTATCATCCACCAGGTAAGCGGCACAATCAGGCCACATTCCTCCGCCTGTGGAATAAACTCCATAGGTGCTATGATACCATCCGGCGCCATCCAGCGGATCAATGCTTCACAGCTTTGTATTTCCTTTGTTTGCGTATGTACTTTCGGCTGGAAAAACGCCCGAAATTCCTTGCAGCCATCGTGAATCACCTCACGGATCCGGTTTTCTATGAAAATTTTGCGCTGTATGGCAGAATGCAGTTCCTTGCGATAGGAAACATACAACCCATCGCCCTGTTCCTTGGCACTGTACATGGCAATTTCCGCATTACTTAGCAACATTTCCGCATCCTGGCCATCTTCCGGATAATTCGCGGCGCCTATACTGGCGGTAATATGCAATTCACGTTCCTTCACTACAAAGGCCGTCTTAAACATATCTGTAATACGGTTGACAAAGTATTGTCTGTCTATTTCTTCTTTCAGGTTCTCCTGCACCATAATAAATTCATCGCCACCCATACGCCCCAGAAGTGCCGTATCGCCTAAATGCTCACGCATACGCTCTGCCACAGCCCGTATAAACTGGTCGCCCATTGTGGGTCCAATGGTGTCGTTTATCACCTTAAATCGATCCAGATCCATGTAAAACACACTTACATGCGATCGCGCCTCTTTTGCCTTCCTGATAATCTCATCTATCTGACGTGCTGTGCTAAATCGGTTTCGAAGCCCTGTGAGCGAATCAAAATTAGCATTGTAATAAAACATCTCGCTGTTTTCCTGTATGATGTCCCTGTCTTCCTGTATACGCACCAGCATCCCGTTCATCGAACGGGCCAAGCCATCCAGTTCCCTGCTGTTGTTGTTTTCATTCAGCGTCCCTGCTACGGTGTCCATATTGATGCCATCCACCTCGCCCGCCAACTTGCGCACCGGCTTGACCACAATACGGTTCAGCAAATTGAGCACCACCAGCAGCGTTACCGTACAACAGGCGGCAATCACTGTCAACATAATGGCAATGAACTGGTTTCCCTGCTGGTAGAGTGTGCGTGGGCTCTCTACCGCAACCACCAGGCTATCCTCGCCAAACGCATCCTGCAGGATCTCATAACCGTATGCATTTTCTCCATCGGTCATGGAAATGTGCCCTGCCTGCATCAACTGCCCCATTTCCCCTTCCGGCAAGTTTAGCTCTTCAATGGGCAATATAGAAAAATTGAGATCTGCACGTTTGGTAATAAAGTCTATCTCATTTGGTCTATCATCCTGCCAAATATAAACGTC
>DHOD01000067.1:13730-14758 GCA_002407725.1 Christensenella sp. UBA5399 | reverse complement strand
CCCTGCCAAATATAAACGTACCCGCCGGGGGACCGGTTTCGTCACTATACAGTACCGGGTAAGAACTGAGGTAATAAATTTCGCCGCCCTGGTTGATAAAACCGGGGATGCCAATCTGTGTCGTATCGGTAAGATCCAGCTCCTCGCTCGCGTCAAAAGAAGAAAGCGTGGCAGGACCAACCTCCGCGTATAGGGCGTCCATGACCGGCTTGTCCGTTAAAAAGCTATTCGTTTCGTGGTCATAGAATTCTTCATACACCACATCACCGTTTTCATCCAATATCGTAATAAAGTTGATACGGAACAACTGGAAGGGGTATTCTGTCAAGGCGTTTTCCATAAATTCCGGGTAATCGCCCTGCACAAACCCATACGTATCATCCCAACTGGACCAGTCCCTTGTCACGCTGGGCAAGTAATTCACTGAAGACATCAACGCACTCTCAGAAAGCTGCGCCTGGTGGACCATTGTATCCGCCTCCCGCTCCACCAGCAATGTCTGCATACTAAAAAAATATACAAAGTATAAAATAACAAACATGCACAGAAACGCAATAATCATCGTGATAGTCACTTTTGCGCGTATCGACCGTTTTTCTGTATGATTCTGATTCATAATCTTCCCCCCGCCCACATATCACAGTATTCTGATAATTCCAAATATATTCCATAAATGTTAATTATCACAAACAAATGATGTCTTCAGTATACGCGGCTTCTCTCCGTATTTCAAATAAAATGACAAAACACCATACTGTTTTGGTTGCGTTATGCCCGAAATCGATTTGAAGAAGGTAAATTGTCATGCAATAATAAACTACTCCCTGGATTTGATTACAAAAAAAGGGCCGCATAGAGGCCCTTTTTTTATCGCATGTACTGCTAAATCAAAGTATTTTATCAATTTCCTCACGGAAAGGCATGGAGGGCGCAGTACCTTTCTTCTGTACGGAGAGCGAGGCCAACGCGTTGCCAAACTCTGCCGCCGCAAACAGGTCTTTCCCCTCGGCCAGTGCAGTCACAAACAT
>DHOD01000067.1:0-13558 GCA_002407725.1 Christensenella sp. UBA5399 | reverse complement strand
CACCCGCCGTTAAACGCATCGCCGGCACCTGTCGTATCAACCGCTTTCACAACGCGTGCAGGCACCATCTTGCCGTTGGTGCCGTCGCTGGCGTACACACCGTTTTTGCCCATTGTGATGATGACCTGGCTGACGCCCATCGAATGAAACACCTTTGCGGCCTCGGCAGCACCCTTTTCATCAGGCACCGGCACGCCGGTCAGCGTCTCCGCCTCCAGCTCGTTTGGCGTGACCACATCCGCCATTTTGATGATCTCATCCTTGACCTTGCGTGCAGGCGCGGGATTGAGCACTGTCATGACGCCCGCACCCTTCGCGATGCGCATCACAGCCTCCAGCGCGTCCATGTTTACCTCAAACTGGAGCAGCAGTATATCCGCGCCGCGCACCACACCTTCAATTTTGGCGATATCATCATCCGTAAAGTTGGTGCAGGCCGCGGGAACCACCAATATCTGGTTCTGCCCGGTCGTTTCATCCACGCAAATGAGCGCAATGCCCGTGCCTTTCTCATCGTCTATCAGCACATGTTCCGTCGATATGCCTTCCTTCTTATAGTTGTTGAGCGCGTCGTCGCCAAACGGATCCTTGCCCAGCTTGGTAACCAGCGTGATATCCGCCCCGGCCCGAAACGCCGCATAGGTCTGGTTGCTGCCCTTGCCGCCAGGTCCCATCGCAAAGTATTCGCCAAACACGGTTTCGCCCGCCACCGGCAGGTGCTCGCACCGGCCCGTAAGGTCTGTGACGTAGCTCCCAAACATTACAATTTTCTTTTTCACTTTGTATGCTTCCTCTCTCCGGTCACAATTATTTTGCGGGCGGGAAAATCTTGATTTCGTTTATCTCTGTCCACGGCAGGTCGGGCGCAGTGCCGTGGTTCTCCACCAGCTCTACCCGGACATACTTTGCCGCTACGGGTTTATCCAGCACCACTTCCTGCCAACCTTCGGATTTCTCGGTTGTAACCGTTGCGACTTTCTCCCATTTTACAGAATCGATCTTGTCGTCTTCGGTTTTCAGATTCCTGGGCTCGTCCGTGTTGCTTACATATATATTGATTGTCTTCGCCAGTTCTTCCAGTATGCTGATATCCTTGCCCACGTTTTTAAACAGGTTTACCTTGCCAACCGTCTGCGATTCGCCAAAAAAGCCAAGCACTACATCGGCAGGCCCCATTGTGTTGGCGCCCCATGTACCGCCGTTGCGCTCAACATCGTCGTCAATCACATTCAGCACCCATATGCACGGATCCTCCACCGTATGGCTCGCCCATTCAACCCTGGTATAATACGAACCGTCTCTCCTCACCCCAATGGGGAATAACTGATTTTCCATAACAACCTCCCGTAAAAAAATATTAATGTTACTTGCCGGCGGGCCGCCAAGCGCCCCGCACATGGCAAGGCTTGTTCTGCACGACTCCCATCTTATACACGCTCATCGTTCTGCATGACTTTGGTGACAAAGTCACAAATTTCGGGCGTCACCTAACGCGCCATGCACTTTCAAAAAACGCCCGGCGTTTTTGAAAAGAGATTTGTATGCAGCTGTTCACAAATTGCAGCGCACATTGTGCGCAAAAACATGTTTGCTGCATAGCAGTTTCTACAGCCTTTGAATATAATAGTAATGCAGACTGCATGCTGCGCGATAGCAAAGCTTGCTTGCGCAACCATTTGATAAACTGCAATAAAATGTATGTTGAAAAAAATTGGCTACCAAAGGCAGGATATCACAAAAGGCAGCCACCGTCAACCAAACGGCAAGCTGCCCGAACCTCAATGTATAAGACAATTTAAGCCTTACTTGCAGCCTCTTCCTGCTGCTTGCTTTCACTATAAATTTCTTCCAATTTTTCTTGCATCATTTTACAACTTTCGGTCAGTATGGGCGAGAACCCGCCAAAATCGCCCCTGATGATCGCCTCGATCGCCTCCTCGTGCGAATCCTTCCGGCCTGTCATCCCGCCTTCGCGCAGGTCGTCGTACGCATCACCCAACCCTACAACCTGGGCGCTTATAGGAATTTCGTCCCCCACCAGATGATCGGGATATCCCGATCCGTCCCACCTTTCGTGGTGGTGCTGGCAAATTTCCAGCGCCATTTTAATATATTCCTCATTTTCCATGCTTTCTATTGAACTGATAATTTCGCACCCACGCCTTGTATGGGATTCAAACGCCTCTTTCTCCCCGCCAAAGAGCTGCCCTGTGCTGGAAATCAGATTGTCGGGGATCAGTATCTCCCCAATATCGTGCAGCACAGAAGCAGTCGCAATCAGGCTGATCTTCTGCGGGGTCAGCCCATATTTTTCATCGCTGTATTCATATACGAAAGCAAGTATCTCCTTCGTGTACGCACGCACACGGTACACGGAGTTTTTTGCGCTCCTGTTTTTCTTTTGCAAAACGGAAAGCAGTACATCAATGACAAAATCCATCAACCCTGTAAGTTTGTCGGTTTGTTGCTTGATGATTTTTTCCAGATTCCGCTTGTACCGGAAAAGCTCAATACCATTGCGCACCCGTTGTTTCACAACATTTGCCTTGAACGGCTTTGTGATAAAATCCGCAGCGCCGTGCTTCAACCCTTCCATCTCTATGGAATCCGAATCGTTTGCGGAGATCATGATGACCGGTATATCGTTGGAATATTTGTTGAAACGCATAAAGTCGAGAACGTCAAATCCGTCTTTTTTGGGCATAATGATATCGAGGAGGATTATGGCAATATCATCCTTATGCTCCTCGATTTTACGAATCGCCTGCTCGCCGTCCTCCGCCTCCACTATCGTATAGTCGTTGCTGAACAGCTCCGCAAGCATATCGCGATTGATTTCTACATCATCTACTATGAGAATAATACTGTTTTGCATGTACCCTCACCCCAAGCACACATCGCTCTCTTTTTTTGTAATTATATTCCATTTTCGCCATTTTAAGGGCGGCGTCAATCCCGCTTATTATCTATATTTTACCATATTTTCGCAAAATAAAAAAGTATTTTAACATTACACCAAATAGTCAAATCTCCGTTATTATTTCGACAATTTTTGTGTAATTTTCCCTTATTTTCTCGATGTTGGACGGGAGCGGCAAATTTCCCGCCTTAAAATCCGCGTCCGCCTCGCAGCAATACTCATAAAGCTTGTTCATTCCCAAATTCGCACTCAATCCTTTTAGCGTGTGCATATAGATGGCCGCATCGTCATGCGCGCCACTCTTCATGCTTTCAACAAACCGTTCATAGTTTTTATCATTAGGAAATTTCTTCAGCAGTTTAATGTAAAGCGCTTCGTTACCGCTGACACGTTCTACGCCATCTTCCACATTCATGCCTGCGCCTGCCAATTGCTCCTTCAGTTTAATCTCCAACATCTTTCTTTTCCCCCTTATCCCTTTGTTTGAGTTCGTATAATCTTTCGATTGTCTTAAACATCATCCGCGGATTGATCGGCTTCGCAAGCCGCGCGTTCATGCTGCCACTGATCGGCAGGATGATGCCGTCGCGCATCTCGTTTGCCGTCATCGCAATGATCAGGATATCCCTTCCCTCCGCCTTTTTGCTGCTCCTTATGCGCTTTGCCGCTTCATCACCCTTCATGACCGGCATCTGAATATCCATCATAACCATATCATAATAGCCTTCGGGCGCCGCCTCAAACATTTCCACCGCCTGCCTGCCGTCAAACGCCTGCTCCACTTCTATGCCTACCGCGGCCAGCAACTCTTCCATAATTTCCATGTTTATTTCGTTATCTTCCGCAACCAGCGCGCGTATCCCCGAAAAATCAAATTTTTCATCCGTGCCCGCATCATCCCCGTCCCCGGCACCGGTACTGGCTGCCTTCAGATAAAGACTGAAGCTGAACTCGCTCCCTTTGCCCTGCTCCGTCTTTACGTCCAGCTCTCCCCCCATCAGATCTGCCAACGTCTTGCTGATTGCCATACCCAATCCTGTTCCGCCATATCCGGCGGACACGGTATCATCCTGCTCAAACGGTTCAAACAGCTTGTCCATAAACTCGGCCCGGATGCCGGGCCCAGTATCTTGTACCGCAAACCTGGTAACCGTGCCCTCGGCATCTTCGCCATATTGGTCTATCCTCAGCTTCACCTCTCCCCCGACAGGCGTAAACTTCATCGCATTGGTCAAGAAATTCAATACAATTTGCTTGATGCGCATACCGTCCCCAAAAAGGTTGGGATACAGTATATTTTCCGTTTCAACGACCAGTTCTACTTCTTTTTCGCCTGCGCGCTGGGACGCGACCGTCCTAAGGTCACCGATCATCTCATGTAAATCAAACAGCGCATATACGACCCGCATCTTACCTTTTTCTATTTGCGACATATCGAGTATATCGTTTACCAGGCCCAGCAAATGCTTCGACGCGGCATCGATCTTGTGCAGGCAGTCCCGAAGCTTGACGTCATCGCCCAACGACATTTCCGCAATTGTACGCATGCCTACAATCGCATTGATCGGCGTACGGATCTCGTGACCCATCCTGGAAAGGAAATCCCGCTTTGCCCTGTTTGCCCGCTCCGCCTCTTCCAGCGCTTTCGTCAGCCTGCTTTGCGCCTTTTTATCCTTTGTAACATCATGGGTCATCCCGATCAGCCTGATCACACCCTTGTCTTTCTTTGTGATCGGGTATATCTTCGTCCGCAGCAGCTTGCTCTCCCCCGTCATCAAATGGCGGAACGGGTATTCTATTTCCATCACCTCGCCCAGGTCACCCTTTTTGTGCACCCGCTCAAATAATGTATCCATATCGGCGCCTTCCTGCAGCCCGTCGCTGACCGCCAAGGGCCCTTTTTCAGTGTAAGTCTTCTTCGTGACACCCAAAACACGTTCAATGTTGGGGCTCACATACTCCACCTTTCTGTTTTCGACATCGTAAATCGTAAACACATCATCCACATTGGACGTGATCACATTGAAAAGCAACTCCCTGTGGTAAAGCTCGGTGTTACGCCTAGATATGGTCGCCGCGCTAAACACACAGGCAACAACCGCAACGGCAACAGCAACAATCCCCAAAACCACCACGATATCTTCTGTATGGGCGCTCTGCGTTACCGCCTGCCCGACAAGGCTGCTGATATCCTCTGCCCCCGCGTCTATGATCGCGCTCAATTCGGCGTCAATCGCAGTATAAAGCGGCGCTTCCCGCGTCTCCAGCATCTCGATTGCATAGGCATTATCACCGCTGTACGCCGCATCCAGAATCTCGCGGAAGACTACATCCACTTCACCAATGTATCCCTCCAGTGGCGCCATCCGCTCACTGCCATAGCGCTTCTCCAAGTCGTCCATTGCGGTTCGCACTTCGGCGTAATTCTTGTCCAACAACTCTACAGCGCCATCCCTGTCAAGATAATCCGGAGCGCCGGTCACCCTGAACATCATTGTGTGGGCATCCTGAAAACTGCTACGCGCTTTCAGCACATCTAACGTACTTGCATAAAGGCCCTCATAGACCGCATTGATATAATTGGTCATATTATTTGTGCTGGAAAGCACAATGGAAACAAAAATAACCACAACCACGGATACAACCGCGCATGCAGCCACCAACAAACGGTTAATTTGTTTTATGTTGTCATTTCGATTTTTATCCATGTTCGCCTTCCCTGCATTATATATACCACCAAAAATATACTTTTAAATCCTTGTTTTCCGAAACCACATAACCAGTTTCTCATATTCCAAGATATAGCAGGTACAACCCCAACGCCAATATCACGCCGCCCAATATAAATTTTACAATCTTGCCCGCTTTCACAAACTTTGGGTTGGCTGCCAGTTGGTTGACCGACCCGATCCCCGTCCCCACCGCTACAATCAGTATGCTGTTGCCGACCGCGTATGTCGCCAACATGGCGATGCCCATTGCCGTCTCTGTGGATGAGGACACCACCGCAATGATTGCCGCAAGCACCGGCGTTACGCACGGTGATGCAAACGCCCCGCCCAACAGGCCCAACAAAAAGGCGCCAAGCCCGCCTTTTTTGGTCGTCGTCTGCCGCACGCCGCAATTGGGGAATATGTTGATGACCTCCCACATCACCAGCGCCATAAAAATCAACAGGATCCCAAGGATGATATACCACCACGAGCCCATGGCGGACATATACCTGCCCACCGCCGCAAGTGCCCCGCCAATCGCGGTAAATGTCACTGTCATCCCCGCGCAAAACAACAGGGAATAAACAAGGGCCGAATGCCGCCCGCTCTTGTTGGCGCTGACATAACTGATGACCAGGGGGAACGTGGAAAGCGAACAGGGCGTAAACGAAGTCAACACACCCGCGAACAGGCATACCAGCGGCCCAATCCAAATGTTTGCCTGGATCATATCCGACAACCCCTGCATATACTCAATCATGTAAAAAACCTCATATTACCTGTGTGTTATTACGCTGGTATGATTATACCATAAAACAAAAGAGTGTTTGATTTATGCTGAATAAATAGTATAATTTCATCGGAGGGTACGGATGAAGCTTACACATGAACTGCCCCGCTTGGGCATGCGCACCATCAAAACCGCAATATGCGTATGTGTCTGCCTTTTAATCGATATTTTGATCACCAACCAGATATCGCTATATTCCTCTATCGTGGCCATCGTGTGCATGCAGTCCACCATCGAGAATACGCTGAAGACCAGCGTAAGCCGCATCGTCGGCACGGCGATCGGCGGCGGGTTTGGCATATTGATGCTGTGGCTGACCAACTTTTACGACCTGAAGTATTCTTACCTGATTTTTATCCCGCTGGGCATCATCATTTCCATATACCTCTGTAACCTGATCAAAATGCCCGGGAGCTCGGTGATTTGCGCCATCGTTTTCATTACGGTGACCGCATCGCCCGTCATGTCGTATTCCGGCTTTATTAGCAACAGCCCTTATACGGTTGCGCTGTACAGGATCACCGATACATTGATCGGCATTGCCGTCGCCACGCTGGTCAACCGGTTTATTAAGCCCCCGCGGCTCTACGAGGAACGCCGCCTGCACCTGGTATGCAATACATACGAAAATGTATACGAGCGTGTCAAAGACCAACTGGACGGCATTGAACAACTGATTTTATACGATACGCATCTGACAGAGCCTTCCTTCCACCGGGCCGCGCACTCGCTGCCCAGCGATTGCGGCTACAGCGTGCATATTCCCGTACCTGCCGAAATTGCGGAATCGGACAGTGAAACAATTGCAACAGCCTATATCACCGATGATTTTAAGGTGAAAAAAATGAATTTACCGCTCAAAGACGGCTATGTGCAGATTCCCTGCGATACATTCCCCTGCACAATTGTCTGGCAGTCGGAGCAGCCCCCCAACAAAATATCGCTGCTCAACTAAGCTCCACCCACTCCTGCATAATCTGGTCGAGCTTTGCCCTGACGGTTTCCAGCCGTTCACATGCCGACGCCAGCAATGTAAAATCGGTCGGGTTTTGTGCAATTGTGTTTGCCAGTTCCTCTTCCTCGGCTTCCAGCGCTGCTATTTGTTTTTCCAAATCGCTTACCTTCTGACGGATCATCGCTTGCCTTCTGCGCACATCCTTTTGATTGTTCTGACGCGTCTTCGCTTCGGTTTTTGGAATGCTCTCTACACTTTCCATTAATTTTTTTGCGGCCATATAGCTGTCAAAATCCCCGTCAAATTTTGTGATACCGCCGTTTTTTATTTCAATGATCTTATCGGCCAACGCATTGACAAAATACCTGTCATGCGAGACAAAAAGCAATGTTCCTTCATATTCCCCAAGCGCATTTTCCAACGCCTCCCGCGCGGGCAGGTCCAGATGGTTTGTCGGCTCGTCCAGCACCAGCACATTGTGCCGCCCTGCCATCAGTATCGCCAGCCCCAGCTTGGCGCGCTCGCCGCCCGAAAGCGACTGTACCTGCTTATACACTTCCTCGCCGGTGATCAGCACCCGGCCCAGCATGCCCCGGACCGCCTGTTCCGGCATCGCCTTAAACCGCCGCCACAGCTCTTCCAATACAATATTATTGGGGCCCATGTCCTTATTCTCCTGGTCATAGTACCCGACATCCACATTTTTGCCCCAGGTAATATCGCCATCCTGCTCCAGCATGCCCAGCAGTGATTTGAGCAGCGTGGATTTACCCGTTCCGTTGGCGCCAATCAGCCCGATCCTGTCGCCCCGTTTTATCTCAAACTCTATATCCTTCGCTATAACGCGTTTTTCATCGCCTACCTGCAGTGATAAATCCTCCACTGCCAGCACGTCGTTGACAGGCTTTTTGTCATATTCAAACCGGAATGAAGGCGCTTTGACACCCGTTCGTGGTTTTTCGATCACATCCATGTTTTCAAGCTGCTTCAGCCTGCTCTTTGCCATGTTGGATGTGGAGGCCCGCGCAATATTCCGCCGCGCAAATTCCGTCATGCTTTCAATTTGGTTCTGTTGCTTGCCGTACTCCTTCAGCAAATATTCCGTCCGCTCTTCCTTCTGCACCCTGTAAGCCGTATAATTCCCCTTATATTCCTGAACCTGCCGGTCCTCCATGTCCCAGATTTTGGTGACGGTCTTGTCCAAAAAATATCTGTCATGCGACACGATCAGCATTGCACCGCGGTAGCCCGCCAGGTATTCCTCCAGCCAGGCCAGCGTCGTAAAATCCAAATGGTTGGTCGGCTCGTCGAGTATCAACAGGTCCGGCCCTTTCAGCAGCAGCTTGGCCAGCGCAAGGCGCGTCTTTTCGCCGCCGCTCATGCCGTCTATGCACATATCGCCCGATACGTCCGCAAATCCCATACCATTCAGCACCTTTTTGATGTTGACATCCATATGATAGCCGTCCTGTGCCTCGTACACGGCCTGGGCACGCGCGTATTCCCGTGCCAGCGCCTCATCGTCCGGGGCCTCTTCCATTGCCTGCGCCAACTGCTCCATACGCCCGTGCGCCCCGATGGCGTCGGCAAACACAGACCGCATCTCTTCCATGACGGTGTTGCCGCCCGTAAGCCCGCTGTTCTGGCGCAAATAGCCTATACTGAGCCCTGCCGCATAAATCACGTTTCCCATGTCCGCTTCCATGTTTTTTGAAAGCACATTCAACAACGTGGTCTTGCCCGCGCCGTTCGCGCCCACAAATCCAATGCGGTCATCCGCATGGATCGCAAGACTGACATGTTCAAAAATGATATCTGTGCCAAAGCTTTTTGTCACATCTTCAAGCGCTGCCAGCACCGTCTGTTTGCCTCCTTCAAAAATCTTCTTACACATTATACACCAAAAGGCTGCGGCCGTAGCAATCGAATTGCCAATTTGCAAAAAATCATTGCATCCAAAGTCACAGGAAACGTTTGAGAAAATTCTTTATGACTCTCAGGTATTCCTTTGGGGTCATGGTATCACTACGTAATCATATAATTGCCGCCGGCGGCCAAGAACCCATGGTTCTTGGAACTCCTTTGTTATGGTATTCCCCTCTGGCAGATTTGCAACACCAAGCCGTTTATTGCAGTTTCTCAAACGGTTGCGCTGCAAGCTTTGCTATCGCGCAGCATGCCTTATTGTATCTGCGCTATGCGCTACTTTAAGTTAAGTTGCTGTAGATGGCTCTACCCTTATTGCAGTTTCTCAAATGGCTGCGCATGCAACATTTGCAAGAAAGTGCTATGCAGCAAACATTTTCGGCGCATCTTGTGCGCCGCGGTTAGTTAATATGCTGTAAGTCGTCAGTACAGCCGGTTGCAAAATTATAATGCGAGCATACCACAAAACACTTGACGGTCGCTTGACCATGTGATATAATCAAATTACCACAAAAGGCAAGGTGATGACGGCAATGGACTATTTACCGGGTACCACGGTAGAAGTAAACAAAGACAGCTCAGCAAAAAGTTTTCTGGATTCGGCGTTTATGACGGGCGGCCTTGTATTATCGCAGGTTGTGCAACTCACCGGGCTGGAGCCCCATACCATCCAAAACTGGGTCAAACGGCAGTTTATCGCCCCTCCCGACCATAAAAAATACGGGTTGGCGCAGTTTTGCCGGATGGCGATCATCAATATGCTCAAGGATATTTTCCAGATCGAGCGTATTGTGTATATGCTGGACTATGTACGCACGGCGGACAGCGGTATAGACGAAGCGTTTATCTACATCATGCTTTGCGACATCATGGGCATTGTGCCATTCGACGCTATTGTAGAGCAAACGGATATCGACGGCATTATTGCCAGGGCAGTCGATGCGGCCGATGTATCGGCTATCGGCGGCGAGAGGTTAAAGCATGTTCTCAAAATACTGGTGCTTTCGTCCATATCCGCAAGGATACGCAACCGCGCCGAGCTGCTTCTGCTGGAAATCGAGCAGGATTGAGAGTTTTTACAGACGCCAGATCTTGATACAGAACCGACCGGCCCTGAGGCCGTCAGAGCAAATTAACTTGGCGTCGGTTATGGCAGGTTCGAGCAAAATCAGTTTTAGGTAAGGCACGAAAGCGCAGGCATATCGGCACATATGGCAAGCTTTTGCAACGCAGCATAAAGCTGGTTTTGCCGAAGATGGCTACCTATGTTAAGTTAATTTGCTCTAAGTTGGATATTTCCATTTTGAACGGATAGAAAGGATGTGTAGACCATGGTTGCTTGGTGGGAGGCAATGAGCCTGATAGAACAGGTATTTGCAACAATTGGCATTGCGTCGACCATACTGCTGGTTATACAGCTGATACTGTTGCTGATTGGCCTGGGCGGCGATACCGGAGGAGATACGGGCGGCGACGCCGGAGGGGATGCAGGCGGCGATATGGGCGGTGAACCCGCGCCCGATGTCGGCAGCGGCGACGAGATTGATTTTAACCAGGTTCATGTCGATGCGGCCACAGGCGATATTGATATCACAGACATGCAGGCGCCATCCGGCGACTGGTACGGCGACGCCCTTAGCGGCGCCCCCGACGGAGATTTTACGGGACACAGCGACACGCCGGTCGAGTTCGATCACGGCGCCGCAGGCCTCCGGCTTTTCACCCTGCAAGGATTGCTTGCATTCTTCGTGGTGTTCAGCTGGTCGGGATTGGTCATGCTCAAGTCGTCGCTGCCCACAGCGGCAAGCATCGGCTTTGCAATCGTGTTTGGCATCATCGCGATGGTCGCCATGGCATTGATTTACCGCGCCATGCTGAAGCTTCAGCAGGAAGGCACGCTGGACATACGCAACGCGTTGGGCAAATCGGGTACCGTATACCTGAAAATCCCCGCAAAGCGCGAGAACACAGGGAAGGTTTCCCTCGTTGTGCAGGACCGGCTGATAGAGTGTGACGCGGTTACCGACGACGCAAAATCCATCCCGACAGGCGCCGAGGTCACTGTGATCGGCGTCTCCAACAAAAGCGCTCTGATTGTGCGGAAGAAGTGAGCGCCGGGGTACATTATATGACAGGCCGGTAATCCGCGTCCGGCGCAAAACAATATTTTTTTTTCTAGGAGGGTTGTGAAATGAAAATTGAAACTTTGATCCTGATTGTGGCAATTGTGATCATACTGTTCATCTGCCTGCTGGTTTTCTTGACAAGGTACAGAAAGTGCCCATCCGACAAGATCATGGTCATCTACGGTAAAGTGGGGCAGAACAGCGACGGCACCAACCGTACGTCTCACTGTATCCATGGTGGCGCGGCGTTTATCTGGCCGGTCATCCAGGCCTACCAATATCTGGACCTGACGCCTATATCCATCCAGGTGGACCTGCGGAACGCGCTTTCACGGCAGAACATCCGTATTGACGTCCCTTCTATTTTCACCGTGGGTATTTCGACCGAGCAGGGCATCATGCAAAACGCCGCCGAACGCTTGCTGGGCCTTCGGCAGGAGGAAATACAGGATCTTGCCAAGGATATTATATTCGGTCAGTTGAGGCTGGTCATCGCGACAATGGACATTGAAGAGATCAATACAGACCGCGATAAATTTTTGGAAGCTGTTTCTCACAATGTGGAATCCGAATTGAAAAAAATCGGCCTGCGGCTGATCAACGTAAACGTCACCGATATCAGCGACGAATCGGGATACATCATGGCGCTGGGTAAGGAAGCCGCCGCCAAAGCGATCAACGACGCCAAAAAGTCTGTTGCAGAGAAAACCCGCGACGGCTCCATCGGCGAGGCCAACGCGCAGAGAGACCAGCGCGTGCAGGTCGCAAGCGCCGATTCATCCGCCATACAGGGCGAGAATACAGCGCAGGTCGAGATTGCGCAGTCCAATGCGTTAAAGCGTGAAAAAGAAGCGGAATCCATGCGCATTGCCGTCGCTGCCGAAAAAGTGCAGGCGGCAAAAGCGCTGGAGGAGGCATATGCCGCCGAGCGCGAAGCGGAAAAAGCAAAATTCTCGCGTGAGCAGGCCGCGCTGGAGGCCGACGTTATTGTCAAAGCCGAGATCCGGAAGCGCGAAATTGAGCTGGCAGCCGACGCCGAAGCGGAAAAACTGCGTCGGCAGGCCGCTGGTGAGGCGGACGCCATATTTGCCAAAATGGAGGCCGAGGCCCGTGGTTTCAACGAAATACTGACCAAGCAGGCCGATGGTTTTGCAGACATTGTCCAGGCGGCGGGTGGCAGCGCAAAAGACGCGCTGATGCTGATGCTGGCAGACAAGATGGAAAATCTGATGCGCGTGCAGGTGGATGCGATCCGCGACATGAAGATCGACAAGGTCACCGTTTGGGACAGCGGTTCGGGCGGGAACAAGGACGGCAAAAGCTCTACAGCCAACTTTGTATCGGGCCTGTTGAAGAGCATTCCACCGATGAACGAGATGTTTGAGATGGCGGGAATGTCGCTGCCGGAGTTCCTTGGGAAAAATAAAGACGACGCCGGAAAACCCGATGAGATTATCGAAATCGTGGAACAGGCGCCCGTAGAGGAAGCTGCGCCACAGCCCAAGGAGGCGCCCGCGCCCAAAGCCCCGGAGGATGAAGATTATTAATTTTCTGTGGCAAGGCTTGACAAAAAAAAGCGTGCGGTGTAAAATGCCGTTAATCGAATACAGAATAAACCGTTGAATGGGAAGAGTAGGCATTTGCCCACTGCTAAAAGAGAGCCGCCGGTGGTGTGATGGTGGCAGCAGCGCAATGTTGAATGGGCCCATGAGGGCAGGGAGAAAGCGATTATGTCGTGAGTAATACCTGACGGGAGACACAAACCTTCGCCCGTTATCAAGGAAGGATGCATCGGTCTACATAGTAGAGGTGCATGTGAGAGCGGATACTGATTTTAGTATCAATTTGGGTGGCACCGCAGAAGCGAACACAGGCTTTTGTCCCATAGTGGACAAAAGCCTTTTTTGTTGTCAAAAGTGTCATTTGCAACAAGGACAACGGCGTACTGTTTCTCGATTAAAAATAATTTTTAAAGGAGACACAAAAAATGAAAAACGTACCGAACAGACTGTATCTTTCTGAGGAGCAGATGCCGAAACAGTGGTATAACCTGCGGGCGGACATGAAGACAAAGCCCGCGCCCATCATCAACCCCGCCACCGGCCAGGCGGCCACGCCGGAGGACCT
>DHOD01000133.1:19172-19411 GCA_002407725.1 Christensenella sp. UBA5399 | reverse complement strand
CATGCCCTGGTCGCCCGCGCCGCCTTCGTCGTCTTCCTTCTCTTCCTTGGATTCCAACGCCTTGTCAACGCCCATTGCAATGTCGGGGCTCTGCTCGTCGATGCTGGTAATCACGCCGCACGTGTTGCCGTCAAATCCGTATTCCGCCCTGTCAAAGCCAATTTGCTTGATTGTCTCGCGCGCAATTTTCGCAATGTCCACATACGCCGATGTGGTGATCTCGCCCATCACCAGCACCA
>DHOD01000133.1:18609-19010 GCA_002407725.1 Christensenella sp. UBA5399 | reverse complement strand
TGATCTCGCCCATCACCAGCACCA
Source organism: Christensenella sp. UBA5399 (assembly GCA_002407725.1). Lineage (GTDB taxonomy): Bacteria > Bacillota > Clostridia > Christensenellales > Christensenellaceae > UBA5399. The sequence goes on along the minus strand of DHOD01000133.1, from coordinate 18,986 downwards.
GGCCCGTGTTCACCGCTGTTTCGCAAGCCACCCGTGCTTTGGGGTCCTGCGCCAGTATGGCGTCCAGTACTGAATCGGATATCTGGTCACAAACTTTGTCCGGATGCCCTTCTGTTACAGACTCCGAAGTAAACAGTCTTCTCATTTTCTAAAAACCCTCCAAAACTAAATTTCATAAAAGTAATAAACAGGATGTATTATAACATTATATGATTGTTGTTTCAAATGCTTAATATTTTTTCTTTTGGTATGCGACGCCCCCGATGGCGTAGCAGCGTGGATATTTTGGGCCACTCATTTCTTCCAACCGGCTGACCGTCAAAAAATTCGCAGAGCAAGGAAGCAGGGTGGACACAGGAGCGCGGTGTATTCTTTTC
>DHOD01000133.1:17707-18477 GCA_002407725.1 Christensenella sp. UBA5399 | reverse complement strand
GCAGGAGCGCGGTGTATTCTTTTATACATAAGCGTCTGCGCACGCCCGATGACGCAGCTGTGCGGAGATTTTTGGCGGTCAGACCGCGCTGAGGTCAAGATCCAGCATGTGCCCACCCAGCATGGTGATGCCCACCATGGCAATCCCGGCAATCAGGTTGCCAATAAAGACAATGGGGATCACCTTCTTGGGCTGCAGGCCCATCATGGCGGCCAGCAGCGAGCCCGTCCACACGCCCGTGCCGGGCAGGGGGATCGCTACAAAAACAAAAATGCCCAGATATCCGTATTTCTCAATTTTATCGTGGTGCTTATCCACTTTTCCCAGTATCCAGTTTGCCACTTTATTAAAAAACTTAATTTTGCTTTTTGCCAGCCATTTGATTACTTTTTCAATGAAAAAAATAATGAATATCGACGGAATACACGACCCGAGGTATGCAAGTATGAACGCCGTCCAAAGCGGCATACCCAGCCCCATGACGCCCGTCGGTATGGCGCCTTTAAGCTCCCATATGGGCAGCATGGCGGTAAAAAACACCGTCAGGTAACTTGATAAAGGCAATGCCTGCATGAAAATTTATATTTCCTTTCCCACCTTTTGCGTACACATCCTTAAAATCATACAATATCTATGGTATAATTTCAATAGAATTTATTTTATGCCGACCACTGTTGGAAAAGACCTGAAGCGGTTTTTCTACCGGATCAACAAGTGGGGGGAATCGATAGGCGGTTTACAGTGGCTATACCAATCCCATTTAAAAAACG
>DHOD01000133.1:6035-17415 GCA_002407725.1 Christensenella sp. UBA5399 | reverse complement strand
TTTTAATTTGGAATTAGTATTAGGTATTGAATGGGTAGTATCAGGGGGCAGGCATGCGCAAGGTTTTGGGCGCGCTCCGGCGCGCGGATGAACGGTTTAACCTCATAGCGGACGGCGACCGTATTGCCGTGGGGCTTTCCGGGGGCAAGGACTCCATGTTGCTGCTGTACGCCCTGGTGCTGTACAAATTGTTCAGCAAAAAGCAGTACGACCTGCACGCCGTATGCGTCGACCTGGGGTTTGGCGGTTATAACACGCCGGAGATTCGCGCGTTTGCAGAAAAACACGCTGTGCCTTTTCATCTTGTCCAGACACAGATTGCCGAAATCGTCTTTGATATCCGTAAAGAAAAGAACCCCTGCTCGCTGTGCGCCAAAATGCGCAAAGGCGCGCTGTACGAGAAGGTGGTGCATATCGGCTGCAACAAGGCCGCGTTTGCGCACCACGCCGACGATATGATCGAGACTTTTGTCATGAGCCTGATGTACGAGGCGCGGGTCAACACGTTCTCGCCCAAGACATTTTTATCGCGCAGGAATGTCACATTGGTCCGCCCGTTTGTGCTGCTGCGCGAGGACGACATCCGCCGCGCCGTGCAGGCAAACGGCATTCCCATAGCCAAAAACCCATGTCCCATCGACCGGGCCACCAAGCGCGACCAGGCCAAAGAAGTGATACGCTACCTGAATTCGCTCCACAAAGGAACGGATGAAAATATCTTTACGGCCATATACAACACCGACACCTATAACCTGTGGAATAAGGAGTTTTAGATGAAAAAGATTCTGGTCTGTATTGCGGTCATTGTGGCGCTGGTGTTTGTAATGGGCGTAGCGAACCCTATGGATGCGCTGACAAACTGCACCGGTTCCTTGAACACGGGCGGCAGCAGCCCGCCATCCAGTTCATCCGCAACCCCTGAACCAGCCCCTACGCCCACACCGGAACCGACGCCCCAGCCCACGCCAACCGTTGAGCCGTGGGTCAACCCAACGTCGTGGCCCACGCCGCAGCCGCAGCCTTCCCCCACGCCTTACGTGCAGCTCTATTCACAGGAATGGCTGGACATCTATGCGCCCGCCTCCGTCGCCTCGTTTGAGGAACAGGTAGGCGACAACGGCGACTACGACGATCCTGTCCGCCCCCCCGCCGGCACATACAGCCTTGTGGTGGACTACACCAACCAATGCGTATACGCGTATGAGGAGACCGGCGGCATACCCAAGCTGGTGCGCGTGATGATTTGCACGACAGGCGGCAACGGAAACTGGACGCCCGAGGGTGTGTACGATATGGGCAGCGATTACCACCGTTTTGGCTTTTTTACCAGCTTCAACTGCTATGCCCAGTACTGGACGCAAATGTCCGGCAGTTTCTATTTCCACTCGTTGCTGTACAACGCGCGCGACGCGTCCACCTACACCATGAGCTCGTACAACAACCTGGGCAAGCCCGGGTCGCACGGCTGCATCCGCCTGCTGGTGCCCGACGCCCGGTGGATTTACGAAAACTGCGCGCCCGGTACCAAATGCGAGGTCACCACGGCATTTTACAAAAAAGAAGACATGAAAAACGCCTTGAAATACGGTTATGAAGGCGCGGTGGATTATATAGATCCCGACAGCAAAGCAGAAGAAACGGAAAGCGGGGACATAGCCGCCTGAGCGGTTCTCCGCGACTTGACAGAATATGCTCCCTGGCCGATAATAGACCGTGTATAATTTTACAGCATATTAACAAATGGTGGCGCATAGCACTTTCTTGCAAATGCTGCATGCGCAGCCATTTGATCGCGAAGCATACCGAGCAACGCGCGTGTAGAAACTGCAATAATCCCAGAGGGGGAAACATCCTTTGAAGCCGTATCCATATAACAAAACAAGAGACGTTGTCCGCGTGTCCGACATGCTGGATTATCGCGTTCAAAATACACCCGAAAAAGACGCGTTTCGTGTCAGGACAGGCAAGGATTCCTATAAATCCATTACCTGGGGCGAATGTGCCGGGCAGGTGGATGCGCTGGGTACGGCGCTCTACGCCCGCGGACTGCAAAACGCGCACATCTGTGTGCTGGGTGAAAATTCCTATGAATGGATTTTAACGTATTTCACCGCCCTGTGCGGCGAAATGGTGATCGTTCCGCTGGACAGGGAGCTTCCCAAAGAGAAGCTTGCGGAGCTTATCCGCTTCAGCGATGCCAAGGCCGTGATGTTCTCCGGCCTGTACGCAGGAATCATGAAGGAACTCCAGCCCGGCCTTGACGGCGTCGAGCTGTTCTGCATGGCGGATGACAAGGGGTTTACATCGCTTGATACGCTGCTGGAAGAAGGAAACCGGCTGCTGGCGGCGGGAAACGCATCGTACAAAAACAGCGTCCCCGGGTTGGAATCGCTTGCAGCCATCTACTTTACATCGGGTACCAGCGGCGACCAAAAGGGCGTGATGCTGAGCCAGAAGAACATTGTAGCCAGCTTCCACGGCGCGACAAAGCACGTGGATTTTGGCGAGGAGGATGTGTTTTTATCCGTGTTGCCGCTTCACCACGCATACGAGAGCAACTGCGGCATACTGGCCGTGTTGCACCACGGCGTGGTCATCTGTTTTAACGAGAGCCTTAAGCAGTTCCTGCCCAATTTGCAGCTTTTCAAGCCTACGGGCATGAGCCTTGTGCCGCTGATCACCGTCACGCTGTTCCGGCAGATCATGGACGGGGCCAAGAAATCAGGTAAAATCAAGAAGCTGCAAGCCGGCATGAAGCTATCGGACCTGCTGATGCGGCTGAACATAGACGTGACAGACAAGCTTTTTGCCGAGGTGTACGGCGCGCTGGGCGGCCGTTTCAAAAAGGCGTTTGTGGGCGGCGCGCCCATGAACCCGGCCATCACCAAGGCTTTTCGCCAATTGGGCATCACACTGCTGCAGGGGTACGGCATCACTGAATGCGCCCCGCTTGTCGCCGTCAACCGCGAGTATTTTTATAAGGACGATTCCGTTGGGCCGGTGCTGCCCGTCTGCCGCGTCAAAATTGTGGAAGGCGAAGTCTGGGTCAAGGGCGACAATGTCATGATCGGGTACTATAAAAACGAGGAAGCCACCCAGGAGACCATGGAAGACGGCTGGCTGAAGACCGGCGACCTTGGGTATATCGATATGGACGGTTTCCTGTACATTACCGGCCGCAAAAAAAACCTGATTATACTGGACAGCGGCGAAAACGTATCGCCCGAGGAACTGGAAGGGTATGTCATTGACCTGCCGCTTGTAAAGGAGGTTGTTGTTTATGAGGACAGCGGGAGCATTGTCGCTGAAATCTATCACGACGCCGATTACGCCGCGGCCGAAAACATCGCCGACGTGCCGGGTGAACTGAAAAGACAAATTGACGACATCAACAGGGGCTTGCCGATGTACAAGCACATACGCGACATCCGCCTGCGCGATACGGAATTTGAAAAAACCACTTCCAAAAAAATTATTCGATATAAGGTTGGGGCGCCGCTGGAAGATGCCCCCGACGAAATTGTTTGAGGAGGACGCTGCACATTATGTATGAACGTGTGAAAAAAATATTGCAGGATTATGCCTGTGTGGATGAAACGCTGATCCGCCCGGAATCCAATCTGATGACCGACCTGTTTTTAAACTCTCTCGATGTCGTCAATGTTGTGGTGGAGTTTGAGGAAGCGTTTGGTATTGAGGTCAACGAACAGGATATCCGCAGCTTTGTGACCGTGAACGATATCGTCAAATATATCGAGGCAACCGTATCCCACCCGCAAGGGGTCAACGTATGAAGTACAAAGCCGTGCTTTTTGACATGGACGGTACGCTGCTGGACACATTGCAGGACCTGACCGACAGTGTCAACGAACTGCTGGAAAACCACGGTTATCCAACGCGGTCAATGGATTATGTGCGCGAATCTGTCGGCAACGGTGTGCGCGTGCTGCTCAAAAGAACATTGCCGGAAACCGTACGGGAAGCCGAGCTGGAAGTATTGATGCGGGAATACTTCGGCATTTATCAAAAAAACATGAACAACCACACCCGGCCTTTTCCCGGTGTGATGGATGTGCTGCAATATCTGCAGCAAAACAGCATCAGGACGGCGATCATATCCAACAAACCGGACTCCGCCGTGGTGGCGCTGAGCAAGGACCTGTTCGGCAGCCTGATCGATTACACAATGGGTGAGAAGGAAGGCATCCCCCGCAAGCCCGACCCAAAGAGCGCGCATATGGTGCTGGAACACCTGGATGTTGCCGCCAGCGGCGCCATGTACGTGGGCGATTCGGACGTGGACATCAAAACCGCAAAAAACGCGGGCGTCTGTTCTGTCGGTGTGACATGGGGCTTCCGCAGTGCGGACGAGCTTGCGGCGGAAGGTGCGGATCACATTATTTCCGACATTCGCGAACTGATTGCCCTGACCGGGGGCAGCGCTGTTTGATACCAACTGCATACAATACAAATAGTCGGCCGTTTCAACCTTTGAAGCGGTTTTTATTTTTCCACTAAACATTTCCTGTGTTTTCACGAAATACTTATAGCGGAGTCAATAAAGAAAGTCCTTAACGTATATAGTTCAAATTCTTTGTTGACGAAGCATGCAGCCTACATTATCGTAGCATTATTTTATGAAAAGGCTGTAGTACGACAGTTTTTGAACTGTTACATATTGCGCACGAGGCGACAAGAAAAGATACAAAGCAGGATGCTTTAAGTTTATGACACCTTAAGGAGATGTTTTGATATCATGTTAATGTCACTCGGATTAGACCACACAAGCAGAAGCAAAGTCGATATACTTGCCAACCAGGCTTTTCTCGTAACCCAAGAAGACACTACGTCGGCAATCTGCCCCCAATGCGGCGGACGGATTCATTTCTTCCAGTCGTTGGGCACGTATAAAGCGGAATGCAGCCGCTGCGACGCATTGATGTTCGGCGATTTGGAACGGCCGTATCATTCTTGTTCCGCATAATATACCCTGTCTGGCGTTTGCAATATAAAAAAACCGGCCAATGCCGGATTCTCTTTCTTTTGGGCCAAGTGCGGCCCTTTTTTGTTTGCGCAACATAATGCTACTTCCTGCTTCGCAAGTCGGCCCCGTCAAACAGCAGCATCAGGCTGTCTTCCTTGGAATTGAGGCGGGAAGCAATCCTGTCGTCATACCGCTGCTGCAGGTCGTCTATGTTAGTAGAATAAACCGTATGCTTTTGGGCGTCCAGCCTTTTGGAGATTAGCTCGTAAAAGTATTCGATACTTACATTGTTGGTAACCGGTTCCGTCCCAATATCGTCCACCAGTAGCAGGTCGGCACGGTGCAGAAAACTGAGATCCACGTCCTCACCCATGCGGTGGTCAAAAAACAGGCGGAACAGCTCTCCCGCACGGATCAGCATGACGTCTATGCCTTTTTCCTTCGCTTCTTTCGCAATGCATTCCAGCAGATATGTCTTACCCAGACCGGTTTTTCCTGTAATTAGCACGTTGCGTTTGCCCGTATCCGGGAAATCTGAGATATACTTCCGCGCTACTTTCATATAGCGTTCCATCCACCACCGCTGCGTTTTTCCCGATTCCAACACCTGTGCATCGTCAAAAACGCCTGTATCAAAATCATCAAACCCATGCGTAATGCCGCCGATATCCACCGCGCCATAGCACTGGTTGTACACCCTGTCCAGCAGGCATGCGCAATACCCTTTTCCTTTTATGCCTGTGTCGGCGCATTCTTCGCAATTGTAACGGCCGATCCCTGCCGCCCGCACGATGCGTGCTTCCTCGTCCGCCAATTGCGCAAGCGCCACCTCCAGCTCCGCCGCATCCTCGCCCGCCAGCGCGCAGCGCATTTTTTCTATGGCAATTTCGTTGATTTTCGCGCGTACACCGGGCAGCCCGGCAATGCCCTCCAGGCGCGTCTCGTATATATGCTTCCGCTTGAGGCCGTCGGATTTAAATTCGGCAAACACATCCGCTATGTTAATCATCCAGACCTTCCATTTCCTCTATTTCTTTCATTGCGGCTTTCTTCTGGCTCTCCCTGTCCGTATTGGAATATGTGTGCTGGCTGAACGCCTTTTTGTTTTTCCCCTTCATGTCGGACGAGAACCGGTCCATGTTCTGCTTCATCGCGTCGTCCAGCGTCTTTACGCCGCGCGCCGCCCAGTCGGACAGCACCTTGCGCAAAAAAGACGACGGCTCGTTGGCAATCGAGCTGATTTCCGCCGCGTACATCATTGCGTCATGGCTCATCCCTTTGCCGTAAACATATTCCGTATACAGCTTCCTGTCGGCGTCGCCAATCTGCCTGCCTATCCCCGCACATTCGTAAACCTGCTCCACCAGCAGCTTGATATCATCCTGCCTTTTCAGGTGCTCATGGATGGATTGCTCGGTTTCAAACCCGTCTTCCTTCCACTTTTTGAGCAACCCGCCAATCGATTCAAACCTGCGCGATCCGTTTTTCGCGGTCTGCCGGCAGGCCAGCAATATAATGCTGTGCGGATACCCGATCTCCGCCCATTCCTCGTAAAACCGCTCGTGCCGCGGCGTCACCTCTTTGCGCGTATATTCCAGCGCCCCCAACACTTCCTTGATGTTTTCCTTTTTGCGGGCGTACGCATTGTTAAATTCGTTGATTTTGCGCGAACTGACCGCGCCGTTCTCATAGAGGTTGCGCAGTATGGCGTCCAGGTATGCAAACGGCTCGGATTTGGCGGAAAACTCCACATCACGCATCGCGTACTGTATCGATTCCTGCGTGAATCCCCACTTTTCCGTCCACTTGTCGTAATAGTCCATCTCCCGCTTGCCGGGGCTGCGGCCTGTGATGCCCATCGTGCGCATCAGCACTTTTGCGCCGCTGGCGGCGGCCCGGTGGTCCTCTACGCGTTGCTGCGCTTTTTCGCGCGTGTCAATGCCATCCTCCGCCCATGTCTGCGCGACCTTGTCCAGGTACGCGACGCTGACATTTTTACCCTTTGCCGCAACGCAGTATTCCACCATGGTGATTACCACATCCTGCGGCAGGCCAAATACATCGGTAAAGTCGTATATTTTATTGAAATCCGCCGTGGAAAGGTTGCGATCCAGCAGCGTAGCAAGCATGTTGTTGAAGTTTTTATATTCGTACACCGGCGCTTTGCGGCCATCATCCCCCGCGGGTTGCTCCTCCGGCTCGGTCATAAAATCGTAGACCTTTGTCTTGCCCGCGCTGCGTGATTTTACAAAGCCTTTGGTTTCCCAATATTCCAGCGCCGACGTAATTTGGGCGGACGAAAGATGCAGGCGCTCCTCCATTGCCACGCCGTCCAGGCTCTCCCCCGTATGCGCAAGGCAAAGCCCATACAGATACACCCGCACATAGTCGGGCGGTGCGTCGCACATGTAATTTTTGAGAAAGATAGTAGGAACAGGCGTCGTCGCCTGCTCCTTTAATGAAAACTTGATCATTTACGCAGCTTATCCTTTAAGAAATGTCTTGATTGCGTCGTTGGTACGCTCGTATTTTTCCTCGTGTACAAGGTAACCGCAATTGCGCACCTCAATCACGTTGCTTCTGCCAAATCCAAGGTGCATAAAGTTGGAGTTTTTGCCCCCGGTAATTTTGTCATCCGTCCCCAGTATCACCAGAACGGGCGCTTTGAGCACATGCAGGCTGGAGATCACATTGTCGTCGATAAAGTTGGTCACGCACATCCGCGCGATAATCCTGAAATCCTTATCGTTCATGCCTTCCCAATATTCCTGCACAACCTCGTCGCCCAACAGCGTGCGGTCGAAATAGCAATCTTCCAGCACACTGCGCACCACTTGTGGGTTTTTCATCTTGCCCGCCATCGACCCAAACACACAGTTGAGCCCGCGGCCCTTCAGTATGCCGCCCGTCTCCGAGATCACCGGCGATATAAACACCAGCTTGTCTGTCCGGTCGAGGTTGTGTATTGCGAAATCCAGCACATAAACGGCCGCCTCGCCAAACGCGCAAAAACTGGCCGACACAATTTTGTTGACGTTCATGAACGCTTCCAGCGCAAGCGCAAACTCCTCCACCGTGTAGCTGATTTCCGGCTTGCCGGAAAAACCGTGGCCCGGCAGGTCGATTGCATACACATGGAAATCCTTTGCGAGCTCATAAAAGTTGTTGCGCCATGTATAAGAGTTCTGGCCCACGCCGTGCACCATGATGAGCGGCTCGCCTTCGCCGGCCTCATAGTAGTGGATGTTGGTGACAATATCGATCACATCTTCCTTACCCTTATTGCTCACATAGGTATCGAATGCCACTTCCGCATATTCGCCCGAATGTTCTCTGTTGAGAAAGTGCTCTTTGTTCATTTCGTCCAACAATTTACATACCCTCCAGCTTAAACCGTATTACAGCAAATTGATTTACTAGATACACGCTCATATATGCTGCATGCTTCAGTCCTTAACGCTTTCCTGCTGCTTTCTGCAGTATACGTTAATTACTTCCGCGATAAGTCTCCGGATGTCTGCTCTCCCCCGTCATATCAGTATACACCATTTTAGCATATCTTACCAAACTTTTGTAGTTGTTTTGGCTTGGTTTTTTAAGCGCGTGCGCATGCGCTTTTTTCAGCAGTTCGCCCACCGTCTTGCCGGGTGGGATATTCAGCTCCCGCATGATGTCGTCGCCGTTGATCGCCAGCTTGCTTCTCTCTATCGGCGCGCCCTGCTCTTCCAGTTCCCGCAGCACCGCCCGCCACTTTGTTGCACTTTTGGGCTCCTCGCCCATGCCCGAACCGGCGAAGTCCGCCTCGCGCAGCATACACAGCCGCAAAAACTGCTCCCTGCCCAGCTTTGTGATCATCCTGACAACGGCCTTCCGCCCTGCCGAATTGTCCAAATCAAACATATGGCAGGCAACCAGTTGCGCCACATCATCGGCAAGCGCTTTGCTTGCGCGCAGGTTTTGTAGCACGGCAAGCGCCGCCTCCGCACCCATCTTCGGATGGTCGTACATATTGCCGTCCTGTTTCAATGAAGCCGGTTTGGCAATGTCGTGCAGCAACGCCGCAAGCCGCACGCGCAAATCGGGCGCCGCTGCGCCGCACGTGCGAAACAAATGCTCCATCACAGGATATTTGTGGTATTTCGGCGACTGGGCAAAGTCCTCGCCCTCCGCGATCCCCGGCACAATCCGCCCGATTGCCCCCAGCTGCCGCAGCAGGTCAAGCCCACGGTACACCGCGCCCGTACGCCCGTACTGCACATCCGCCATCAGTATTTTAAAAAACTCGTCCCGCAGCCGCTCCGCCGATATATTATCCAGGTTGTGTGCATTGTCTTTGGCGGCGGCAAACGTATCTTCCTCTATTTCAAACCCCAGCTCGCAGGCAAACCGTACCATTCGCAATATCCTGAGGGCATCCTCCACCATTGTCTGCGGGTGCGTCATACGGATCGTTTTTGCCTGCAGGTCTTTAAGCCCCCTGCCTGTGGGATCCTGCACCTCACCCCGCATATCGGCATAAAGCGCGTTTACCGTGAAATCCCGCCGTAGCGCATCCACCGCGATGTCGTCGGTAAACTGCACTTCCCGCGGCCGGTGAATGCCGCCCCGTCCATAGCTGTCGCGCCGGAATTCCGTATATTCGTATGTATGTTCCGCCTTCCCCAACCGCTGAATGATCACAACGGTCCCCAGGCCAAAAGGCTGCGGGACTACGGCATATTCGTCCGTTTGAATGGCCATCACACGTTCCACCGGCACCGGCGCACAGACGTCGGTATCGGCTGTGGGAAGCCCCAACAGCTTGTTCCTGACCAGGCCGCCCACGGCAAGCAACCCGCCGCCCGCCGCCTCAAACCAGTGACCCAGCTGCAGGAGGTGTTCGTCCATGTGTATGTTCAAACAGTCTCACCCTCAAACACATACGCGGCCGGGCCCGTCATAAACACGCGCCCATCCGCGGCATTTTCGATAAACAGTTCTCCCGCCTCCAGCAGCACGCGCACGCTGCTGCCTGTCAGCCCTTTTTTGTGCGTGATCACCCCCGCGGCGCTGGCACCCGTCCCGCAGGCCATCGTCGTGCCCACGCCCCGCTCCCATGTGCGCATTTTCACCGTTCCATCGTCCACAACCTCTACAAAATTGACATTTGTCTTTTTGGGGAAAAAGTAGTGCTTCTCTATTTCCGGCCCCACCTTTTCGATCTCCACATCCGCAACCGCATCCGTAAACACAATGGTGTGCGGCACGCCCATCAGCACCGAGGAAGCCGCAAAACGTTTGCCCCCCACCGGCACTTCAAAATCCATTGGCGTGTCGGACAGCACCGGAATGGCCTCCGGCGTAAAATCCGGTTTTCCCATATCCACTTTGACGGCGGTCACCCGGCCGTCTTCTATAATCAACTCCGGCTTCATAATGCCCGCCAGCGTTTCAATCTCCATGCTGTTTTTGGCAACGATCCCTTTTTCATATACATAGCGCGCAAAGCACCGGATGGAGTTGCCGCACATTTCCGCTTCGCTTCCATCGGCATTGAATATGCGCATGCGTATATCGGCAACCTGGGATGGCGCCACAACCACCAGCCCGTCCGCGCCCACGCTCAACCTGCGGCGGCAAAGCGCGCGGGCCGGGGCCGCGTAATCCTCCCGCACTTCTTCCGTCAATATAAAATCATTTCCCAACCCATGCATTTTTGTGATTTTCATGCGCGCACCTCCACACGATTGCCTTTTTTGCCTTGTTTGCAGTAAAATCGTCCATTCTTTCCAATCCCAAAGCAGTTTTTTCCCACTTTTCTATCAGTGGTTAGTATTATAACAAAATTTTAATAACATTAACACAATATTATGGTATAATGTTGATGTTTGTGGGGGAAACAAAGGCGCGGAACCTTTACGCACTGCGGTGCGTCTAAGATTTGCCGGCTTCTCCCGTTTGGAGATTTGGTATGTATTTAAAGCCTTCGAGGCGCAAAAAAATAAAAACCAGGATGATGGTGCTGATCATTGTCGCTGTGGCTGTGGTCTGCGCGCTGGTGCTGCTTTATGCGCTTGGCCTTCTGCCCCGGATATCGCTTTTTGGCGACCCGCTGACCGAGCTTAACAGCGCCCTCCCCGATTCTGTGGTGGGCAATGAAAACGGCATCCTGTACAACCAGAACGACACGCTGTACCTGCTGGACGAATCGGGAACGGAGACATGGTCGCTCTCACTGGAGCTGCAAGACGCCACCACCGTGGCATCGCCACAGCTTATCTGCAACTATGCGGGAAAGTCGCTTCAGGTGATGGGTTATTCCAAAGAGCAGTTTTTCAGTACGGCGATCGATGTGGAGATATTGGACGCCGCCGCAGGCAACAACACGGTTGCTGTGCTATCCACCAATGTGACTCT
>DHOD01000133.1:0-5883 GCA_002407725.1 Christensenella sp. UBA5399 | reverse complement strand
GTATCCACCAATGTGACGGAGCAGGGTGGTACACAATACTACATCAGCTTGTTTAACGCCGCGGGCGAGCAGACAGGCAACACCCGTTTCAGTTATGAGGTTGTCGATTTTGGTTTTCACGGCGATTCCGACATGCTTTGGGTGCTGGAGCTGGATACATCCGGCGTTGTGCCTGTATCGTACATCACCACATACATGGCGGATGGCAGTATGACCAACAGCATTCCTGTCAACTCGCAGATTGTGGAAGACGTTTTTGTGACCGACAGCGCAATTTTTGCCGGGGGAACAAACGCCCTGACCTCCTACACCTATTTTGGGGAACAGCAGGCGGAGCAGGGGATTTACGGCTGGAAGAACGCGGGGGCGAGCCTTGTGTCCCAAACGGTGAAGTTGGCATATATCCCGCGTACCACCATTAACGACATCGATACCGTTAAGCTGTATTCCGGTGACTTATCGTATATCCACATACGGCTTCCATGGAATGTTTTCTCGGTTGCCGTCACACAGAACAGAATGTACGCTTTTTCTGATTCCACCGTTTACATCTATACCGCTACCGGCGACCTGGAGAAGCAGGTGGAGTTGGATACGACAATCACCAAGGCAAAGCAGATTTCCAATACCTGCGTGATTTTGTGGGATCAACAAAAAAGTTATATTATGCAGCTTACGTAGGCTGCATTATTATGAATGATTGGAGCCCTGCTGCAGAGTACACAAAATGAACATTCTTAACGCGATCGTGCTCTTTTTAATAGCCGTTTACATCGCCCAGGGGTTTCATAAGGGCTTTTTGGTGTCGGTTGGCAACACGCTGGGTCTTGTTGTCAGCTGGATCATCAGTATCATATTCAGCCCGCTGCTTTCCAAGGCCATTTATGAAGGGGATTTTTATTCATTCCTTCTCAACCTGACGGAAGGCTCGTCCAGGCTGGCGGATCAATCGGAGGGCAGCCTTGTCGTCTCCTCGCTTTCGCAGTCCAAGGTGCATATGCTGGTGTCGGATTCCGCCCAAAACCTCCCCATGCCTTTTGCCGACCTGATAGAAGACAATATGAATAACCTAGCCTTCCAACAAGATGGCTTTTCCACTGTAAACGATTATTTCAATTATACGGTGGCTGACGTTGTCGTCAATATTTTTGCTTTTCTCATCATTTATGCCATCACGCGCGTGATTATCGCCTTGTTGATCAATGCGGTCAATTTTGCCTCGCCCCTGCCCGTGCTGCGCCGGTTTGACGGATGTGCGGGCGGCGCTGTCGGTTTTCTGCGCGGATTTTTGGAAATGTTTGCTTTTGCAATGCTTATCCCGGTGATGCTGATCTCCATGCCGGTCGGCGGGGATATACTGTCCGACATGCTTGCGGATTCTTCGATAGTCACCTGGTTTTACCAAAACGATTTTCTTTTAAACCTGATCAGTGGCGTTATTTAATGTAAAATTTTGTAAATTGACGGCTTTTTTATTGAAGCCACTATTTTTTATTATTATTTTAGCTTTTGTTCACGCTTTCTTCACTATGCACAGTCATACTGTAGCATAGGAAATATGGAAGCGGGTGTATAATGAAAAGAATATTGATCATGATGCTGGTTACCTTGATGGCAGTATCGCTGATGGGCTGTATGGCGGAAAGGTCAACTGAAACGGCCGCGCCCCCGCTTGGGGAAGCGTCCCTGGGGGTATAGCTTAAAAAACCTAACTCCCTATTTTATGCTTTTTTATGTAATCTAAAAAAGGCGCCTAATCAGGCGCCTTCGTTTGTAACCGGTTATTCAGGTGCTCTAATCATTCAGCGATAAAATTGCCGCGTAAAGCTGTTCGAGTTGTTCCTTGTTATAGTAATCGATCACGATTTTTCCCTTGTCCATATTGCCGCTGATCTTCACCTTGGTGTCCAGCGCGTCGCCCATGGCGTCCTGCGCGTCCCGGAGCTCGGGGTGCCTGGCTTGCACCGCCTTTTTGGCTGGCTTTTTTGTGTTTTCCTGTTTGCGGCGTGCTGCGGCTTCTTCCGCCTGCCGGACCGACATGCCCTTTCTCTCAATTTCGCACGCAAGGCTTGATATTTCGCCGTTATCCTCCAGCGTCAGCAAACACCGCGCATGCCCCGCGGAAATTTTGCCCTCCTGCACCATTGCCCGCACATCCTCGGGGAGGGCCAGCAACCGCATCATATTGGCGATAGCGCTGCGCGATTTCCCCACGCGCTCGGCCGCCTGTTCCTGTGTCAGGCTGTATTGGGTCACCAACTGGCTCAATGCCATGGCCTGCTCAATCGGGTTGAGGTCTTCCCGCTGTATGTTCTCTATCAGCGAGAGTTCCAGTATTTCGCTTCCCTCAAATTCGCGTATGATCACAGGGACTTTTTTCAAACCGGCAATCTTTGCCGCGCGAAACCTGCGTTCGCCTGCGACAATTGTATAGCGTCCTTCGTTTTCATAAACGAGGATAGGCTGCATAATGCCATGGGTACGCACCGACTGTGCCAGCTCTTCCAGCTTCTCCTGGTCAAAATACTTCCGCGGCTGGTTCTTGTCATTATCCAGCAGGAAAATATCGATTTCTGTAACGCCGGATGCCTCCGAAGCCTCGGCCATCAACGCCGACAGCCCTTTGCCCAGGCCACGCTTAACCTGTCCTCCCGTTCCCTGCTTCATTGTTTTTCTCCTAAAAATTCGCCTGCAAGTTCTCTGTATGCCACGCTGCCCAGGCATTTGTCATCATACAATATAATGGGAAGGCCGAAGCTGGGCGCCTCACCCAGGCGCACATTGCGCGGAATCACCGTCTGGTATACCTTGTTTTTAAAGAACTTGCGTACCTCGTCCACCACCTGCACGGAAAGGTTTGTCCTGCCGTCAAACATGGTCATGACAACGCCTTCCACCTCCAGCGCAGGGTTGAGGTTCTGCCTGACCAGTTTTACCGTGTTCATCAACTGGGACAGCCCCTCCAGCGCATAGAATTCACACTGTATCGGCACAAGCAGGCAATCCGAGGCCGTCAGCGCATTGAGCGTGATAAGCCCGAGCGACGGCGGGCAATCGAGGAATATATAGTCATAGAGGTTTTTGACGTCCTCCAGCGCACGCTTAAGCATGGTTTCGCGCGCCATCAACGGCACCAGCTCCACCTCTGCCCCCACCAGGTCGATATTGGACGGCATAATGTCCAAAAGCTCCATGTTGGTGGTTTTTATTGCCTCCATCGCGGTCGATTGCCCCACCAAAACGTTGTATGTGGATTTTTTAACGCTTCCTCTACCCACTCCGCCCAGTCCGCTTGTCGAGTTTCCCTGCGGGTCAATATCAATCAACAGCACGCGCTTGCCTTGTTCCGCAACACATGCGCTCAGGTTGATTGCCGTTGTCGTTTTTCCTACACCGCCTTTTTGGTTGGCGATTGCAATGATCTTTCCCAAAGTTTTATCTCCAGTCTTATACTATTTCCAAATAGAAACAACAAATTGTTTCTATGCCGCGCACTGTCGCCCAAAAAGCTGCTAAAAAAATGCCCGTTTCCAGGCAAATACAAACGAATTACGCATCCCGCATGCCAGCTTTTGCAAAAGGGCATGCCATTTTGCACCCGCATTTATTGGAGATTGATCGTATCTCTTCGCTTATTATAATGCATTTATGTATAACTTACAAAGGCTTTTTTGATATTTTTGCATATTTTCTGGGATATGTCTCCCCTGTTGTTTTTATTTTACGAAAAGCTAGCACGGTTTTTCCTCTGCCCGCATATATCTTTTCTTCCAGTTCGAGCCCCAGCACCGTTATGGCATCTTCCGCTTCCGCCAATTCCGTGGCGTAATCGCCCTTGTACGCCAGCACAAGGCCGCCCACCGCAACAAAGGGCGCAGTAATCTCCAGCAATTGCACCAAAGGCGCAACCGCCCTTGATACGCACACGTCAAACGATTCCCTTAGCTCCTGGTCGTGTGCAAGCTCCTCGGCCCGCCCACATATCACGTCCACGTCAATTTCTGCAGATTGCGACGCCTCCTGCATAAAGGCGCATTTTTTGTGCGATGCTTCAATTGCGCAGGCTTTAATATCTTTTCTGATCGCTTTCAGCGGCATGATGGGAAACCCACCGCCACTCCCGACATCCAGCACTTTCGCCCCTTTCGCTATGGCCGCCATGGGTATTACGCTGTCATAAAAGTGCTTTTCCGCTGCCGCTACCGGGTCTGTTATGCGTGTCAGGTTCTGCTTTTTGTTTTCCGCAAGCAGTTCTTCAAAATAAGCGCCCATTTTTTTTGCAGTCTCATCAGGCAGCAAAAAACGCCGCTCCGTAAACACCGTTTCCAGCACCGCTGCAAATTGCTCGATTTCGCTATCTTCCCCTTCTATACGCTTTTTTTCCATTTTTCCGCCCCTTTATACTTAAATAACTTTAAAAACAAGTCCGGAAGACTGTTTTAGCAGTCGCTTTCATCCAATCGCCGACGCGTGATGCGCTTGGCTCTTGGGAAAGCCTTGCATGGGTCATGCCAGCCGCACGCTTTGCTTGCGGGGCCTGGCCGCAAAAGATGCGGCACTTGCCGCGAACTGCCGTCCGATAGACGGCAGTATTATCGTGGATAGTCAATCTTCGCGCCTTTGGCGCAAAAGCGGGCATTACCCGCTTTTTGAAAACGACGGATCGTTTTCAAAGTTGATTGACTATATTATCACTCTTTTGTTTCACGTGAAACATCCTACCCATCGTTTGCGGCAAGGTAAACAAGCAGCACCGATATATCGGCCGGTGAAACGCCCGGCACATGGGACGCCTGCCCTACACTGTCGGGGCGTATGTCGCCCAGCTTTGCCCGCGCCTCCAGCCTGAGTCCTTTTATTTCCCCATAGTCTACCCAAGTTGGGATCTTTTTGTTTTCCATTGCGCGCATCGATTGCACCTGCGCCTTTTGCTTGGCGATATATCCTTCATATTTGATGTTTGTCTCTACCTGCATCACCGCGTCCTTTGGCAAGGACAGGTCCGCTCCCGGCAGCTCATGATAATCAAACCCGCGTTTCAGCAAGTCCGCCATTTTCATGCCCCGGCCCTGCGCGCGCATTTCGTGGCCTTCTAAAAGCGCATCCACATCCGCCATGGGCACCGTACGTTCCCGCAAACGGGCCGTTTCCTTTTCCACCAGCTCCATTTTGCACATAAACCTGTCATAGCGCGCATCGCCTACCAGTCCAACATCCCTGCCAATCTGGGTGAGGCGGGCGTCGGCGTTATCCTGCCGCAGCAGCAAACGATATTCCGCCCGCGCGGTCATCATGCGGTACGGCTCGTTTGTTCCCTTTGTAACAAGGTCGTTGATCAGCACGCCCGCATACGCCTGGTCGCGCCCCAGGATGACCGGCGGCTCCCCGTCCAGCCAAAGCGAAGCGTTGATGCCCGCAATAAGCCCTTGCGCCGCCGCTTCCTCGTATCCCGATGTCCCGTTGATCTGCCCTGCCATATACAGCCCCGGCACATCCTTTGCACAAAGGTCGCGGCCCAGCCGTGTCGGGTCGATACAATCATATTCTATTGCATATGCCGGCCGCACAAAGCGCACGTGCTCCAGCCCCGGCACCGTCCTGTACAGCGCAACCTGCACATCCAGCGGCAACGATGAGCTCATTCCCTGCACATAAATTTCCCGCGTGTTCCGCCCCTCCGGCTCCAAGAAAAGCTGGTGGCGCTCCTTGTCGGGAAATTTTACAATCTTGTCTTCTATCGAAGGGCAATACCGCGCGCCGATCCCCTCAATCGCACCGCTATAGAGCGGGCTGCGATGAATATTCTCCTGAATAATTTCTTTTGTGCGCTCGTTTGTGTACGTCAAATAGCAGGGAATATCGGGGCTGTCTACCTTGTCTGTC
>DHOD01000074.1:2935-6656 GCA_002407725.1 Christensenella sp. UBA5399 | reverse complement strand
TCGGGGTTCATCTCGCCCAGGCCTTTGTACCGCTGGATCGTCGCCCCGCGGCCCACCTTTACCTTCGCTTTTTCCATCTCCTTGTCCGAGTACGCGTAGACAATGTTGCTTCCCTTTGCAATTTTATAAAGCGGCGGGTTGGTGATGTACAGGTGCCCGTCGGTGATCAGCTCCTTGAAGTACCGGTAGAAGAACGTAATCAGGATCGCCCGGATATGGCCGCCATCCTGGTCCGCGTCCGACAGTATAATCACTTTGTTATATTTCAGGTTTTTGATGTCAAAGCTTTCGTCAAACCCCGCGCCCAGCGCGGTGATGATCGAACGGAACTCCTCGTTGGCCAGTACCTGATCCATACGCTTTTTTTCCACATTGAGCGGCTTCCCCCGCAATGGCAATATTCCCTGAAACCGCCTGTCACGACCCTGCTTGGCGCTGCCGCCCGCGCTGTCGCCCTCCACAATAAACAGTTCGTTCTTCTCGGGGTTGCGGCCCGAGCTTGCGGCCAGCTTGCCCACAAGCGGCGAGTTTTCCAGCTTGCTGCGGGTACGCTCCATCTTCTTCGACTTGCGTGCGGCCTCCCCCACCCGCGCCGCCGCCACTGCCTTTTCCACAATCTTTGTGCACACCTGCGTGTTGTTGAGGTCCGCCATGTAGGCGGAAAGCTGCTCTGTCACAATCGCCTCCACAGCGACCTTTGCCTCGCTGTTGCCCAGCTTGGTTTTGGTCTGCCCCTCAAACTGGACATTCTTCATTTTTATATTGATAACGGCGCAAAGCCCCTCGCGGAAATCCTCGCCCGAGAGGTTCGCGTCCTTTTCCTTCAGTAGATTGGCGCTTCGCGCGTATTCGTTCATCACCTTGGTCAGCGCGGTTTTAAATCCCGTCTCGTGCGCGCCGCCCTCCGGCGTGGGGATGTTGTTGACATACGAGAATATATTGTCCGCATAGCCCCCGTTATACTGCATCGCAATACTGACCAGCACCTCGCTTTTGTTCCCCTCAATCAGTATCGGCGCTTCATGCGTGGGGCTCTTATCCTTGTTGAGGTACAGCACAAAATCCACAATCCCGCCGTCGTACTCAAACGCGACGCACTTGGGCCGGTTGCGCTCCGTCTGCCGCTCGTCCGTCAGCTCGATCCGCAGCCCCTTTGTCAGAAATGCCAACTCCCGCAGCCTGCGTTTGACGGTGTCGTAATTCATCTCCACCTCGTCAAACACATTCTCGTCGGGCATAAAAGTGATTTTGGAGCCGTGTTTTTTTGTCTCCCCGATCACCTTCAAATCGCCCTTGGGCTTGCCCACATGCATTTTGCCCTTTTGGTCGGCGTATGTTTCGTATTCCTGATAATAGATTTTCCCATCCTGGTAAACTTCCACATGGAGCCACTTGGAGAGCGCGTTGACCACCGAAGCGCCTACGCCGTGCAGCCCGCCCGAATACGCATAATTCTCGTTGTTGAACTTGCCGCCCGCGTGCAGCTGTGTAAACACCACCTCCACACCCGATACCTTGAGCTCGGGGTGCGGGCCTGTCGGGATGCCCCGGCCGTTGTCTTCCACCGTAACGGAATTGTCGGCATGCAGCGTCACCCACACTTTGCCGGCAAAGCCGTTCGCCGCCTCGTCTATTGAATTGTCTACAATTTCCCACAGTAAATGATGCAGGCCGCGCGCACTGGTCGTCCCAATGTACATGCCCGGCCTTCGCCTGACCGCATCCAGGCCTTCCAACACCTGGATATCGCCGGCGGTATACGATTTTGACATACTTCCCTCCACATAAAAACACAGCAATCAAGCTTGCTGAAATAATTCCGGCAACAAAAACGCTACATCTATATATGTTATTGCCTTTTATATAATAACACAAAATGTAGCGATTTCCAGCATATATTTTGAAATTTTATCGAATTTATTTGATGCCGATGTCACTGCGGTATTGCGCGTCCTCAAAGTGGATCTTTTCCACGTTTGCGTATGCTTTCTTGCGCGCCTGCGCAATATCCGCGCCCGTGGCCGTCACGCCCAGCACCCGTCCGCCGCTCGTCACAATGGCGCCGTCCTTATTCGCAGTCCCCGCATGAAAGACCATCACATCGCCGTCCACATCGCCAAGCCCGCTGATCTCTTTGCCCTTTTCGTACTTTTCAGGATACCCGCCCGACGCCATGACCACACACACCGCGCTGCCGTCCTTCCACTGCAGTTCCACCTTGTCCAGCGTTTCGTCGATCACCGCGTCCACGATGTCGCACAGGTCGTTTTCCAGCAGCATAAAAACCGACTGCACTTCCGGGTCGCCCAAGCGCGCGTTATATTCCAGCACCTTGGGGCCGTCGGCCGTCAGCATCAGCCCAAAGAAGATCACACCCTTAAATGGCCGTCCCTCCGCATTCAGCGCATCCACCGTTTTTTGGAAGATGTCGCGCTCAACGGCTGCCTGTATTGCCGGGGTATACTTTGGCGTGGGGCAGAACGTCCCCATGCCGCCGGTGTTTTTTCCCTCATCGTTGTCGTAGGCGCGCTTATGGTCCTGCGCCGCAAGCATGGGCAGGATCGTCTTCCCGTCCGTAAACGTCAGCACCGACACCTCCGGCCCGGTCATAAATTCCTCGATCACGATCCTGTTGCCCGCACCGCCAAATTCCTTTTGCACCATAATCTGGTCCACAGCCTGCAGCGCATCTTCCTTTGTCTCGCAAATCAGCACGCCCTTGCCAAGCGCCAGCCCGTCCGCCTTCACCACCAGCGGCAGCCTCGCGGTTTCCAGATATTCCCGTGCCGCGGCCGCGTCGTCAAACACAGCATATTCTGCAGTGGGAATGCCGTACTTCTTCATCAGGTCCTTGGAGTACGCTTTGGACCATTCAATTTCGGCAGCGGCCTTTGTCGGCCCAAAGGCGCGGATTCCCGCAGCCTCCAGCGCATCCACCATCCCCATTGCCAACGGGTCGTCGGGCGCGACAAACACCATGTCCATTGTGTTGTCCTTCGCCCACTTCACAATGCCGTCCACATCCGTCGCCGCAATATCCACACACTGGGCAACTTGCGCAATGCCGCCGTTGCCCGGCGCGCAGTACAGCTGCACATCCTTACCCGACTGGCTGAATTTCCAGGCGATGGCATGCTCTCTGCCACCGCCGCCTACAATCAATATCTTCGTCATGCTTCTCCCTTAATGTTTAAAATGACGTATACCTGTAAACACCATCGCAATGCCATTCTCGTCGCATTTTTTAATGGAATCTTCATCGCGGATCGACCCGCCCGGCTGGATGATGGCCGTAACACCCGCCTGCACGGCCGCCTCTACGCTGTCGTCAAACGGGAAGAACGCGTCCGAAGCCATCACCGCGTTTTTCGCGCGGTCGCCGCTGCGTTCCATCGCCATCTGCGCCGCCCACACCCGATTTGTCTGTCCGGGCCCAATGCCGACAGTCCCCATGTTTTTCACAACAACAATTCCGTTGGATTTCACATGCTTGACCACTTTAAACGCAAATTCCATATTTTTCAGTTCGTCGGCCGTCGGCTGCTTCTTGGTCACAACCTTCAGCTCGTCCTGCAACATCTCCGTGTTGATGTTTTGTATCAGCATGCCGCCCTGCACCTTCTTGACGTCATACGCATCCTCGGGCAGCTTTGCGCAAATATTGGCCAGCTTGAGCACGCGCAGGTTCTTCTTCTGCTTCAATATCTCCAGCGCATCATCT
>DHOD01000074.1:0-2776 GCA_002407725.1 Christensenella sp. UBA5399 | reverse complement strand
TATGCATCATCCGTATAGGAGGGCGCAATCACGATCTCCAAAAATATTTTGCTCATTTCTTCCGCAGTTTTGGCATCTATTTCCCTGTTCGATGCCACAATGCCGCCGTAGATCGATACAGGGTCGCACTCGTACGCCTTCATGTACGCCTCGTGGATGTTTATCCCGGTGCCCACGCCGCACGGGTTGGCGTGCTTGACCGCCACAATGGTCGGCTCCGTAAATTCACGCAGGCAATCGAGCGCGCCCGCGGTATCATTAATGTTATTGAACGAGAGCTCTTTGCCGTTCAGCTGTTCGGCATTGGGCAGCCCGCCGTCCACCTTGAGCGGCTCGCGGTAAAAAGCCGCCGCCTGGTGCGGGTTTTCGCCATAGCGCATCTCCTGCTGTTTTTCCAGCGTGATCGTAAGCTTGTCCGGGTATCCGCTCAACAGCGCCGACTTTTCACGCAAATATTTGGCGATCAGCGCATCGTACGCCGCCGTGCACTCAAATGTTTTGGCGGCCAGCGCAAACTTCCTGTCGCGCGAAACCTCGCCCTTCTCCTTCAAATCCGCAAGCACATCGTCGTAATCCGCAATGTCGCAAACCACCACGATATCCTGCCAGTTTTTGGACGCGGCCCGCAGCACTGTCGGCCCGCCGATATCGATGTTTTCTATCGCGTCCTCCAGCTTGACATCCGGCTGGGATATTGTCGCCTTAAACGGGTACAGGTTGACCACCACCATGTCGATCGTATCGATTCCCAATTCCTCAAGCTGCCGCATATGGTCGGGGTTATCCCGTATCGCCAGTATCCCCGCGTGTATTTTTGGGTGCAGCGTCTTTACCCTGCCATCCAGGCATTCCGGAAAGTCCGTGATTTCCGATACCGAAGTGACATTGATCCCCGCCTGGTGCAGCGCCCTGTGCGTACCCCCGGTGGAGAGTATTTCATACCCGAGCCCCTGGAGCTCTTTTACAAACTCCACAATGCCCGACTTGTCAAAAACACTTACAAAAGCTTTCTTTTTTTTAGCCATTTTATAAATCTCCTTTTCACGCCGATACTTGAACCTTACCCTCTATTACCTTCAGTTTTCCATCCGCCATCAGCGCAACCGCCTTTGGCAGCATTGCATGCTCCAGCTTCAGCACCCGCATCGAGACGGTCTCGGGCGTGTCCTCAAATGTCACCGGCACAGTCTCCTGCATAATGATCGGCCCGGTGTCCGCGTCTTCATCCACAAAATGCACCGTCGCACCCGATATCTTTACGCCCGATTCGCATACGGCCCTGTGCACATGCTTGCCATAATACCCCATGCCGCAAAAGCTGGGGATCAGCGCCGGGTGTATGTTGATGATTTTGTCCCGGAACGCGCCGACGGTAGCAGGCCCCAAAATGTTCAGATACCCGGCCAACACCGCAAAATCAGCGCCGCTTTCCATCAGCGCGTCGCGGTTTGCCGCGTCAAATTCTTCTGCTGTCGCATAATCCTGCTTGCAAATCACTTTGAAGGGAATGCCCGCTTCCTTCGCCCGCTCAATTGCATAGATATCCGGCTTACTTGCGATCAACAGGCATATTTCGGCATGGATCTCGCCTTTGCGCACCGCGTCAATCAGCGATTGAAAGTCCGTTCCGCCGCCCGAGCAAAACACTGCAAAACGCTTCAACGGCATAGCTCCACCACGCTTTCGCCCGCTACGGCCTCACCAATCTCAAACGCTCTCTCACCACTTCGCTCCAGTATCTCTATCGCCGTATCCACAGCGTTCCTGTCTACAGCCACCACCATGCCGATGCCCATGTTAAACGTCCCGTACGCGTCGCTTTCGCCAAGCTGCGCATCCTCCACCAGCATATCAAACACCGGCGGCATTTCCCACGATCCCAAGTTGATGCTCGCGCCTATGCCCGTCGGCAGTATCCGCGGAATATTCTCGAAAAAGCCGCCGCCCGGAATATGCGCGACGCCCTTGACATCCACCGCGTCGATCAGGCTTAATATCGGCTTCACATAAATCCGCGTGGGCTCCAGCAGCATCTCTCCCAGCGTCCTGCCCCGGTATTTTTTTGTATTCAGCATCTCGTCCATTGCGTACAGCTTACGCACCAGCGAAAACCCGTTGGAGTGCACCCCGCTGGATTGCAGCCCGATCAGCACATCACCCGGTTTGATTGCGCTGCCGTTGATGATTTTATCTTTTTGCACCATCCCCACGCAAAAGCCCGCCAGGTCGTATTCGCCGTCGTCGTAGAAACCAGGCATCTCTGCCGTCTCCCCACCAATCAGCGCACAGCCCGCCTGCACGCATCCGTCGGCAATTCCCTTGACAATATCCGCCGCCACACCGGGCACCAACCGCCCTGTCGCGATATAGTCCAAAAAAAACAGTGGCCGCGCACCGTGGCACACGACGTCGTTTACGCACATCGCCACACAGTCCACCCCCACCGTATCATTCTTTTCCAGCGCGAACGCCGCCTTCAGCTTTGTGCCGACGCCATCCGTGCCCGCAACCAGCACCTGCCCGTTGCCGATGTCGTACATACCGCCAAACGAACCGAGGTCGGTAATCACGTCGTCGTTAAACGTTTTTTTGACATGCTGTTTCATCAGCTTTACGGCTTCGTAGCCGCGCTCTACATCCACACCAGAATCCTTATAAGTTACCGGCATCTCACTCTCCTCGTCACACTACAGCGTTTTGATTTATAATTTCTACAATAAGGAACGTTGCATGCTCCTGTAATAAAGAATTCTGAATGATTTCATTGTGTAATTCT
>DHOD01000145.1:22263-23516 GCA_002407725.1 Christensenella sp. UBA5399 | reverse complement strand
GATATCCCAGCAGCTTTGTATCCCCAGTCGATACTGTGTACTTATAAAACGCAAAGGGATATTCCCCATCCGACTTCTCATCATCAAGCGTTGTGTAATAGAGCGTATCCGTATCTGCGCCAAACGCATAGTTGATAACGTTTTCCGCAATCTGTTTTTGGCTGGTCTCGCCCGAATAGATATCCTTAAATTCTATGTTATACGAGACGGAATATTCATCCTCCGGCACCTCGACAAGGCTAGCAATGTAATAGCCGCCCGGCGACAGACGGAACCCAACGCCTTCCGCTACAACTGTCCTACCCGCCGTCTCAATATCCACGGCATACACTTCGCCGCTCTCTCCCGCATCACGGTCGACAAAATAAACCTTGCCATCGGCAAAGGCAATGTCGCTTTCCGCACCGTTTCTCTCCTCTAATGCCGATACCCGCTCCTGCGCCGGCTTCGAAAAATCATACCGCACCAATTGCAAGGACGTATTGCCGGTCATTGCATAAATAATACTTTCCGTATCATCCCAGACAAAGGAGCTAGTAATGTTTCCCAGCCCTTCCTCGCCCAGGTTATACATTTCCTCTGTTTCCGTATCATATACATACAGCAGCCTACTGATTATTCCGGAATCCAAAATGGCCAGATACCGGCCATCCGCCGAGAACGCCGCTGTTTCCACACCATAAAACCCCTGCGTCCCTATCACACTTTCTGTACCCGCCGGATCCCTGACCAGCACTTCCTCCATCATGACATTTTCGTTGTCCTGGTCTGCATCCGGCAGGTATGGACGCGAAAAGACCAATGTACCATCCGCATTTTTGCTCAGGTATTTGCCGTTCTCGATCAACACCGGCAGCGCACTGAGCGCACCGCCTTCCCCGCCCACACCCATAGGCTCGTCGACCGCGGGCGTCTCCGTTTCAAAGGAAAGATTCCCCGGCATATCTCCGTTTTCGATCTGCACCACCTGGGTTGGCACATCAGGGTATGCCTGCAGCAACTCCTGCTCAAATGCTTCCGCCTCGGATTGTATAAAATACGGGATGGACGTCAGCACTACGTTCGTCTTTTCTTCGCACAGCGTAGGGGTCATACCCAGTTCCGCCAGCGCGCCATCCCCTTCGTATTCTGCAAAGCCATCCGCACACACAAACCAGGCGCTCCTAAACATCTGGCCTGTCGGCGTCAGGCGAATCTTCAGTGTAGGGCCGTCTTCTTCCACCCGCGCTTCCACATCACCATTCAGTTGAAGA
>DHOD01000145.1:21005-22076 GCA_002407725.1 Christensenella sp. UBA5399 | reverse complement strand
CCGCTCGCCGAACTGAATATCCCCTGTATAATGCTATCTTCAAAGCGTTCCCCTTCATCGGTATAATCCATGTAATCAATATCAAGCCCAATCTGCAAGCGCGACGGGTATGTCAATATCCGCATGTCATATCCCGGAACAGAGGATACTTTTGCTTCATCCACGCCCGCCAGGCGCGACCCGCTGATAAACGACAGATTGACCACCGCATCCGCTCCCTGAATCTCTATTCCAATGTCCTTAAGGTTGATTCCTTCCCCTTCCGTATTGCCGCCGGACACTTCCGCTCCCCGGCTCAAAACAACATCTGGCGAATTGGCCGTGTCACATCCGCTCAGCAACACCACGGCCATCAATATGCAAACCAGCCACACAAGACTTCTCTTCATCATACGTATCATTTACCCTTTATATATTGCAGAATACTTTTCCAGCCGATCATACACTTCTTCTATATCGACAAAGGTTACCTTGCCATTTTCATAAATCACATCGCCGCCGACCATCGTCATGCATATGTCCGTGTCGGACGCAGCATACACAACGCTGGATACCGGATCATATTTTGGCCTGAAGCGGACGCCATGCGAATTAAACATAATGATATCGGCGTTTTTCCCCGCCTCAATCACACCGCTGTCAAACCCCAGCGCCCCGGCTCCATGCGCGCTCGCCATCCTGATCGCCTGCTTGGCCGGCACCGCCTCCGGGTCACCCGTAACACCTTTTTGCAGCATAGAGGCAAACGTCATCTCGCTCATCATGGAAAGCTTATTGTTAGATGCCGCGCCGTCCGTCCCCAGCGCCACGTTAACACCCGCATCAATCATTTTTTTCACAGGTGCAATTCCGCTTGCCAGTTTCAGGTTGCTGCGCGGGCAGCTTGCCACTGTCGCACCGTGCGCCGCCAATATTTTGATATCATCGTCGCTGACCCACACACAGTGCGCGCCTATAAAAGGCACATCCAAAAGCCCCAACGATTCAAAAAGCTGGATCGGCGTTTTCCCCGTTTCCTTTACACAATTGTCGTGCTCGCTTTTGGTCTCGGAAACATGCACATGTATGCCT
>DHOD01000145.1:12620-20875 GCA_002407725.1 Christensenella sp. UBA5399 | reverse complement strand
GGGAAACATGCACATGTATGCCAACACCGCACTCCTTTGCCATGTCCGCAATGCGCTTCAGCGTTTGCTCATTCACCGTATACTGCGCATGAGGCGCCATAAACACCTGGCACCTGCCTTCGCCATGGTACTTCTCAAAGCACTCCCGCGCTTCCCGCATCCGCAGCTCCGTGCCCTCGTGGTCCGGCGAAACAATACCGCGGGCAAGCACCATACGGTGCCCGCTTTTTATCGCCGCATCCGCTATGGCGTCATGATTGGAATACATCTCGTTGAAACCGACGATCCCCGCCGCCGCAAACTCGCACAATGCGGCAAGCGAAGACCAATACACCATTTCGTCATCCAGCTTGTCTTCCGCCGGGAATATCCGCTCAAAAAGCCATTTATCCAGCGGCAGGTCGTCCGCGTATCCGCGCAGTATGGTCATGGGAATGTGCGTATGCAGGTCAAAAAAACCGGGCATCACAATGTTGCCGTCCGCTTCAATTTCCCTCTGCACGGCAAACACAGGCGCATCCGCCGCCGGGCCAACATAGGCGATCCGCCCATCTTTTATATGTATCTGCGCATTGTCGAGCACGTCATCATTTGTATTGTTGGTGATCACCGTCGCATTGCTGATTTTTATATCCATGATTATTCCCCGTACAAATATTTTCTTTGTTCGTCCGTCAAAACATCGACATCCCCGCCCATCGCGCGGAGCTTGCGCACCGCCACGCTATAGTCTATTTCATGCGGCAGGTCCATCAGCCCCGGCTGCATATTTTCATGGTTATCGGCAATGTATTTTTGGGCAAGGAACTGCAATGCAAAGCTCATATCCATAATCTCCGCCGGGTGCCCGTCCCCCGCCGCCAGGTTAACCAACCGGCCGCCGCCGATCACATTGAGTATGCGGCCGTCCGCCTGCACGTACCCCTCCACATTTTTGCGCATGGGCACCACGTCAACGCTCTTCTCCCTAAGTTGCGCAACATTGACCTCGCAATCGAAATGTCCCGCATTGGAAAGCAGCACGCCGTCTTTCATTTTATCAAAATGACGGCCCGTGACCACATCCTCGCAGCCTGTCACCGTCACAAATATATCCCCCAGCGCGGCCGCGTCGTCCATCTTCATCACGTCGTACCCATCCATCAGCGCTTCTACCGCCTTAATGTGGTCGACTTCCGTTACAATCACCTTGGCCCCCAGCGCCGCGGCACGCTTGGCCACGCCTTTACCGCACCAGCCATAGCCCGCCACCACAACGCGCTTGCCCGCAATGATCAGGTTGGTGGTACGCATGATGCCGTCCCAAACCGACTGTCCCGTGCCATACCGGTTGTCAAAAAGATATTTGCACTGCGCATCATTAACAGGGATCATCGGGATTTTCAGCTCTCCCGCGCGCTCCATTGCCTTGAGGCGCAACACGCCCGTCGTCGTCTCTTCGCTGGCGCCCCACACGCCCGACAGCAGCTCTGGAAATTTGTTATGCAGCGTCGCTACTACATCTCCGCCGTCGTCGATGATCAATTGCGGTTTTGTCTGCAGCGCCAACTCTATGTGTTTCTCGTACTGCGCATCCGTCTCGCCGTAAATTGCAAATGCCTCTACACCGCCTTCGACAAGCGCCGCCACAACGTCATCCTGCGTTGAAAGTGGATTAGAGGCGCACACCGCCACATTTGCTCCACACGCCTGCATCACCTGCGCCATATATGCCGTCTTTGCCTCCAGATGGATGCACACGACCATATTCACGCCCTCCAGGGGCTTCGCTGGCGCGTATTCCTCCTCAATGCTTTTCAGCACGGGCATATAGTGTTTTACCCATTCAATTTTCTGCCTGCCTGACGGCGCAAGTTTTATATCCTTTATATCACTCATTTTGCTCTGCACTCCTTATCCACCAATTGGCACAAATATTTTCTAAATCCTTCGGAAAGCTCCTCATTGTCCAACGCAAATTCACATGTCGCCTTCAAAAAGCCGAGCTTATCGCCCACATCGTAACGCTTCCCCGTGAATTCCAGCGCATACATGTCCTGCTCTTCAAGCAGCATTTCCATCGCATCGGTCAGTTGAATTTCCCCGCCTTTTCCCTTGGGCGTTTTTTCCAGCATATCAAATATTTCCGGCGTCAGCACATACCTGCCCATGATGGCGATGTTAGAAGGAGCGTTTTCCGGCCCCGGCTTCTCCACCATGCCCGTAATTTTATGCAGTGTGCCCGTATCGTCATCCGTTGCGACTACGCCGTACTTGTCAGTGTCTTCGATCGCTACCCGCTGTACGCCCAGTATACTGCACTGCTTCTCGTCATATGCGTCAATCAACTGCCGAAGCGCCGGCGGCTCTCCTTTGACAACGTCATCGCCCAAAATAATCGCGAACGGCTCGTTGCCTATCACGTCTTTGGCTGTCAGCACCGCGTGACCCAATCCCAGCGCTTCCTTTTGCCGCACATATATCACATTTACCATGTTGGATATATCATCGACAATTTTCAGCAAGTCATCCTTCCCCTTGCCCTTAAGCTCATATTCCAGCTCCACAGATTTGTCAAAATGGTCCTCAATCGCGCGTTTGCTCCGGCCCGTGATGATAATGATGCTCTCGATCCCGCTTGCCACAGCCTCCTCGACAATATACTGGATCGTGGGCTTGTCCACGATCGGCAGCATTTCCTTTGGCTGTGCTTTTGTGGCCGGTAAGAAGCGTGTGCCCAACCCCGCGGCCGGGATCACCGCTTTTCTGATTTTCATTTTGCATCCTCCCTTGTGTCAATATTCAACGGTATATAATAATCATCCATCATTTTCTGCATAGCCGCTTTCACATAGCCCGCCATCGCGACAACCTGCTTGGGGACGCTGAGCTCTGCCGCCCCGGGCACATCCCGAAGATAAATGGGCTCTCCCACAATCAGTTTCACTGTCCTTCGCTTTGGGAAAACAAAAACCATTGGCAACACCGGCACATTGTTTTTGACTGCAAAGTGAAAAGCGCCGTTTTTAAAAGGCCTGAGCTGCCGCGAAAAAGGCGCAATCTCACCCTCGGGAAACATGTGTATCTTCCGGTTGGTACGCTGCAACACATCGCCGACCTGCTCGGAGAACCGTTCAAAATCGCTTAACTCCTCCGGCAGGGGTATGCCGCGCATCACCCGCACCAGCCCGCCTACCAGAAACGCTTCAAAGTTGTGTTTCAACGCCACAAAATAAGGCGTTTGCGGATAAAAAGGCGCCGTGAGCATAAAAGCGTCCACATTGTGTATGTGGTTGGCCACCGTCACAGCAGATTGTTTTCGAATTTTTTTGACATTTTCCTTACCAAAGACCCGGTATTTCCATTTGATCCTGTAGTAAAGGTAAGCAAACGGCATCCCCACAAACATCGCAAAATAATATAAAAACCGTAATCCCCAGTTTTTTGATACGTAATTATAATCCTCGCCCAGCTTAAGTTTTATGGGCGCCCACATGCGCTCGGCCGGGCCTTTTCGGTTACGCTGTCCCTTGTTTACGCCAAGCTCTTGTTTCGCGCCCTGATCAGGCTTATTCCCGGCGCCGTTATCGTTTTGCATCCGTACACTATTCCCCTATTATCTTGATCATAATCTTTTTTTTGCGTTTCCCGTCAAATTCACCATAGAATATCTGTTCCCATGGCCCAAAATCCAGCCTGCCGTTTGTCACCGCCACAACCACCTCGCGCCCCATCACCGTCCGCTTCAGGTGCGCGTCCGCGTTGTCCTCGTACCCATTGTGCGCATACCGGCTATACGGTTTTTCCGGCGCAAGGCCCTCCAGCCAGCTTTCAAAATCGCTGTGCAGGCCACTCTCATCGTCATTGATAAATACACTTGCCGTAATATGCATCGCATTGACAAGGCACAGGCCTTCCTGAATGCCGCTCTGGGCCAGCGCGTGTTCAACATTGGGCGTAATATTGATAAACTGCCTGCGATTGGGAATGTTCAACTCCAATATCTCACGGTAACTTTTCATATTTCCGCTCCTTCAATTTCATGATACTGGTATCCATTATATCATAATAATCTGTGATGATACTATTTCCATTTAAAAAACGTTTTATACGTTTTTTGTAGTGCTGGCAAGCACGTTTGGAATTCCATGAGACGGGTTTTGCGCTTTGCCTGCGCAAAACGAGCCGCGCCAAAGGTGTGGCGGTTTCAAATTTAAACAAAGTTTTAATTTGAACGTCGTATTACAAATATGGGACGCAACTATGCGTCCCATAAATCATCCGGCAAATATGCTTCCGTTCCCCTACACATTTTCCGTCATTTTCCCTGCCCATAATATGCGTTGGGGCCATACTTTCTCCCCTGGTGTTTGCCAAGCAGCACCGGCTGAATCGGTTCCAGTTTGCCTTCCAGGTTGATGCTGCAGAACATCGCCATCTTTGCAATATACTCCAGTACATAAGAATGATGCACGGCGTCCTCCACGCTGCTGCCCCAGGTAAAGGGCCCATGGCTGTAAATCAGCGCGCCCGGAACCGTGGCCGGGTCAATACCCCGGTCCTTGAACATTTCCACAATGACCGCACCGTTGTTCTTCTCATATGCAGATGTAATCTCTTCATCCGTCATTTTGCGCGTGCAGGGCACTTCCCCATCAAAGTAATCTGCATGTGTTGTGCCAAGGCAAGGGATGCCCTTTCCCATCTGTGCCCACATCGTGGCATATTGCGAATGGGAATGCACCACGCTTACCGCTTCGGGAAACGCTTTAAAAATTTCCAGGTGTATCGGCGTATCGGATGACGGCCTTACATCTGTCAGCGGGTTGCCTTCCAAATCTGTCACCGCTATATTGTCCGTATTCATCTGGTCGTACGCCACGCCGCTGCCTTTGATGTACATCCGGCCGTTTTCCCTATCTATTTCCGAAACATTGCCCCATGTCAGGATCACCAGCCCCAGCTTGGGCAATTCCAGGTTTGCATCCAGCACCCTCTGCCTGATCGCGCGATCATCCATATCCATATTCCTCCTGTCTATTTTCGCCGTTTCTTATACTAGTTCCAAATTATTCGCTGTAAAAAATGAGGTTATTGCTAACCTCATTTCATAACTGATTTTGAATTTTGATTACACGCTCAGTGTCAGCGTCAATATCGCATCATGTTTGTCTGCGAGGTTAATGATTTCCTGTGTCAGTTCTGTGCCGGGCTCCAGCCGGAACATCCCATCGTCCGAAACCACTTCGCTCTTCACCGTTTTCCCCAGCAAAAACGCCATCGATTCCGTCTCCAGCGCGCTCTTCTCCTCCGGCTCTGCTTCCACGACCGGCTCGGGCTGGGCTTCTTCTTCCGGCTCAGGCTCCGGGATCACAATCTCTTCTACCACTTCTTCTATAATCACTTCTTCTACGATCTCTTCAGGTTCTTCCACAACCGGATCGGGCTCCGGCTCACTCTGCGCCTCTGCCACAGGCTCGGGGTCAAGCTCTTCCATCACGGGCGTCTCATCCGCCGCCGGAGCAGCAGCTGCCGCATTCATTTCCGCCATCTGCGCGATGCTCTTACCGCTCGGATCAACAAAAACCATCTTCCCTGCAAGCGTAGCAATTTTATCCGCCGCAAACTCGTTGCCGTCGTCCAGCATGATCACGTCCATCTGCCCTGATTTTTCGTCAAAACTGAAGTCAGAAACCGTTCCTATAATATCACCGGAGCTCGAGAGCACTGTCGTCCCAAGAATAAAGAACCCTTTCTCAATCTCCTCCATGATCTCTTTCGATTCATAGATGTTGATGGCGTTGTCTATTGATTCCGAAATAATATAATCCGCGCCAATTGCCTGCACATCCGTTACATTCATGACCCTGAAGCCATACCCCGTGCTGCTTTTCAAAATAAGGTATTTTACCAGCTTGGAATCGGTGTCGATCATGAAATCCTGCGCAATACCGTTCTCCATGCCTTCACGGATACCC
Source organism: Christensenella sp. UBA5399 (assembly GCA_002407725.1). Lineage (GTDB taxonomy): Bacteria > Bacillota > Clostridia > Christensenellales > Christensenellaceae > UBA5399. The sequence continues at coordinate 14,918 of DHOD01000145.1, read as the reverse complement.
ATCATCCTAAGACCAAGTACTTCTGACGATTTTTTCAATTTACTTACCTCCCGCAAAATAACATCTAAAACCGGCATAAGGGCAAGCCAGAATCAATGCATATAATTTCCCTGAGATTTATTATATAACATTTCCCCACGAATGTCTTTACTATTTTTAACTTTTACCTCTTTAATTTTTAGTACTGTTACCTACCGTCATCACACCACAACAGGCCGCGTGTCATTTTCGAATATCCGCTGCAACACCTGGCTGATAATTTCTTGCAGATCCGCCGCAAAAACATGTTGTTCATCGGTAAATGTAAATGTCTGTGTATCGTCGCTCATCCCGGATGCGCCGCCCCCGTCGTGATACTGCTGCAAGAACTCCATCAATGTCGTCTGCAGCTTTTGTTCATCCACAAAAATCTCTGTGTTTAAATCCAGCTCTTCCTTGCTTTTTTCAAAATTCTCCAGCAACGAGACATCCTGTTTGTTGTGGGTGTACGCTTCGCGCAGCACCAGTTCCGCATTGCCGCTGACGCCCAGTTCCTCATACCCGAACGACCCCTCCTGCCCATTGTAGATCACAACAACATTGATATTGTTCAGGCGCTCATTCTGTTCCTGCAGAATCATCCGCAGCCCGTCGTCATATGTCATGCCGCCCATGTCATGGCCGTTGATTGTCACATTATCCGCAAACATTGCCTGCGATGTCACGCTCTGCATCCCACCGTACATGCCCAAAAGAATGATAGCAATAAGAAAGGCAAGGACAATGGCCGCGTTAAACAACAACCATTTCCTGTCCAGCTTTTTGTTTCTTTTTTTTAGCTTATCTGTAATCTCCATCATGTCTTATCTTTGAGCGTCATCATGACAATCTTCATCTGCTGCTTCTCATCCGGTGTCATGACATATCCCTTGTTCAATATCTCAAATACTTTCTTCAGCGCCGGCTCATATTGCTTGCCCGCAACCAGTTTTTTCAGTTCGTCAATCTCCGCCAGCTTTTGCGCCGCCGGGTCAAACACAGGCTCCGGCTCTTCCTCTGGTTGCTCCGCTTCCTCTTCCGGCGCTTCCGGCTGCTCATCCATCACTTCAACCTGTTCTTCTTCATATGCCGGTTCATCATATACCACTTCTTCTTCCACAATCACTTCTTCTTCATAGGCATATTCTTCCGGCATATCAAGCGCTTCCGCCCCTTCCATATATTCTTCCTGTTCCCCGGGTTCATCCTGTACAAAAACAACCTGCTCTTCTTCCTGCTCTGCAGGCAGCTCTTCCGCCGGTTCTTCTATATTGGCTTCCCACACATATTCTTCTTCTGTTACCGCATCTTCCGCTTCCAGCTCTGCGGCATATTCCGCCTCACCGGCCACCGGTTCTTCTTCATATTCATGTACCGGCTCTTCCTCTATGGCTGCATCTTCCTGCTCTGCCGCCGGTTCATCCACATATTGATCTATGATTGCTTCCGCAGCAGGAGCGTCTTCATCCTTATCCTCAATTGTCAGCCCAAAGGTTTCCAGCACGGGCATTTCAAACTGCTCGTACTCCTCCCCTTCCTGCTCCGGCACAAGCTCCCAAAGGGATTCTTCATCCTCATCCCCAATAGCGGCAGGTTCTTCCATCTCCCGGGCAATGGCAGGCGCTTCCACTTCCTGCTCTTGCTCATAATATTCGGCGCCAAGCGCGTCCTCGTCAGCCGCATCGTCTTCCATTTCCGCACCGCCGCCAAACACAACTGAAAGCTCTACTTCGCTTTCCGCATCCTGTTCGTCCATCCATGCATATTCCGATTGCAGGTATTGTTGCCATTCCTCTGACGAGACCGTATCGGGCTGCCACTCCTCGACATCATCCGCCTCATCCGGCCCCGCTTGCGCTACCGGCACAGGCTCTTCCACTTCCTGCACCCTTCGCCGCGACGCTTTTGCGGGGCGCTCTTCCGCCGCCGCATCCGCGACATAATCCTCTATTGCAGGGGCCACATCCACATCGCCGTCTTCCCGCGTCTTCCTCCCCGGTTTCCTAAACAAACGTTCCTCTTCTTCCTCTTCCCCACGCGAAGCTTCCTCTACCTGTACGCGTTTCCTGACCGGTACACCTTCGCCAGAAGCAGCCGTTCCCCTTTTTTCATTCTTTTTCTTTGTCTCTTTCTTTTTGTACCTGTCCGAAACCTTGCCCTCTTCCCTGCGTTTTTTATCTTTTGTCATCAGGTAGTTGCACAAAAGGACAACAAAAAAGTATGCCAGCACCAGCAATGCGACAGACAAAGCCGTCGTCACGATGATCGATTGCATACTCT
>DHOD01000145.1:10441-12471 GCA_002407725.1 Christensenella sp. UBA5399 | reverse complement strand
CGATGATCGATTGCATACTCTTGAAGTTCGTAATATTATAATAAAACAAAAGGCCCAGCACACAGCCGAGTGTAATGACGACCGTACCGCCGATCCTGAATACGGGCTTGTTCTTGTTGAGTAGGTTTACCACCACTACGCCGATAACACCGATGACTACAATTATGCCTATCTCCAAAGCCTGCCTGCCTTCCGGAACATGACATTCCGCTTATTTCATTATATCTATCCCCTGTGTGGGTTGGTCTTGTTTTTTTGCGCCGGAAGACTTTTTCATCTTCCTGATAGCAATAAGCAATATGATGACTGCCACCGCCACCGCTGTTACAGAAATAATCAGCATCCAAAAAAGATTTGTCTCTCCCGCGATGCCGCCTCCTGTCGTCCCGGTATCCCCGGTTACTTCGGCGGGATTCTCCCCTTCAATCATGCCTGTGAAAACAAGCACTCCCCCGTCAAGCAACCCATCAACAGTCACGCTCTCAATCCCTAACCCTATATATAATATATCACCACCAATATTTGTCAAATCCAGCTGGGTTTCCGCCCCTCTGGTTATCGTCAAATCTTTTTGTGCCAGTTCGTTGCCCTGCTCATCTTTGATATAGAGGGTATGCTCGCCCGGCTCAACGCCTTTGAGGTAAGCATAACCGCCTTTATCCGTATAGGCACTGATCACATCGGAATGCATCTCCACAAACAAATCCACACCCGGCGTCCCGTCCAGGTTTGCTATATTCAACCCAATATTGACCACACTGTTGCTCTCTTCGTCTTCCCCGGCCTCCTGTGTCGGCTCGGGCGTCGCACTTGGAGATGGGCTTGGCGAAACGGATTGCTCTTCTTTCTGCGGCTCTTCCACTTCATCCGCGGTCTCCGTCTCATCCGGTTCGTCCGTCTCTTGCTCTTCCTTCGCATCATCCGTTTTTACAGTCGATGACGACGATGTGGAAGATGAAGTAGAACTGCTGTAGGATGGCCGCACATACCGGCTTTGTGTTTGCGCCGTACTATCCGCCTCCCATGTCACAGTTCCCAGGTCCTTCTTGACAATGACCACATCCGCGGATACAGGCGCATCTGTGATCGATATCGCAAAAATAGAATCATAATATTCGGGCCCGCCGATTCTTACATCGTGATTGCCCGGCAGCAACCCGCCCAGGCGCGCAAAACCGTTTACATCCGTTGTCGCGGTTATGCCGTCCGTTTCGAGCACCGCATTGACAACCGGCTGTCCAATGGTGTTTTTCACGACGAAATCCGCATCATAACGCAGGTACGACATGTTCACATTGACGCCATACGGCCCCATTTCCGGCACCGTAAAGCTTGCGGCTATACCGTTATAATATGGATGCGAGGCGGAATAATAATGGCTGCCCGGCGTCATCCAAACCGTCACCGTCCCATCCGAGCCTGTCGCAACCGTCGCGCCATCCACCGTAATCAATGCGCCCGCAATCGGCGCAGCGTATTCATTCAGCGCTGCAAACACTACACTGACGCCACCCGTCAGTGTGACATGCTGATCGGCGTCCCCTACTACATTGACAGTCCCGCCGCCGGTGTTCAGCCCTGCCTTTTGCACTGTGTATGTGTATACGCCCCGGGATAGCGGCAACACCGCCACACCGTCATGCCCGGTTTCCATGCTCACGCCGTCCGCAGTCACCGTAGCGCCTGCGACAGCGGAAAATCCATCTGTCACAATAAACCTGATATTGTATATCCTGCTTAGCGTTACAGCCGGTACGCTGGCTGTTCCGCCACTCACATGCAGTGTGCCGCCATATTGCCGGTACCCATCCAGATACACAGTATACGCATAGCTCCCGTCAGGCAGGCTGACCGCATACTGCCCCGCGCCATCAGTTATCCCGGCCGCATCCTTGCCGGCACCGGAAACGCCGATTTGCGCGCCCACAACAGCCGCACCCAATTCATCTATAACAGTGAAATCAACAACATATTCTGTCGCAGCAAGCACACTTGCCGCATCGCCAGTTTCCGCCACTTCCTGTGGCGAT
>DHOD01000145.1:8376-10232 GCA_002407725.1 Christensenella sp. UBA5399 | reverse complement strand
CCGCCGGCACAGGCGCAACAGATGGCCTTACCTCTTCCGGGCCCGCAGTGCTGTTCTGCATGTTCCCCGCGCCGTCAACTGGATTAGAATTGCCGTTTGTAGGCTCCAAATCGCCGTTGCCCGCTTCTGATTGCGACAATTTCTGCTCCAGCTTATCGATGACGGAATCATCATTGCTTTCTGTTGCTTGTTCATTATTTGTTTCGCCGGTCTGCTCAATATTTGAAAGACCCGCGCCTTCTCCTGCATCATCGGAAGCCACTTGTTGCTTCTCTTCCTGCGCGCTCAGCTTTTGCGCCTGCCGCTCTGCAACAGAAACAGACGTTGGAGTCTCCGTGGTTTGCGGCTGCTCGGTGCCTGTAACAGGCAAATTATCGCCCTGCGTTGGAACAGCAAAACTCACGGTGCTGTATAACACCATGATCACAATCACCAGTATGGATACCAAAGCCTTTTTTGTCATTTATATACTCCACAACATTAAAATCAAAAGATCACAGAAACACTTCCGCACCAAATATACGGCTGTCCTGATCCGCGCACACCAAAAGCCAAAAAAATTTCACATGGCACCCCGTGCGATTGTATTGATAAGTGATTGCTGTCCCTCCCAACAATTGCTTATCGTGTCTTGCCGTTCTATGATACCTTTTTTTGATTTCCTTTTCAAGTGTCAACACAACTTTTAAAAACGCGTTTTTATGTATTCCAATAGGTTTTTTTACGGTTAGCCACAAGCAATTTACACCTTTCTGTTTTTCATCTACCCACAACATTTACGGACGCAAATCGCAAAATCAATATTAAAAATACAACATCTGCTTTTCCCACAAAATGGAAAACACATGGATGCTTGCACCTCACCCATGTGTTTTAAAATTAAAATCTTTATTTGAAATTTATTTCAAATCAACCTTTTTGCTTTACGACCGCCTGCGCCGCTGCAAGAATTGCGATCGGCACACGGAATGGCGAGCAAGATACATAATTGAGCCCTATACTGTTGCAGAACTCAACCGTTGAAGGATCGCCGCCATGCTCTCCGCAGATGCCCAGTTTAATGTCAGGCCTTGTCGCACGACCCTTTTCCACCGCCATCTTCACAAGCTGTCCAACGCCTTCTTGGTCAAGACGCGCAAAAGGATCGGACTCGTAAATCTTCTTGGCGTAATAATCGTCCAGGAACTTGCCTGCATCGTCGCGGCTGAACCCAAACGTCATCTGTGTCAGGTCGTTTGTACCAAACGAGAAGAACTCCGCCTCTTTGGCAATTTCGTCCGCCACCAGCGCCGCCCGCGGCACCTCTATCATCGTACCGACCATGTAAGGAATCTGCTTGCCTTTTTCCTCCATGACCTTCTCGGCTGTCGCGACCACAAAATCCTTCACATACTTGAGCTCCTTAACGTCGCCCACCAACGGGATCATGATTTCAGGCGTAATTTCAACACCGGTCTCCTCGCTTACCTCAATCGCCGCCTCCATCACTGCGCGTGTCTGCATTACGGCAATCTCCGGGAATGTAACCGCAAGGCGTACGCCGCGGTGCCCCAGCATCGGGTTAAACTCGTGCAGGCTCTCAATGATGCCCTTAAGCTCGTCCACTTCAAGCGACATTTCCTTCGCCAGCGCAACAATATCCTTCTCGTCTGTGGGCAGGAACTCGTGCAGCGGCGGGTCAAGGAACCGGATCGTCACAGGCAGCCCTTTCATTGCCGTGTAAATGCCCTTGAAATCTTTCTTCTGTATAGGCAGCAGCTTCGCAAGCGCTTTTTCACGCTGCTCCACCGTTTTGGAAACAATCATTTCACGCATTGCGGCAATCCTGTCCTCTGCAAAGAACATGTGCTCAGTAC
>DHOD01000145.1:8016-8218 GCA_002407725.1 Christensenella sp. UBA5399 | reverse complement strand
GTGCTCAGTACGGCAAAGGCCGATGCCTTCCGCGCCAAACTCGAGCGCCTGCTGCGCATCCTGAGGTGTATCCGCATTGGTACGCACTTTCAGTGTACGCAGTTTGTTTGCCCAACCCATGACAATTTCGAAATCGCCCGTAACAGTCGCTTCCTGTGTCTCGATCGCTTCGCCGTAAACATTACCGGTCGAGCCGTTCAGC
>DHOD01000145.1:1556-7874 GCA_002407725.1 Christensenella sp. UBA5399 | reverse complement strand
GCCGGTCGAGCCGTTCAGCGAAATCGCGTCGCCCTCTTTGTACACTTTACCGTCGGGCGCTGTCATTTTCTTACCTTTTTCATCAATCTTCAGCTCGCCCGCACCCGCCACACAGCATGTGCCCATGCCACGCGCCACAACCGCCGCATGCGATGTCATGCCGCCACGTGCAGTCAGTATACCCTGCGATGCGTACATACCTTCAATATCCTCGGGCGATGTCTCCTGGCGTGCCAGTACAACTTTCTTTCCCGCTGCCGCTGCCGCTGTCGCATCTTCCGCTGTAAAATACAGCGCGCCGCTTGCAGCGCCGGGGGATGCCGGCAGGCCCTTGCCAATCGGCTTGGCAGCCTTGAGCGCCGCCGCCGTGAACGTGGGGTGAAGCAGCGAATCAAGCTGTTTGGGCTCAATCTTCATCAGTGCTTCTTCCTCTGTCAGCTTGCCTTCGTTCACAAGGTCAACCGCAATTTTGAGCGCGGCTGTCGCCGTCCTCTTGCCGTTCCTTGTCTGGAGCATATAAAGCTTACTGCCTTCAATCGTAAACTCCATATCCTGCATGTCCCTGTAGTGGTCTTCCAGCAGCTTTGCGATATCCGTAAACTGCTTGTATACGTCGGGCATTGTGTTCTGCAGTGCGGAAATCGGCTGGGGCGTCCTGATGCCCGCAACAACGTCCTCGCCCTGCGCATTCATCAGGTATTCACCATACAGCTTCTTTTCCCCGGTCGAAGGGTCACGCGTAAACGCAACGCCTGTGCCGCAATCGTCGCCCATGTTGCCAAATACCATTGTCTGTACGTTGACGGCGGTTCCCCAGCTTGCGGGAATGTCATTCATCCTGCGGTATACGATCGCCCTGGGGTTATCCCACGAACGGAAAACAGCGGTAACAGATTCCAGCAGCTGCTCTTTCGCATCCTGCGGGAAGTCCTTGCCCATTTCTTTTTTATAAATCTCTTTATATTTTGCAACCAGATTCTTCAGATCGTCGGCATCAAGGTCTGTGTCAAGTTCCACGCCCTTGGCTTCCTTCATCGAATGCAATTCATGCTCAAACTTTTCCTTATCGATCTCCATAACGACATCGGAGAACATCTGGATAAACCTTCTGTAACTATCATACGCAAAACGCGGATTCCCCGATTTCCTGGCCACGCCTTCGACCGCCACGTCGTTGAGTCCAAGGTTCAGTATTGTATCCATCATTCCCGGCATAGAAGCGCGCGCCCCCGACCTTACGGATACAAGGAATGGATTTTCCGGATCGCCAAACTTTTTGCCGGCAACTTCTTCCGTCTTTGCCATTGCATCATAAATCTGGTCAACCACTTCCTGCGCGATCTTCTGGCCGTCTTCATAATACTTTGTGCAGGCCTCTGTAGACACAATAAAACCCTGCGGTACCGGGAGCCCCAGATTGGTCATTTCCGCAAGGTTCGCGCCTTTGCCACCCAAAAGATTCTTCATTGAGGCGTCACCCTCTTTAAACAGATAGACGTACTTTTTTGACATTACTTATTCTCCTTCACACTTATAATATCTTCACAAAAAAACAAACATACAATGCGTCGGGGCGCCTTCTCAAACCCTCTGCCAACATCTACCAGCCCCTTCGCGGCAATATGAAATATTATACATGAATAAAATTGACAATACAACAGGATTTTGCGACAATTTACCCGTTTATCCAAGCCACCAGCTTTTTATGTTGTCTATTCCTTTATGAATTTCATAGATTTCAGCCTGACGTCGCCGCTCCGCGCAACATAGCCGTTTGCCATGCCGATAAACGCGGCCATATATCCCTTATCCACATATTTTACCGCTGCCGACGGCTTTACCCTGCGCAACATGCCAAAATGTTCCGCAGCCATTTTATTCCCTGCTGGCACGCCCAGCCGTCCCGCGCAATCCGCGCATACCGCCCCACCTTCGGTCAGGTTGAAGTGCTGTATTGTTTCCACCGGTTTCCCACACGCCGCGCAAAAATCCAACGCGGGGAAAATCCCCAACAAATCGATTGCCTGCACAAAAAAATAAGCCAACGCCGTCTTTGCGTCCGCCTCACCCTGCTCCATCGCATCCAACGTCATGACCAGGCGCACAAAAAGCCCATCCCATTCGCCGGCATGTTCCAATATTTTTTCTGTTAGCTCAATCATCACGCTTGCGGCCGTAAACCTGTCATAATCGTTGATGATTTTCGAAAAGGTTTGTTTGATCAGCGCGTTTTTTATATAACGCCTCCCCTTGCGCAGGTCAAACTCGTATTCTGCGCAGCAAAGCGGCTGCGCGGCGGCAGCCAGCTTACTTTTGATGCTTCTCACGCCGGGCGCCATCGCCGATACTTTGCCCTCCTCGCGTGAAAACAACGTAAGCATTTTGTCATAATCCCTGTAGTTGACCGTCTTCAGAACAATACATAAGTCCTTATCCATCGCTTAAACCTGGTCGTATCCCAGCGCGCGCAGCATCGACATTTTATTGCGCCAGCCCGCCTTCACTTTTACCCATACCTGCATAAACACTTTTGCATCCAGCATCCGTTCAATTTCCTCACGCGCGCCGGAGGCAATTTTTTTCAGCCTGCTGCCGCCCGCCCCAATAATGATTCCCTTATGCGAATCCTTCTCCGTATAAATCACCGCGTCGATATTATACATCTTCTTTGTTTCATCATATTGCATTTTTTCAATCTCAACGCCTATCCCGTGCGGCACTTCTTTGCCAATGTTTTTCAGGGCCTTTTCCCTGATCAGCTCCGCCACAAGCAGTTGCTGCGGCTGGTCGGTGACCATATCCCCGGGGTAGAACATCGGCCCTTCCTGCAGGTGCTTTTTCAGTTCATCCAACAGCGCGTCAAGCCCGAGCGCATGCAGCGCGGATATCCGTATCACCGGAAATGCAAACTGTTTTACAGACTGCTCCACCTCATCCGCCCGTTCTCCGTCCACCGCATCGATCTTGTTGAGCGCAACAATGACCGGCGCGCCGCCTCTCAGCCCTTCCAGTATCTCCATATCCCGCTCGCGCACACCCGTCTTCGCGTCCGCAATAAACAATACGACATCCACATCCCGCGCCGCCGATTGCGCCACGTCCACCATGTATTCGCCCAATTTGTTTTTTGGCGCGTGGATTCCCGGCGTATCCAGGAATACAATCTGGCTATCCTCCATGGTCAAAACGCCGGTGATGCGGTTACGCGTCGTCTGTGGTTTTTTGGATACGATGGCAATCTTGCTGCCCACCAGCGCGTTGATCAACGTAGATTTACCCACATTGGGGCTGCCCACCAACGCCACAAATTCAGATTTAAACATGTCTTTGTATTTCTTCCCTTCTATACCAGCAAAATCTGTGCCGCCTGGAACACGACAACCGTGATCACAACGCCCATCAGCGCCCCCATAATCACTTCCGCAAACGTATGCACCTTTGTTTCCATACGGCTTTCCGCGACAATCAATGCCATAATGAAGGCAAAAATAGCCGCCACCGCATCACGCGACACAAATGCGATTGCCACAAAAAGCGCAAATGCAAATGCGGTATGTCCACTCGGCATCCCGCCCTGTACATAATTGCCGCCTTTTTTGATAAAACGCGATTTCATAACAATGACGCCAATGAAAACAAGCAGCAGTGCCGCCAGCGTAAGATACGCGGGCAAGCCGTTGATATACGAGCTGGATGCCGGCCCGAGCGCGTAGAGTTTTCTGAAAAACACCAGGTATCCCACCACAAGCGCGCACATTGCGGCGACAAGCACGCCGCCTGCCGAAACGTCCTTCGCCTTTTTCGCAAGCTCACTGTATTCCTTTTTGGTGATCAGGTCCACAGTCGCCTCAACCGCTGTGTTAAACAACTCCGCAAAAAACACAAACGCGATCACCAGCACCAGCGCAATCATCTCAAAACGTGTCACATGGGTGATCAACGCCGCAAAAATACATATGGCGGCGCACACCACATGAATTTTCATGTTGCGTTCCATTTTAAAAGAATGTAAAAAACCGTTTATTGCATGGTTGAAGCTGTTGATCAGCGACCCGCCGGTTTTCACATTCTGCTTTTCTTCATTTTGATTTTGCCTGTCGTCCTTATGTTGCTCAGCCATCCGTCCCCCTGCCTATGCCCGCCTGCCTTAATATGCTATTCTGCCGTTCCAACATCGCCTGCTCGTCCTGTTCGTTTTCATGATCGTACCCCAAAAGATGCAGCGTACCATGCAAAGCCAGAAACGCCATTTCCCGCTTCAGGCTATGTCCATACTCCTGCGCCTGCTCACGTGCGCGCGGCAACGAGATCACAATATCCCCTATGAATACCCTGCCGTTTTCCAATTCCGGGTCAATCGCATCCATCGCGCCAGACAGCAGCCCTTCGAAATCGTACGCAGGAAAGGAGAGCACGTCCGTCGTCCCTTCCACACCGCGAAATTGCGCGTTCAGGGCCGCTACTTCCCTATCATCCGTAATTTTGATATTGACGCAAAAATCCACGTCCTCAACACCGGCCGCACAGTCCAATGCCGCCTCAATCCCCGCAAGGCTGTCTTCCGATGCGCCTTCCTCGTTAAAGAACGTTATCCTCATCAATCACTCCATGGATTTTTATTTCAGGATACTGTATCCTCTGGTGATAAACGCCGGAGAATATATTGATAAACGCCGTCGATATCTTGTTGAGGTCCATCCGGTTGAGCGGCGCATTGTCAAGCTGCCCGTCATCGTACCGCTCCCGGATCAATCGATTCACCGTTTCCTCAATCTCCTCACGCTCCGGCCTGTCCAAGCTGCGCACAGCAGCCTCCACCACATCGGCCAGCATAATGATCGCGCCTTCCTTTGTGGTGGGCGGGATGGAATCATAACGGAAATCGTTCTCATTCACTTTTTTGCCCGTCTCTAACGCCTGTGCATAAAAATACCCCGTCAGACTGTTGCCATGGTGCTCCCTTGTAATTGTTATAAGCTCCGGCGGCATATTGTGCTTTTTCAGCATTGCCGCCCCTTCTGTCGTATGCCGTTTGATAATAGCCGAGCTTTCCCATGGCGAAAAGTTATCATGCGGATTAAAATTGTTCCGTTGGTTCTCTTTGAAGAACAGCGGATTTTCCAGCTTCCCTACATCGTGGAAATATGCGCCCACCCGTGCCAGCAGCGCATAGCCCCCCACCGCATTGCTTGCGGATTCCGCAAGGTTGGCCACCAGCACGCTATGGTGATATGTCCCCGGCGCCTCCACCTGCAGCCGTTGCAGCAGTGGGTGGCTGGGCGACGAGAGCTCCAGCAGCTTTGTGGGCGTTGTCAGCCTGAACGTATTCTCGATGATCGGCAGCACGCCAATGCTCGCGATGCCACAAAGCAACCCGCTTGCCGCGGTCACAGCGCTGTTGAACATCAGTTGCTGCGAGTTGATGATCCGCAGCATCCAAAGAATGGTTTCAATCACCACGCCCGGCACCGCCGAGACAACGCCGGCCCACAGCAGCCGCGACCGGAACCGCATATCCTTTAAAATATATACGGCAAAAAAACTGCCCACCAGCGTACTTAACAAGATCACCAACGATTCCCTGCTCATCAGATCCTGTCCGTTGGTTGTCACGCTCATTAAAAGCAATGACAAAAATACGCTGTAGACCATTGCGTTTTTTGGCGACAGCAGCACCGCGCCCAGTATCACAAACAGTATGATCGGATACACATGCACCGAAACCAGCTGCGCAACCGCCGTCGTAACATAAGCAACCGCCGTCAGTATAGAGAGTATGGCAACTTTCTTTGTATCACCCAACAATCGCTTGTTGAACGTCGCAAGAAAGACCACATACATCGCAAACATCAACGTTATATACACGAACACAGCGGCATAGGTCCGGGACGACGTCCCTTCGGACGAGAGCATCCCCAGCTCGCGCAGCAGCTCGTATTGTTCCGCGGTGATCCTGTTCCCCTTTGTTACAATGTTTTCGCCTCTCTTGTATTCCTTCGGCTGAACATTCTCCACCGCGGCCTGTCTTTCTGCATTGGTTGCCGCTTCATCAAATTCCAGGTTTGTATCCAGATCGTTATCAATCAGCTTTTCCAGCGTGCTTTCCTGCGATATCGAAAGTCGGAGCTGCCTCGCCACATCCGAAACCATGGAAGATTTTGCCGTTTCCAGATCATCCGACGCAATCCCATCGTGCATTTCCTGCTGCATTTCCTTCATGACGGTGTTATCCAAATCATTCAGGTCGCTTTGCGGCCAGGATATCACTGTCATCATATCGTCATTGTTCATATACGCAGGCAACAGCGCCTGTATCTC
>DHOD01000145.1:919-1357 GCA_002407725.1 Christensenella sp. UBA5399 | reverse complement strand
CCCTCCGTCAGCACCGTCTGCCAGTCGGTGGTCTCGGGATGAAATGCGGGCATCTCATATGGCGTAGGAACGGGCACCGACGTGGGTGTAGGCGCGGGCGTGGCAGCCGCGCCCTGTCCGTCGCTCGGCGCTGTGCTGGCCTCGGCCTGGGCCGCAATCACTTCGTTTGCCCTTCCCGCTTCGTCTATGCTGTTTTGGATGCCTTCCTGGATACCGGTGTGATAGCTTGTATACAGTGTCTCTGCCTGCTCCCGCGCCTGCTGCATCATTTCAAAATCATTTGAGAAGCTCTGAATCACCTGCTGTGTGTGGTCGTCGTCAATTTTATACGACGGCCCCACCATGGCCTGTGCTTCCTCGCGCAGGCGCTGTGTTGTGACTTCGTCTACAAAATCCTCCGGCGCCGTAATCGTTTCGGGCGCAATATCGCCCTGCGCA
>DHOD01000145.1:295-725 GCA_002407725.1 Christensenella sp. UBA5399 | reverse complement strand
TAATGGAAATGATTGCCGTCACAATGCAAATCAAAAACGCGCCCAACGTCATCAACACATTCACTACAGCTTTTCTATTCGTTTTAACTTTATTTTTCTCCATATTCCATAACTGCCTGCAACAGCAGACGTTTAAACAGGCCTGTCCTGCCGGTCTTTCTTTTTACTCTCATATTTTTCATATGCACGGATGATATCCCGCACCAGCGGATGCCTTACAACGTCCTTCTGAGTGAGATAGATAGTCGCGATATTTTTGATTCCCTTCAGCAAATCCACTGCGCGCTTCAAACCGGAAGCCCGTTCTTTTGGCAGGTCGATCTGCGTGATGTCGCCTGTCACCACAACGCGCGCCCCTTCGCCAAACCTTGTCAAAAACATTTTTATTTGTTCGTTTGTGCAGTTTTGCGCCTCGTCCAGTATGATAAAG
>DHOD01000145.1:0-173 GCA_002407725.1 Christensenella sp. UBA5399 | reverse complement strand
TGCGCCTCGTCCAGTATGATAAAGGAGTCATTGAGCGTACGCCCGCGCATGTACGCAAGCGGCGCCACCTCAATCACACCTTTTTCCGAAAGCCGGGCGTACGCGTCGGCCCCCATAAAATCGTACAGCGCATCGTACAGCGGCCGCAAATACGGGTCCACCTTGTTTTGCAG
>DHOD01000128.1:12246-12463 GCA_002407725.1 Christensenella sp. UBA5399 | reverse complement strand
CTTTTTCATTTTAAAATTAACTTCTTTATTGTATATCCTTATTTCCGTTTTGTCTATTCTTTCCCTTTGCACCCCACCCGCTTGACACACCTGCCCGAATTGCGGATAATAAAATTACTTACAATATTCTTACCGGAAAGAAACATATAAAATGCTGGCCAAAGTTTTAAGTTACGGATTAAACGGAATAAACGGCTACCCTGTCCTTGTGGAGGTG
>DHOD01000128.1:9026-12098 GCA_002407725.1 Christensenella sp. UBA5399 | reverse complement strand
CCTTGTGGAGGTGGACGTCTATAACGGCATGCCTTCTTACGAGATTTGCGGCCTGCCCGATGCCTCTGTCAAGGAATCCCGCGAGCGCGTGCGTTCCGCCATCAAAAATTCGGGGTTTGAATATCCCGCAAAAAAAATCACTGTCAACCTGGCCCCCGCCGACCAGCGTAAGGAAGGTACGGTCTACGACCTTTCCATTGCGACCGGCCTGCTGGCCGCCAGCGAGCAGGTTCTTTCCGACTACCTGAAATATATGGTCATTTTTGGCGAACTATCGCTGAACGGCGACGTCCGGCCGGTCAACGGGCTGCTGCCCATGGTCATCGACGCATACAAACGCGGATTCAACTTTATGGTTATCCCGTATGAAAACCGTAAAGAGATACAATACATTGAGGGGATCAAGGTGCTGCCTTTACGGCATTTAAAAGAGCTTACCTCTATATTGAATAAAGAAACCAAGCCCGACATACTGACCCCGGAAAAATGGACGGCCTCCCAAAGTGGCCAGATTGCAATCGATTTTGCGGACATCAAGGGCCAGGAGAAGGCCAAGCGCGCCATGGAGATTGCCGCGGCGGGCAGCCACAATATATTGTTGATCGGCAGCCCCGGCTCCGGCAAGAGCATGCTGGCCAAGGCCCTGCCCGGCATACTGCCGGATTTCACATTTGACGAGGCGCTGGAGGTCACGCAAATTCATTCGGCGGCGGGCGAATTGCAAACCAGCCGTGACCTGATTGGCACCCGCCCGTTCAGGAGCCCGCACCACACGGCGTCTTCGGCTGCGATCATTGGCGGCGGCGCAAAAACTCGCCCCGGCGAAATCAGCCTTGCGCACCGCGGCGTATTATATTTCGACGAACTGCCGGAGTTTCAGCGGAATGTGCTGGAGGCATTGCGCCAACCGCTCGAGGATGGCGTTGTTTCCGTATCCCGCGCCAATTCCAAGGTGTTGTACCCTGCGGATTTTATGTTTGTCGCATCCATGAACCCCTGCCCCTGCGGCAACTTCGGTTCTGCCGAGGAATGCCGGTGTTCCCAGTTCCAGATCAGCCGATATCTGGCAAAAATCAGCGGACCGCTGCTGGACAGGGTGGACCTGCATGTGGAAATGGGCCGGATCGATTATGAACACCTGCAATCAACCGGCCTGCAGGAGACATCCGAACAGGTACGCGCACGCGTCAACGACGCGCGTTCCATCCAGCTTTCCCGGTACAATGATATTGGGAAATACTGCAACGCGCAGCTTTCGCCGCCGGAAATCAAAGCATTTTGCAAGCTTGACGAGGCTGCCGAAGCCTTGCTTAAAAATGCATACGAAAACCTCAACCTCAGCGCACGGTCCTACTCGCGCCTCATACTGGTCGCGCGCACGATCGCCGATTTGGAGGAGAGTACGCCAATCACCGCCGCGCACATTGCCGAGGCGATCCAATACCGATCTTTGGACAGGAAATACTGGTCTTAGAAATCAATAGAACGGCCACGTGCCCAACCAGCGGAGGCCTTCCGCGTAGCGCGCATCCACGGGCACGCCCGATATGACAGGATAGAATACTATAAAGAATATCACGCAGGCCATCACAAATCCCAAAGTGAATATTTTTCCATATTTATAATCTTTTTCAATGAAGCTTAGCCAATACACAACCAGCAAAATCAAAAACGGCACAGTCGCAAAATAATGGTATATGTACAGCTCACGCGTCACAAACCACCACGGCATATATTGTGACAGTGTTGCAATGACAATGAACACCAGGCCGAATTTGCGATACCTGCTGTCCAGCACCACCTTGACCGCAAGCACAACGGCAGCCACAATGCCCGCCCACCACAGCAGCGGGTTCCCCATTGTGGAAAGCGTCGACACGGTGCCCGCCTGCGCGTCACTCTCGCTAAAAAACAACACGGGCCGGATGTCTGCAGGCCATGTGTACCATTGCGAAGAAAACGGGTGTACCGTATCCGGATTGAGGAACGCATGGTAATTCAGCATATATTTTTGATTGTCGATGATATCGCTGAGGCCGCGATAGGCACCGCCGTCCGTCACCATAAAATACGGCGCATAGGACACCAGGTAAATTGCTGCCGGTATGGCGATGAAGAACCCTACACAGGCAAGCAGCGTCAATATGACATTCTTCCTGTAGCTGTTCGCCACCTCCCCACCGTCAGGCGCCATGACGGCAGCCTTATATTCCTGGTAGCGCTTGAACATTGTGATCAGGAATATGACAAGCAATCCGGCGCCCGCGTAGATACACAGCCATTTTGTCGCCGCGCCCAGTCCAAAAAACAGGCCGCAGAAAAACAACGGCACCAGCGTCTTGCCCAATGGCTGCTTGTTGAAGCTGGTTTGCGTATACCGGTACATAAACAGGTACATCAGCATGATCCAAAGTATGCTGTAGCTGTCGACCGTACCGATTCGCGTCTGCGCGAAATGCATAAAATCCACCGCCAACAGGATGGTTGCCACCGCTGCAAAACGCGTCTTTTTGAAAAGCATTTTGGCTATGATATAGATCACCGGCAGCATCAGTACGCCAGCCAGCGTACCCATGAAGCGCCAGCCAAACGGATTCATGCCAAACAGCTCTATGCCAGACGCAATGATCACCTTCCCCAGCGGCGGATGCGTGATCTCGTACGGCGTAATGCCGTTGATGTTCTCGTATGCTGTCCGCACATGGTACAGCTCGTCGAAATAGAAATCCGTCATGTATGACCGCACCCTGGGCACTTGCCCCTGCTCGTCAAACAGCGCCTGCGCGTTTTCCGCCGTCCCGCTCACACCGACAGGCGTGAGCAGCTCGCCTTCCACGCTTTCAAAGCCCATCTCGCGTATGGGGAGTGCGCTGTCATAGGGGGTGATCTTCAGGTATTTCGCCGCAACGCCCAGATTGTATTCATTCCATTTGAAGAGGTCTCCCGCCTCGTGGATCACTTCGTTCTTCGCTTCGTTCCCGTCATACACCACCACCGGCGTATAATATTGCCCGTCCACCGACGAGGACACCGTGAACACACCCGTTCCATAATCGGCGTAATACTTCATAG
>DHOD01000128.1:0-8889 GCA_002407725.1 Christensenella sp. UBA5399 | reverse complement strand
TTCATAGACGCAACCGTTTCCGGTTCTTCCAGCTCCACGACCACCTCGCCGTTCAATATCGCCGTCGAGCTGGGTATGGTGAACGACCCCAGGTTCGTAAACGCCACAACGGAATAGACCGCTGTGATGACCGCCATCACAAGTACGTCCTTTCGCTCCATTGTTTTGCGGCCCGCCGCAATCTGCATTTGCTTTTGTGGTTTTGGCGGCTTGCTCTCCTTTATCCTGATGTTCTCGCCAAAAAACGGCTCGTCAACCACGGGCGGCCTAAGCGCAAGTGCGGTGCACACATACGCCGTGTACGCGTATACGGCAAGCCCTGTGGCGGAGAGCACCGCGCATGCCGCATACGGGATGGACATTTGGTAATGGTAAAGCGAAATGCACTGGTTGAGCATGGATATGCCAAACACCAGCAATGTGCAGTACAGCAGCCGCTTATCGCGGATGAAGATGTACGCCATCAGCAGCAGTACGGGCACTACATAGATATAACGCTCGTGCATGCTGTGCACAAACTGGAATACGCTGTATACAATAAACGCCGCCAATATGAATATATAACGCTTGTCCGGATTTTTGACATAAAGCCACAGCGCATACACACATATGATGCCAACGCAGATATATCCCCAAACGTTCAGCGGCAGGCCCAGAACCGTCAGCCCCTCAATCGGCGTAAAGTTGAGCCCGGCCAACGCGTACACATTCATTGCGTTCAGCGTCGCGTACTGGTACTGGCCCATTGTTTCCATCATCCTGTCCACCAGCCAAAGCGGCTCCCTGTTTATGCCAAAAGGCAGCGGCACAACAAAGAACAGCGCCACCATGACCGCCAGTGCGCCCACCAAGGTCAATACCGCTTTTCCCTTGTTTTTGGACACAACAATATTCCTGACAAACACAAAAAGCAACACCGGCGCAATCATGATCGCCTGTGGTTTCAGCAAAAACGCCAGTATAAACACCACTGCCGATAAAAACAGCTTATTCTTATACAGCAGAAACAGCGTCAGCACCATCAACACCGTTACAATGATGTCCACCTGCCCCCAGAGCGCCGAATTTGCCATCACAGCGGGGTTAAGCAATATCAGCGCGCTCAGAAAGAGCCCTGCCTTGCTGTTGATCGCCTTTTCCGCAACTTTGTACACAAAATATGCAAACAGGATATCGAGCAGCAGCGCAGGCAGCTTGACCAGCACGCCGTATTCCGCCGACATCGAATCCATCCCTGCGCCATCCCTGATGAGGCCAAGGAATGAAAGAAGGTAAATGTACAGAGGCGGATAGTCGGCAAAGAAATCGCCGTTATAGAAGTTCTCAAAGCCCCCCTCGTACGAGTACATCGCCCAGGCCCTGAAACAATTGACGTCCGATTCATATCCCGGCATCTGGTATGCGATAATCAACCGGATGAGGAATGCAAAAGCAGCCATCGCCACAAAAATCCAGATATGGTTTTTCGGCTTTGCCAGGGGATTGCCCCGCTGCCGCGAACTGTAAATGTACTGCATGGCAACAAGGAATATAATCCCCGCTATTGCAAAAAGAATAATAAATTGCTGTTGGTTTTGTAAAAGCTGTGAATCCATTTATTCTCCGAACGCATTTTTGATATAATTAATTGAAAAACCGTTGTCCTGTACAAAAACCTCTGCCACATCAAACCGCAAGCCAACATCGCCCACATCGCGCGACGCAATATAATCGTACGCAGCCTTCAGCAGCTTTTGCTTTTTTGCTTCTGTAACTGCCTCCGCCGGCGATCCAAACCGGCTGCCCGACCGTGTTTTTACCTCAATAAAAGCAACCGTATCGCCGTCTTTGGCAATGATATCGATCTCGCCCAGCCTGCACCTGTAATTGCGCTCCAGCACCGCCATGCGCTGCCGCTGTATGTACCCGGCTACATATTCTTCGCCCCGTGCCCCCAGCGCCTGCCTGCTCATGTGCGCTCCAGTATCTTTTTTAAAAAAGACTTCCTGTGTATATCCAGTATACCATGCTGCGCAATTGCTTCATAGTGGGCTTTTGTACCGTATCCCTTGTGCTGCGCAAACTGGTAGCCGGGGTATTGCTCGTCATATTCCTGCATAATCCTGTCACGCGTCACCTTGGCAACAATCGATGCGGCAGCAACCGAATAAATTTTGCTGTCCCCTTTGACGACGGGATGGCAGGGCATATCGATCTCCATGGGCATCGCATCCGTATATACGTGGTCGGGCGCGACACGCATGCCCGCAAGCGCGCCATAGAAGGCCTGTTTTGTCGCGTTCAATATATTGATCTCGTCAATTTGCTTTTCATCCACACAGCAAACCGAATAATCGATCGCCACTTCAACGATTTGCTCGTACAACTTCCCACGTCGTTTCTCGGATAGCTTCTTTGAATCATCCACACCCATGACCAGTCTATCGGGCGGCATGATTACGCAGGCCACCACCACCGGCCCCGCCAGCGGCCCCCGGCCTACCTCGTCCAATCCTGCGATATACCGCTCTCCGGCATTCCAGTGCGCTTTTTCAATGACCGTCATTTCATCCAGCCGGGCCTGCAGTTTTTCTTCCCTAACGCCCATCGGGTACCTCCAGCGATATCCGTCCCAGCTTTCCATTCTTGAATTCGTCCAATACCGTTTTTGCCGCCCTCTCCGTGTCGTATTCTCCACCCTTCAGAAAAAAACCGCGCTTCCTGCTGATATCGCAAAGCATCTGGTATGCGTCTTCTCCCACTTCATCCAGTTTATACCGCTCGATCAGCATTTCCGGATGCGACCTGGCAAGCAGTTTGATCAGGTAAAACGCCAGTTCTTCCTCGTTAAGCACATCCAGCTTTACACTGCCGATCAACGCGACGACCGCGCCCGTCTGCTCGTCGTCAAACTTGGGCCACAGCATGCCCGGCGAATCCATGATTTCCAGATAATCGTCTATTTTCGCCCATTGCAGCGCCTTGGTGACGCCCGGTTTGTTGCCCTCTTTCATTTTTTTTGTTCCCAAAAGGCGGTTTAAGATCGCAGACTTCCCCACATTGGGGATACCCACAATCATGGCACGCAACGTCTTTTTTACGCCCTTATCCCTGTACCGCTGCAAAAATCCGTTTGCCGCATCCACAATCTGCTTTTGCAGCACGGCCGGCTTGTCGTTTGCCGCCGAAAAAGATATGCAGGGAATCTCCTGCTGCTTAAAGTAAGCGACCCATTGCTTTGTGATGTTCTGGTCTGCAAGATCGGCTTTATTCAGCACATACATCCGCATTTTGGATGCGAACCGATCGTCAAAATCCGGGTTCAGCGAGCTTTTTGGCGCGCGCGCATCCAGCGTCTCGATCACCATATCGATCATCTTCAGTTTTTGCTGCATCTGCCGGCGCGCTTTTGTCATATGGCCGGGATACCACTGTATATCCATGTCCACCAGTATACATAAATGTGATAAAAAATGCAAAAAATCCGGCTGCATCAACCGGATTTTCTATACGTTGCCATGCCGCGATTACCGTTCCCGGATTTTCGCCGCTTTACCGACCCTGTCACGCAGGTAATACAGCTTTGCCCTGCGCACTTTGCCGTGCCGCACAACCTCGATGGAATCCACCCTGGGCGAATGGACAGGGAATGTCCTTTCCACACCGATGCCGTAAGATACGCGCCGTACGGTGATCGTCTCCGAAAGGCCGCCGCCCTTCTGTGCGATCAGGTACCCTTCAAAGACCTGTATCCTCTCTCTGGAACCTTCCACAACCTTTACGTTGACCTTTACCGTATCGCCAATCTCCAGCGCCGGCAAATCAGTCTTCAGTTGTTCCGCTTCAATCGATTTAATAATATCGTTCATTTTTCGTGCCTCCTTCCCTCACAGACGTTCATATTCCCTTGCGAAACAGCGGACCGCCCGAATTCACAGACAAAACGGATTATACCACATCACCATGGCGATATCAACCCTGTTTTTCCTATTTCAAATCATTATCCTGCAATGACTTTACAAACTCCTGTTCATCCTTGCTGAGCACAGCCCCCGCCAAAAGATCGGGCCGGACCTGCAATGTCTTTTTGATCGCCTGCTCGCGCTGCCAGCGCATAATGTTGCCGTGATGGCCGGAAACCAGTACCTCCGGCACCGTCATCCCCCGGAAATCCTGCGGACGCGTAAACTGCGGATATTCCAGCAGCCCTTCCGAGAAACTTTCCTGCGCCAGCGATTCGTCGTTAGACAGGAAACCCGGCACACACCGCGAAACACAATCGACCAGCACCATTGCGGGAAGCTCGCCGCCACTCAGCACATAATCGCCAATCGATATCTCCTCGTCAATGCAGCAGTCCAGTACCCGCTGGTCAACACCCTCATAGTGCCCACAAAGTATGTTGAGCACATCGTATCCTTCATAAAGCCTTGCGACATCTTGCTGCACAAGTGGCCTGCCGGACGGGCTCATATAGATATTCCGGGTTCGTCTACCTGCATATGTGGCCTCGAGCGCCCCAAAACAGTCGCACAGTGGCTGCGCCATCAGCAGCATCCCCGCGCCGCCGCCAAACGGATAATCGTCCACCCGCTTGTGCTTGTCCGCGGTGTATTCGCGGAAATCAACCAGGTTCACTTCCAGCGCGCCTTTGTCCATCGCCTTTTTCAGCAGGCTTTCCGACAAAAAACCGGAAAACATCTCCGGGAATATCGTCAGGCAGTTAAATATCATATACTGCCACCTCGTCAAGCTTTTCTGCGTCTACCGTCATCGTACCCTTGTCAATGTCACGATCCAGAATGACGCCGTCCACCGATGGAAACATCACCGTGCCTTGACCGTCCGCCTGGACAACATACACATCTCTGCTGCCCGTCTGCATAATGTCCTTTAATATACCCAGCGCATTGCCGTTGCTGTCGCTGACACGCATACCCAGCATATCGCTGATGTAATAATGCCCCGGTGGCAGTTGCGCGGCGTTCTCCCTGTCGATATAGATATACTGGCCCCTGAGCTTTTCCGCGCCGTCCCGGTCGCTTATGCCTTCCAGCGTCAGGTAAGCGTGCTTTGCGTCCACCCTTGTTTTCACAAGGCCTGCCTTGACATAACCCTCGCCCTGCTTGAAGAACACAAACCCCAAACCGATAAAGCGGGACAGGTCGTCGGTGTACGCCTCCACCTTCACTTCGCCACGGATCCCCTGGGGCTTCAGGACGCGTCCAAGCTCAAAAAAGTCTGTCATACAATCTCTACAATATACTTTTTGGGTGATTTTGCGGAAGCCGCCTTCACCACCGTACGGATCGCCTTGGCAATCCTGCCCTGCTTGCCGATCACCTTGCCCATATCGTCCGGCGCAACGGATACTTCAATGATAAACGCACGCTCTTCTTCGCGCTCGTTGACCTTAACACCGTCCGGCGTATCCACAAGACTCTTGGCAATATATTCTACCAATTCCCTCATGCCGTCTCTCCTTGTTTAGTTGATCGCCCCGCTCTTTTTCAGCAATGCACGCACCGTATCGGTCGGCTGCGCACCGTTGCCAATCCATTGCTGCGCTTTCTCGTTGTCCAGCTTAAGGTCCTTGGTCAGGGGGTTGTAATATCCCAGCTCTTCAATGTACCTGCCGTCCCGGGGCGCACGCTCGTCCGCGACCACCATGCGGTAGAAAGGATTTTTTTTGCTTCCCATTCTCTTCAACCTGATTTTTACTGCCATTTGTTACCTCCAAATTTTCCATCTTTCATTTTTTTAAAATCTATTCCTACAAGTTTTGCCACGCTACGGCGTACCGAAAACTAAAAAGGCATTTTAAACATTCCTTTGCGCTTGCCGCCCTTACCGGTAAACTGCTTGAGCATTTTCTTCATCTGGTCAAACTGGTTCAGCAGGCGGTTGACATCCTGTATGGAGGACCCGCTGCCCGCAGCAATCCGCTTGCGGCGCGATCCGTTAATCATTTGCGGGGTGCGGCGTTCTTCCGGCGTCATGGACAGTACGATCGCCTTTGTCCGCCCCAGTTGCTTTTCATCCACCTGCATGCCCTTCAGCTTATTGCCGCCCGGCATCATCGCCAGTATATCGCTCATCGACCCCATGTCCGACAATTGCTCCATCTGGTCGAGGAAGTCCTCCAACGTCAGCTGGTCCTTTGATATCTTCTGCTGCAGCTCTACCGCTTTCTTTTCTTCAAAAGCCGTCTCCGCCTTCTCGATCAACGAAAGCACATCGCCCATGCCCAGTATGCGCGAAGCCATCCTGTCCGGGTAGAAAGGCTCTATATCCGCCAGTTTTTCACCCGTACCGACAAACTTGATCGGCTTACCCGTCACCGCCCGCACAGACATTGCTGCGCCGCCCCGTGTATCGCCGTCGATTTTGGTCAGCACCACACCGTCAATACCGATATCATCATTAAATGTCGTGGCCGCGTTTACAGCGTCCTGACCGGTCATCGCGTCCAGCACCAGCAACGTTTCCGTCGGGTTTGCCGCCGCCTTCAGCTCTTTCATCTCTTCAATCATCTCATCGTCGATGTGCAGGCGCCCCGCCGTATCCACAATAATAAAGTCACACGCGTTCTTGACCGCGTACTGCATTGCTTCCTTATAAATCTTTTCAGGCTTTTCCGTCCCCCTGTCAAAGACGTCTACACCCGCTTGCTCGCCCACCACATGCAACTGCTTGATTGCCGCCGGGCGGTATATATCGCAGGCGACCAGCAACGGTTTCCTGCCCTGTTTTTTATAATACCCTGCCAGCTTGGCGCAAAATGTCGTTTTGCCAGCGCCCTGCAGGCCCATCATCAGCACAACTGTCGGGTTGCCGCTTTTTATCTCGGCCTGCGTTCCCCCAAGCAATTCTGTCAGCTTGTCGCGCACCAGCTTGACAACCTGCTGCCCGGGCGTAAGGCTCTCCAACACCTTTTCACCCACCGCTTCTTCCGAGAGCTCCTTGATAAACTTCTTGACCACGATAAAGTTTACATCGGCCTCCAGCAGCACAAGCTTCACCTCGCGCATTGCGGCCTTAATGTCCGACTCCGAAAGCTTGCCCCGCGAGGTCAGCTTGTGGAATATATTTTGTATTTTTTCAGATATGCCTTCAAATGCCATCGCTATCTCTCCATTGCCTGTGCCGCCAACCCCAGCTTGCTTTCCATATCGTAAAGCTTTTTTCGTGCCCGCTCCAGCGCATCCCGCACACCCTGGCGGCTGATGCCCTCCACTGCGGCGATCTCCGCCAACGAGAGGTCCTCGTTATAATACATCTCAAAAAAACTGGCCTGCTTTTCCGTCAGGAACTTGCTGTAACAATCATAATACAGCGGGAGGTTCAGATCCTTTTCGTACATATGCTCCATCTCCTTAACAAACAAAAAACAGGTGTAAAGGTCGTTTGGTTTACACCTGTTTTATTATACATCCAATTTATCTTTTGTCAAGCAGAATACTGCATGGTTTTACTCAATAATCGCCGCCGCAAAATCGGCCGCGTCAAACGGCTGCAGGTCTTCCACGCCCTCGCCAAGGCCAATGTAGCGCACCGGCACGCCGGTGATGTCCTTGACCGCGCACACCACGCCGCCTTTTGCCGTACCGTCCAGCTTGGTCAGCACGATCCCCGTGATCTTCACGCTCTCGTTAAACAGCTCCGTTTGCGATATCGCGTTTTGGCCCGTGGTCGCGTCCACGACAAGAAATGTCTCCCTTTGCGCATCCGGCCACGCCTTATCAATCACCCTGTCAATCTTCTCAAGCTCGCCCATCAGGTTCTTTTTGTTGTGCAGACGGCCCGCCGTATCAATGATCAAAATGTCCGATCCCGCATGCTTCGCCGCGTCGATCGCGTCGTACACCACCGCAGCAGGGTCTGCCCCCTCCGCATATTTGATCACACGCGCCCCCGTACGTTCGCCCCATATGGAAAGCTGCTCGGACGCCGCCGCGCGAAACGTATCCGCCGCCGCAATCATCACTTCCCTGCCTTGGCTCTTGTACAGCGCCGTCAGTTTGCCGATTGTCGTCGTCTTCCCTACTCCATTCACGCCCACAACCAGCAGCACCGTGGGCTTGGTGATCGCAAGCGGCTCCGCTTGCATGTCCTCCGCCAGGATATCGCGCAGTACCTGTTTGATCTCCCCCGGGTCGGATATCTTGTTTTCCTTGACATAATCGCGCAGTTTATCCACCACTTTATCCGTCGTCACCACGCCAATATCCGAAAGTATGAGCGCTTCCTCCAACTCTTCAAAAAAATCCTCGTCCACCTTGCGGAAGCTTTTGATCACATTGTTGATTTTGGAGGAAATATTTTCTTTCGTTTTCCCCATTCGTTCTTTTATTTTATCAAACAATCCCATACTCGATTTCTCCTTATTGATTATCCGGCCGCACCAAAATCATCCAGCTTGACCGACACGACATCCGATACGCCGCGCTCGTTCATCGCGACGCCGTACAGCGTATCACAGATTGCCATTGTCGGCTTGCGGTGCGTGATCACGATAAACTGGAGTTCTTTTGCAAGCCGCGTCAGGTAATCGGCCAGCCGTATCAGGTTCGCATCGTCCAGCGGCGCGTCGATCTCGTCAAGCAGGCACACGGGCGACGGATTGATTGCCAGCATTGCAAACAGCAGCGCAATTGCCGTAAGCGCCTTTTCCCCACCGGAGAGCAGCGATATATTTTGCAGCTTCTTGCCGGGGGGCTCAGCAATGATCTCTATGCCGCATTCCATAATGTCGTCCTCGTCCAGCAGCTCCAATTGCGCGTGCCCGCCGCCAAACAGTTCCTCAAACACGCGCACAAAATTGCTGTTGATCTGCGCAAATTTCTCCTTAAAGCTTGCCTTCATCCCCACAAGCAAATCGCCAATGACAACCTGCAGGTCCTCGCTGGC
>DHOD01000025.1:4316-24024 GCA_002407725.1 Christensenella sp. UBA5399 | reverse complement strand
AAGGATTGGGGGGCACGCCAATTGTCATGTATATTTTTCAATATACTATTGCTATCCAAATAAAACAACTGGGAAAAAACTTCCTATTTTCCTATATTGACCAAAATATATACAGGTGCCATAATATCTAGAAAAGCGTATTGGAGTTTTTATGCAATATAGAGACAATCAAAACAGCGGCGACAAACTTTCTATACTGGGTTATGGATGCATGCGCCTGCCCTCCAACAATGAGAAAGCGGAAGCCTTGTTGATGCAGGCGTACCGGTCGGGAGTCAATTACTATGACACCGCCTATCTGTACCCTGGCAGCGAGGAAACTGTAGGCCGTTTTTTAGCGAAAAACGGTATACGGGAGAACATATTGATCGCAACCAAGCTGCCGCACACCATGTGTCACACGGCTGTCGATTTCGACAGATATTTCGACATACAGAAAAAACGGCTGCAAACAGGAACCATCGACTATTACCTGATCCATAACATTTCCGACCTCGGGCAATGGGAAAGGTTGTGCGGCCTTGGCATCAAAGATTGGATCGCAAACAAGAAATCCCAGGGCGAGATCAGCCAGATCGGTTTCAGCTATCACGGCTCGCAAAAAGACTTTTTGGCTTTGCTGGATGCTTATGAATGGGACTTTGTGCAAATACAGTACAACTAT
Source organism: Christensenella sp. UBA5399 (assembly GCA_002407725.1). Taxonomy (GTDB): domain Bacteria; phylum Bacillota; class Clostridia; order Christensenellales; family Christensenellaceae; genus UBA5399. The sequence continues at coordinate 23,360 of DHOD01000025.1, read as the reverse complement.
ATCAACATCCATTACCAGGCGGGCGTCGAAGGCCTGATGCGCGCCGCCGAGAAAGGCCTGCCGGTGATTATCATGGAACCTTTGCTGGGCGGAAAGCTGGCGACCGGGCTTCCAAAGGAAGCTGTCCGCATTATGCAACAGGCGGATAAAGACGCTTCCCCCGCCGGTTGGGCCCTTCGGTGGCTCTGGAACCAGCCCGAAGTGACTGTTGTGCTTTCCGGCATGAATGAAACCGCGCAATTGGATGAAAACCTGCAATTGGCCGAACACGCGCATGCCGGTATGTTTACACAGGCCGAGGATCAGGTCATCCATGATGTGATCGACGTCTTCAACGCCAGTTACAAGGTACCTTGTACCGGATGCAATTACTGTATGCCCTGCCCCAAAAACATTAATATCCCCGCGTGCTTTGGCGCATACAACACCAGCTATGCAATCGGTTGGATGACGGGTGAAATGCAGTACATGAATGTTACGGGCATCATTGGCGACAACCCGCGCCTTGCCGGCGACTGCATCAAGTGCGGGCAATGCGAATCCCGCTGCCCACAGCACATTGAAATCCGCAAGGGACTGACCTCGGTCAAACGCCGTTTCGAGTTTCCCGGCCTCAAATCAATCGCACAGTTCGTCCGCAAAATGATGCACAAGCGATCCGTCAAAAAAGATGCTGCGAATAGTTGATCAACTACACAATTATACCCCTCCGGCATGCGTTGCATAACAGAGGGGTTTTTGTTTCTTACCATTAAAATGACATGTGTTCTATATATGCTTTGTCAAACAGACGGTTGCCCGACAGGTTCAACGTTCGTGCAGTTTTGGCAATACGCTTTGCGTATTCCACATACTGCCTGTCCAGTAGGATTTTAGCCGCACCCTCCAGTGCAAGGTTTCCAGTGCTCACAACCTTCATCCCCGAAGACACCAGGCCCGTTGCAACGGCATTGCTGATATCGATGTGCACCCCAAACCCACCGGCAAGGTACAACACGTCTATTTCGTCATCGTTCGTTTTGGATGCCGCCGCCAAAACCTCTATACCAGCCGCAACGGCCGCTTTTGCAGTTTGAAATTCCCGTATATCCGCCTGCGAGAGAAAAACACCGTCACAGATTCGCAAAGCTCTTTGCCCCTCAATCTCAACCAAAAAGCGATTATTTTCGCCTACTATCCTGCCCGTTTTGTCAATACATCCCTCATGCAAAAAAAACGCCACAGCGTCAATCAGGCCGGAACCACAAATCCCTGCCGCTTCCCCATTCCCTATTGTCTCGTATCCCAAAGCGCCTTCGTGCATGAATATTCGCTCAACAGCGCCCGGCACACCGCCCATCCCACACGAAATATGCTGCCCCTCAAACGCAGGCCCAGCGGCTGTCGACGCAGCCATCATACGCGTTCCATCGCTGATCGCAATTTCGCCGTTTGTTCCCACATCCAGGTACAGTTCTTTTTTTCCTTCCCGTCCAAAACGAACCGCAGCCATACCCACAGTGATATCCGCACCCACAAATGCCGATATGCACGGCGGCAAATAGCACTGTGCGCTGATGGGGATGCCCATATCGCTTAACAGGACTGTTTCATCAAAAAGCGATTCCGCTTTATAAGGCGCGTTCCCCATACTTACGGGCGATAATCTCCTCAATATATGCAGCATGACGGTATTGCCCGCAATCACAGCGCATTTAATATCTTCTGTGAGAACATTCTCCTGATCGCAGACGTCCAAGATCATTTCAGTCAATTGTGCGGATATGGCCGCATGCATTTCGTTTAACCCGCCCGGCGTCTTTCCGCAGTATTGAATACGGGAAATGACATCTTGTCCAAACCGTGCCTGCCGGTTCAGGGCGCTCTGCAGCGCAATGCGCTCCCCCGTATCCAGCACATAAAGGGCAACGGCAATTGTTGTCGTTCCCAAATCAACAGCCAATCCCAAATCTTTTTTGTCGTATGTCATTTGTACGTCTTTTCCCCTATTTGCAGTATTAATAGATTATTCATATTTCATTAACGGTTTGTTAAAATTGATATATTATACTCTTATCATACCAACAAGGTAATAACAGCTTAGCAATAAGCGTTATTCACATAGAATATACTTCCAACCCCTGAGAAACCGCTCGCAAGAGCGGTTTTCTTTTTGGGATATTCTTTATTTGGAATCAGGTTTATATTTGTACAGGGTCAGGCGCAACGAATTGGCGACAACACAAACAGAGGACAGCGCCATAGCCAGCCCTGCAAACATCGGCGTCAGCAGCGGCCCGCCAAACGCATACCAAACGCCCGCCGCAACGGGAATACCGATACAATTGTATATAAACGCCCAAAACAGATTTTGCTTGATTGTGCGCAGCACACGCTTCGCCAACAGAATGCTTTTTGCAATGCTCTCTGTCTCCTCGTTCATCAAAATAATGTTGGAGGAATCCATTGCCACATCCGTGCCGCCATAGACAGATATCCCCACATCCGCAGTCGCAAGCGCGGGCGCATCGTTGATCCCGTCGCCCGCAAACGCTGTCTTGCGCCCTTCCGCCTTTGCATCCTCCACCACTTTAGCCTTCTCATCAGGCATGACATGGGCAACAAAATCCTGTATCCCTGCCTGGCTGGCAATCACCTGCGCCGCTTCGGCGTTGTCGCCGGTCACCATAACGGTGCGGATTCCTTCTTCATTCAGCCTGCGTATTGTCTGCCCCGCATCGTCCCGTATCTCATCAGCCAATGCGATGTACCCGACATATTGCCCGTCAAGCGCCACATAAACCAATGTCGCCCCCGCCACGGATATTTCGCCTGCGTCAATGCCCTCGTCATCCATCAGCAGTTTTGTGCCAATCACAATTTTCCCTCTATTTGTTTCTACCTTAACGCCCCTCCCCGCAATATTGCTGACTGCATCAGGGGTATCGGGTTTCACGCCTTTTTGTTCCGCATACTGGTTGATTGCGGCCGCAATCGGATGCGTCGCGCCGTGCTCGGCTGTTGCTGCAAGGTAAAGCAGGTCGGCCCCGTCTTCGTTTACGGCCTTCATTTCTACTACGTGCAGGCGACCTTTGGTAATGGTCCCTGTCTTGTCAAAAAAAACCGTATCCACTTTGGCTGCCGTTTCAATGACGTCCCCCCCGCGATACAATATACCCATTTGGGCGCCCTTACCGGTGCCCACCATCACGGCGATCGGCGTAGCCAACCCCAGTGCGCAGGGGCACGCCACCACCAGTACCGAAACAAAAATATTGATTACAAAATCCGCAGTCTGCCCCGAAAGCCCCCATACCAGCGCCGCAATGACCGCGATTGCCGTCACAGCAGGAACAAAATATAACGATATCCTGTCCGCCAGGCGCGATATCTTTGCTTTTTTCTGTTGTGCCTGCACAACAAGGCGCACAACCTGGGATATCGATGTTTCCTGCCCAATCCCGGTCGCCGTCACATGCAGCACACCGTCGGTGACCAGCGTCCCGCCCGACACTTTAACGCCTTTTTCTTTGTATACGGGCAAACTCTCGCCCGTCAGCGCCGATTCGTCTACACTCCCCTGTCCGCTTTCCACAACCCCATCCACGGGAATCCGCGTGCCCGTTCCGCACAGCACAATATCGCCCTTTTCCACATCGGATGCCGCAACCTTTTCCTCCTTGCCGTCACGCAGTATAATCGCATCCTTCGGCACCAGGCCCGCAAGGTTTGTAATTGCGCTTTTCGCTTTGTTCTTGCTGTTTTCCTCCAAAAATTTGCCAAGCAAAACCAGCGCGATGACAACTGCCGAGGATTCGTAATATAAACTGTGCACGGCACTTGCATCGGCAGGGATCCACAGCGTCATGACCAGGCTATATATAAAGGCGCTCCCCGTACCAAGCATGACCAGCGTATCCATATTGGGATGCGGCTTTATAAGCGCTTTAAAACCGCTGGTGAAAAAGTGCCTTCCGCAAATAATTACGACAATTGTCAACACAAGCTGGATAACGGCAAAGTTCAATGGATGCGTGTGCATGGACAGGATATCCGGCAAAGGCCAGTTCCAGTGCCCCGCCATGCCGATGTACATCACAACCATCCCCACAACAAACGCTGTGGCAACCTCCCACTTCTTAAAACGGTGGTCGTCCTGTGTGACGGTCGCCTCCCCTTTCGCTTCGCTGGCTTCGTACCCCGCATCATCAACAGCGGCAATCAGATCCTCAACCGAAACAGTGCCGTCGGTGATCACCACAGCGCTGTTGGTCGCGAGGTTTACGCTCGCATAAATCACACCTTGCTTTTTATCCAATACGCTCTGGATTGCAGCCGAACAGGCCGCGCAGCTCATTCCCTTGATATCCAATAAATATTCTTTTTCCATTATGGTCACTCCTCCTGATGTGGCAGGTCGGGGTTTATGTGTACGATCACATCTTCAATCTCCTGCTGTTTCTCCAGCAACAGTTGCTCAATCCGCTTTGATATTGCGTGCCCCTCCATAACGCTTAGGTTCCGGTCCACAGAAACCTTCGCAATCAGTATATATGTTGCGCCGACAGGCATGGCAACAACGCTGTCGATATGGTCTACCCCGTCAATCATCTCGATTTCGTCTTCATACTTTCGCAGCATATCGACGCTGGCATTCGAATCCATCAACACTTTGGAGGCATCCTTCATAATGCCAAAACCCGTATATACGATCCAGCAGGATATCCCGATGCCCACAGCGCCGTCCACCCAGTACGCCCCCGTCAGGCTGAGCAGCACCGCCGCCAGTGTTCCCGTCGCAACAAACATATCATTCCGGTGATCCTGCGCATTTGCCCTGATCAATATGCTGTTATATTGACTGTTCACTTTTGTTGTATAAACATAAAGGCAGGCTTTTACACATAACGTCAATACCGCTGCGGACACCAGCCAATAAGAGAACGTAAGCGCCGCGCCCTCGAACAGTGAATGGACGGAACTGATGATGGTATACACAGCCATCGCCATCATGGCAAACCCAATGATCATCGAAGCGATATATTCGGCCTTTCCATGCCCCCATGCGTGATCCTCGTCCCGGGGTTTTGACGCATAAGAGCTCCCGGCATATGTCACTGCAGACGCAAATACATCGCCTACGCTGTTGTATCCGTCGGCAATCATTGCCTGGCTGCGGCTCATATACCCGACCACAAGCTTTGCGGCCAGCAGCAATATATTTGTTACAATGCCGAGCCGTGCAACCTTTTTCCCTGCTTTATACTTTTCGTCCAACGTTCATATGCTCCCGTCTATGCTGCCTGTGTATCCGTAGTTTTTGCCCGCGCATCCGCATCTGTGGGGCCGCTTTTTGCTTCCCCGCGCTTCACGAAAAACATCAGCACCAAGGCGGCTATAAAACCGATTGCCGAATAAATAAACAATGTCTTATAGCTTTGCGTATAGTCGCGGATCAGGCCAAACAGTATTGGGCTGATCACCGATGCGGAGAATGATGCGATATAATAAAACCCTGTGTAAAGGCCAGTTGTTTTTTCCGTTCCCATATCCACCACCATGGGGTACGAGTTGATCGCCACGGCAGACCAGCACACCCCGGACAACAGCAGCAGTACCCACACAGCAGGCACATACGTTGTAAAATACATGATGACAAACAACACAATAATACCCACCAGGCCTGCAATAATGGTGCGCTTCCTTCCATATTTTGTACCAAGGAAACCCGCGGGAATGGCAAACACAAGGTACATCAGCGAGAACGCCCCCAGCATGATAGATGCATCCCCTGCCGAGAGCATTGTCCCATCCGCATTGGCAAGCGTATTGGTCGCGTAAAGTGTAAAGAATGTCTCCACAGCGCTGTACGCAATAAACCAGAACAGTATTGCCAGCAATATGAACAAAAGATTATTAATAATGCTCTTTCTTTCATCTTTTGGCAGTTGCCGAAACTTCAAAGTTTCCTTGGGCTGCTTATCATCCGCATCATATTCCGGTAACTTCAGCGGCGGCTCCTTGACCGTCAGCTTTAAAATGACCAAAGATACAACCATAATGATGGCGGCAAAAATAAACGGCAGGCTCATGCCGCCGGCATTATAAAGCATACCGCCCAACACAAAAACAACCAATGTGCCAAGCCCGCCCATCAGGTTGATCACCCCGTTGGCCTTGCTGCGCAGCGGCGACGACGTCAAGTCGGGCATCAGTGCTACAACAGGCGCGCGCCATGTGGACATCACAAAATTAAACGCAATGATCACTGTCATCGCCATCCACAACGTTGTCGTCAACGGGATAAATATCAGAAGAACGGCGCAGATAGGAATTCCAACAAGGACAAACGGCATCCGGCGGCCCATCTTGGACTTGGAATTGTCGGAAATATGGCCAAAAACAGGTTGGAACACGACACCGAATATATTGTCGATTGTCATGATCGCGCCTATCCAGAATGTGCTTTTCAAATATCCTTCCAGTATGATCGGCACGTATGCGTTATAAACCGCCCACGCAATCGTCGTCGCTAAAAAACCAAACCCGATCAGAAAAGTCTTCTTGTAATCAAGTTTCATAGCCCCGCCTCCTTTTACGGTTATTATAGTCCAATAAGACACAATTTACAAATTCTACATATGTCCTGCAAATACAACATATTAACAAATCGTAGCATACGTTGTGTGCTGCAAAATGTTTGCTGCATAGCAGTTTCTAGCAAAGCTTGCTTGCGCAACCATTTGATAAACTGCAATAAAAAAGAGCGGGACACAAGCCGTGTCTCGCTCCCCAGTTTCTGTTGCTTATTTCAATTACTTATTGCCTCCGAAAAGGCCGGAGAAGAAATCGCCTATCCCTTTAAAAAAATTCCCTACCGTAGCAAAGAATCCCTCCACCTTCTCACCTGTTTCCGCCAGCTTAATGAAAGTTTCCGGATCGACACCCAAATCGTTCATCTGCTTGATCAGTCCCAGTATCTGTTCAATCTGGTCCGCGGTCAGCGTTGCATCGTAATCGGCAGCGGTATCCACAATCAACTGGCGGATTTCATCGTCCGTCATGTTTTTTGTCAGTTCCAGCTTTGCCTTCAGGTCGTTCATAAACTCAGGCGAGGCCTCGCCCAAGACGTTCTGCAGGTCGCCTGTCACAATCAATTCTTCCGTCGCAACCGACTTGACCGTCTCTTCAATCGCAGTGCCGGTGATGTCTTCATACGCCTTGTAAATGCCCGTAAGCGCACCTGTACCCGAAACCGGCTTATATGCCGCCACAATCACCTTTGCGTCGGTGATTCCAGCTGTCGCAAGCGCATTTTTGTACATATCTTCGGTAATATAATTAATGTTATAGGTTTCCAGTTCAATCCCGCCGCTGTCCCGGGTTTCTATATAGACACAGGAAAGCGCCACGTTGCCGATTTTTTCTTCCGACACCAATCCATTCAGGTATTGCCGCTCTTCGGCGTTGGTCACCTGGATCTCCGGCACAGTACCCCTGCCGATCCTAAAAAACTGGTATACGGTGGCAAGTTGGTCTTCCGTGTTATCCACGCCGATTGCCACGCGTGAACCTGTCGCCGCCAGTACAGGTGTCGCGCAAAACGCCACCACCAGGCAGGCTATCGTAATGATTGTTAAAATCTTTTTTTTCATATCTCCCGTTCCTCCGTCAAATTATTGTACCATAATTTATTACATAATTCAAATACATTCGAAATATATTTGTAATATTTCGCGTATTCGAATCATCTATTTGACGCTGGAGAAAAAGAAAAGGTTCCTCTTTTAAAAAACGACTTTATTCCCATAATACGCACATTCCAGAATTTTCTCCAGATCTTCCGGCGAAGTCTCCCTCGGATTGGTGGATGTGCACGGGTCCTCAAATGCGTTTTGCGCGATTTCCTTTTTGTTCATGTTCAGCTTAAACTCATTGACGCCCGCGTCCGCAAAGCAAAGCGGAATATTCATATTCCTGTTGAGCGTACGCACCTCCCTGATCAGCGAATTGACCAGATGCTTTTCGCGGTCGCCGTCATACCCCATACGGCGGGCAATGTTTGCGTAATAACGCAGAGCTGCAGGGGTTTTCTTGTTGTACGCAATGACATACGGCAACAGCATCGCATTGCACATCCCATGCGGTATCCCAAAAATACCGCCGGCCTTGTGCGCGATAGAATGGCAAATGCCCAATTGCGCGTTTGTAAACGCAATCCCCGCCAATGTAGAAGCAACGTGTATTTCTTCACGGGCATCCATATCCCCCGCATACGAATCTTCCAAATACGATATAATGATCGATATCGCATGAATGGCAAGCGGCCGCGTAAAACGGGACCGGTCTTTTGAAACATAAGACTCAATGGCATGTGTCAGCGCGTCCATGCCCGTGTACGCCACCAACGATGGCGGCATCGTAAGCGTCAGGTCGCTGTCCAGGATGGCAATATCCGGCGTGATGTTAAAATCCGCGATCGGATATTTGATTTTGGTCGCATGGTCGGATATGACAGAATACGCCGTCACCTCGCTGCCTGTACCGGATGTGGAGGGAACGGCGACAAAAATCGCCTTTTTCCTGAGCTGCGGCAGCGGCTCGCTGATTGTTTGCTCAAACGTAAGCTCCGGGTGCTCGTAAAACAGCCACATGGCCTTGGCAGCGTCAATCACACTTCCCCCGCCTACGGCAACGATAATATCGATATTATTCTCCTGCATGCTCTGCGCGCCCTTCATGACTGTCTCTACAGAAGGCTCGGCCTCAACATCAGAAAAAGTTGTTATATGCTCTATATGCGTGTTCTGGAGCATGTTTGTGATGCGCTCCATCCAACCCATTTTTACCAAAACTTCATCGATCACCAAAAAAGGACGCTTGTAATACTTCAGGTTTTTCAACTCCATCAACGCGTCTTTTCCAAAATAAATATCCCTTGGTACAGTAAACCTTTGCAAAATATTTACACTCCTTAGATTAAATTCAGTCCTTTGATAGTATAATACTTAATGTAGGCGAATGCAATAAGAGAACCATATATTGATATATTTTTCACAACATATCCACTTTGCGTCAAAAGAACCGCCGAATTAAACTGGAAAACACCGCTTTCGCGATGTTTTTTCGTGTATCACATGTGTAATCTTTATATAAAAGATGTCGTCTTACCGCGATCTATAAACGCAAATTCGCGCACCAGAACCGATGCGCGAACATGTCTGCGGGCACTTGCCCGCTGGAGCTTCCGGCCGGATTCGAACCGGCGACCTATTGATTACGAATCAATTGCGCTACCGACTGTGCCACGGAAGCATATTTTTTTCACAGGATATATGGTACCATAGCGGCCCAAAAATATCAATAAACGTTTGTATTAAAGTTTTGTTTTGCGCTTGGACAGGCTGAGCCTTGCCATCGCACGCGCAAGGGCGATTTTGCTTTGCCTGTACTCGTTCTCGCTCCGCTTCTGCCGCAGCCGTTCTTCCGCACGTTCTCTCGCACGCTCGGCGCGCTTGATGTCTATCTCCTCCGGCCACTCTGCCGTTTGTGTAAACATAATCGTTTCGTCGGGCCTGACCTCGATAAACCCTTCCGCCACCGAGCACGCAACCCATTTGTTGCCTGCATTGATGCGGACTTCGCCGGGCACAACGGTAATAACCATGGATTCATGCCCGCGCTGTATGGACATTTCGCCGTCTTCGGTCTGGAATATAAACGACTCGATCATATCGACAAAGAACGAGCATTCCGGCGTCAATATTTCCATAAGGTATTTTTCTGCCATAGTATATTTACCCTTTTCCTACTCCAAGGTCTTCGCTTTTTCTTTTGCCTCGTCAATATCGCCCACCATAAAGAACGCCTGCTCCGGCAAATCATCCACAGCCCCGTCCAGTATCTCTTTAAAGCTCCTGATGGTGTCGCTGATTGTAACAAACTTACCCGGCACACCGGTGTACACTTCCGCAACAAACATCGGTTGTGACAGGAAACGCTGTATCTTCCTCGCGCGGAAAACCAGTATTTTATCTTCCGGCGCAAGCTCCTCCATACCCAATATGGATATGATATCCTGCAATTCCTTATACCGCTGCAACGCGCTGATCACACGTCCTGCAGTCTCGTAATGATCCTCTCCCACAATGCGCGGGTCCAATATCCTGGATGATGACTCCAGCGGGTCTACCGCGGGATAAATGCCCAGCTCCGAAACGCTCCTGGAGAGCACCGTCGTGGCGTCCAGGTGTGTAAACGTCGTCGCCGGGGCCGGGTCTGTCAGGTCGTCCGCCGGCACGTATATCGCCTGCACCGATGTAATGGAACCGTGTTTGGTGGATGTAATCCGCTCCTGCAGCGCGCCCAGCTCGTTCGCCAGCGTCGGCTGGTACCCCACCGCCGACGGAATCCTGCCCAGCAGGGCGGAAACCTCAGACCCCGCCTGAATAAACCGATATATATTGTCGATAAACAACAGCACATTCTGCTCTGTTTTATCCCGAAGATACTCCGCCATGGTCAGCCCTGTCATCGCAACGCGCATACGCGATCCGGGCGGCTCGTTCATCTGTCCGAATGCAAGCGCCGTTTTTTCGATAACACCGCTTTCCGTCATTTCCTGTATGAGATCATACCCCTCTCTGCTGCGCTCTCCCACACCGGTAAATACCGAATATCCGCTTCCCTCTGTCGCGATATTGTGGATCAATTCGTTGATCAACACGGTCTTACCAACGCCCGCGCCGCCAAAAAGGCCAACTTTACCGCCCTTGGCGTACGGCGCCAGAAGGTCGATTACTTTAAGACCTGTCTCAAAAATCTCAGAAACCGGGTTCTGATCGGCAAACGGGGGCGCTTCCTTGTAAATAGACATGTATTCGTCTGTCTCGATCTCTTCTTTCCCGTCGATCGCGCGCCCCATTACGTTGACCACACGGCCAAGGATATTATCGCCCACGGGAATGGTGATCGGCTCCCCCGTATTGATCGCTTTCATGCCGCACGAAACACCTTCTGTTGCCTCCAGCGCAATACACCGCACGGTATTATTGCCCACTTGCGACGCCGTTTCCATCCATATCCGGCGTCCGTCCAAATCCACATAAAGAACATCGTCGATCATCGGCAATGTCTTCTCCGTAAATTTAACGTCCAGCACCGGGCCTGTGATTTTTACTATTTCGCCTTCGCTTACCGCTTTGTACTCATACATACGAACTACTCCTCGTTTTCAAGGGCTTCCAACGCACCCACAATTTCGATAATTTCATTGGTCACTGCCGCCTGCCGCGCATGGTTCATTTCAATGTTCAGCTTGGCTGTCATATCGTCCGCATTCCTTGAGGCGTTATCCATCGCCATCATCCGCGCGCTGTTCTCGCTGGCAAACGCCTGCACCAGCGCAGCATACACCAACCCTACAATATACTGCGGCACCAACACATCAAATACCTGGCTGGGCGATGGGTGATAGTTCAATTCATGCGCATATTGCGTTTCAATATCGACGTCTTCAAAATCCGCCATCTCAAGAGGAAGCAACCCCAAAGCAACGGGCTTTTGCTTCACATTGGAAAAATACCTTGTATAGATCAGGTATACCTCGCTCATAATGCTTTGACGGTACATGCCCGCAATATCATTGACCAGGTTTCGTGCCTCGTACAGTGTAGGGTTCTGCGCTATGTGCAAGTACTCCACATCAATTGGCACCTTCTTTCGCTCAAAAAACGCCCTTGCCTCCTGCCCAATTGTGATAACAAACTTATCGCCCTTGGTCATAAAGTCGTATGCGTAGTTTAAAATCGTATGGTTATACCCGCCCGCAAGGCCTTTATCGGCCGCAATCACAATGTATGCCGGTATGCCCTCTTCATGGCGCTCCAAAAACGTATGGTGTTGATCGCGCGAATGTACAAGGATATCTTTCAACGCAGCACGGACACGGTTAAAATAAAGAAGGTTGGCGTCATAACGCTGGATTGCCTTCTGCATTTTGGAAGTCGCGATCAGCTTCATCGCCTTCGTGATCTGGCTAGTCTGGTCTATCGCCTTTATGCTGTTGCTGATATCCGATCTGCTTCTCATTGACCCTGCCCGCTTTGCAGTTCCTTCTTGCTCCCAAAGCCTTTCTTATATTCTTCAGCGTCGTCAACAACCTGCTTGATCTCCTCCTCGGATATCAGGCCGGTCTCTTTGATATTCTTCACAATCTCCGGCTGCTTCGCCTTCACATAATCAATAAAGCCTTCATTGAAGTGCTTGATCTCTTTCACGGGTATGTCCATCAATGTACGGCTGGACGCCATTGCTAAAAGCAGCACCTGGTCTTCCACACTGTACGGCGCATACTGCGGCTGTATCAACGTTTGTACAAGACGCGTACCGTTGGTCAACGTATCCTGCGTCGCTTTATCCAAATCTGCCGCAAACTGCGCGAAGACAGCCAGCTCCCTGTACTGGGCAAGCTCTATCCGCAGCGTTCCCGCAACCTTCCGCATCGCTTTGATCTGTGCAGCACCACCCACACGCGAGACCGACAGCCCCACATTGATCGCTGGCCGCTGGCCGGAGTTGAACAGCTCCGTTTCCAGATAGATCTGTCCGTCCGTGATCGATATGACATTTGTCGGGATGTAGGAAGATATATCCCCATCCATCGTCTCAACAATTGGCAGCGCCGTCATGGAGCCCGCTCCCAGCTCGTCGCTTAACTTGGCAGCGCGCTCAAGCAGCCGTGAATGCAGGTAAAACACGTCGCCGGGGTACGCCTCGCGTCCCGGCGGCCTGCGCAGCAACAGCGACATTGTCCTGTATGCCACCGCATGCTTTGAAAGGTCGTCGTACACCACCAGCACATCTTTGCCAGCACGCATAAATTCTTCCGCCATCGCACAGCCCGAATACGGCGCAATATACTGCATAGGCGCGGTGTCACTTGCCGTGGATGCCACCACGATCGTATATTCCATTGCCCCAAACTCCTCGAGCTTGTTTACGATATCCGATATTGTCGAGGCCTTTTGCGCTATGGCAACATACACACAGATAACATCCTGGCCCTTTTGATTGATGATCGTATCAACCGCAATCGCCGTCTTTCCCGTCTGCCTGTCCCCAATAATCAGCTCTCTTTGTCCCCGGCCAATCGGAATCATGGAATCAATGGCCAAAATCCCTGTCTGCAGCGGCTCGCTGACCGATTGCCGGTCAATGATCGGCGGCGCAGGGGATTCAATATACCGAAACTCCTCACTGGAGATCGTTCCTTTTGCGTCAATCGGCAACCCAAGGGGGTTCACCACCCTGCCAAGCAGCGCATCGCCAACCGGTACTTTTACAACGTCTCCCGTATGGCGGACGATCGATCCTTCCGTCACATCCGCAACGCCATTAAGCAACACGGCGCCCACACGGTCCAGCTCCAGGTTCATGACAATCCCGTACGCGCCATTCTCAAACTGCAACAACTCTCCGTTCTTACAGCCTTCCAGCCCTTTGACAAACACAACGCCGTCGCCGACCCGCTCTACAATGCCAATCATGGATACATCAAATTCAGAATCAAAGGATTTGACCTTGTCCATCAGCTTCTGGCTTATTTTGGATTCTTTAAACGCATCCTCGATGTCATGCGATACGGACTGTATTGCATCGTCCATCTTGGCATGGTCCAGCTTATCAGCATCTTCACCCATATAATTATGAATCCTTTCCAGATACGACCTGACGCTCAGGTCGTAGACCGTATTATTGATAATCGCCCGGAAGCCGCCATAAAGACCCGGATCGACCTCGCAATCAAAATCAATCCCGGTTCCCAACAGTTTTTCAAACTTCTCTTTTATTTTTGCCAGTTCGTCGTCTGGAAATTCAGCCGCGCTGACAATTTTCCCCTTCAAACGCTCCAAGGCTTAACTCACTTTCTCAAAAAATCTGTCGATAATATCTTTATTATCCTCATACGAAACTTCGCGTTCCAATACCTTTTCGGCAATTTGAACAGCAATGCGCGTCACTTCCTGGCGCATCTCAATCACAGCCTGCTTTTTCTGCTCAACGATCGCCTTCTTGGCACGATCCTTAAGCTCGCTGGCCTGGCCCTCTGCGTCCGCCACAATCTGCTTCGCCTGGTCATCGGCAATAGAACGCCCCTGATCAATGATCTGCGAGGCAAGCTCCTGCGCGTTCGTCATCATCTCGTCATACTTCGATTTCAACTGCTCCGCTTCCGTCTGCATTTTCGCGGCTTCGTCAATCTGCTTTTGGATACCCTCTGTGCGCTTGTTCAAAAACTTAATGACCGGTTTATACAAAAATTTGCGCAAAACCAGAAACAATATGACAATATTGACTATATGAAGCAGTATTTCAACAATACTAATTTCCATAGTATCCCCTTTGCGGTTACAATATTTCTCTTACTTCAGCCACCCATGGTGAAAATCATCAATATAGCGATAACAAAGCCGTAAATTGCAGTTGATTCGGCAAGTGCCAAACCAATCAGCAGAACCTGGTTGATTTTGCCTGTCGCTTCGGGCTGCCGCGCAACCGCCTCACACGCTTTACTGGTCGCTATACCCATACCTACACCGGCGCCAAGTCCCGTCAGCACCGCAATACCTGCACCTATCGCAATCAAACCTAATTCCATTTCAACGTACCTCCTAAATTTGTATATGTAATGATTCCTTCTATTCCAGCTTTTCTTTCATAAACGACATTGTCAGCATTGTGAACACATAGGACTGCATGCCCATGTGGAACAATATAAAATAAATCGACGCCAGCGCCGGCAAAAAAATTGCAAAATATCCCATACCGCTGTAGATCATATCCATAACCACCAGACCACTGAACAGGTTGCCAAACAACCGGCAAGCCAGTGATACGGGAATCGCGATTGCCGATATGATATTGAACGGCGTGACGATCGGGTTGGGCGACGCATATGACTTCAGCCAGAACTTGACGCCCTTGTAGCGTATCGAATACGCAATAATCAATATAAACGAAATTGCCGCCATGGCAATCGTGCAGTTCAGGTCCGTCATTGCGGAACGTATTCCCAACAGCTCGACCGAGCAGTTGGCAATAATCAGTACAAACAATGTAAATATATAAGCGGAAATGGACGGGCCATACTCGCCCAATATCGAAGTGGAAAACTTGGAAACGCCGCTTACGCAAAGCTCCATAAGGTTTTGGAAGCCTTTAGGCGTCTGCTTGAAGCGCGGAAACAGCACAAACCTGAAAATCAGGCACGCAATCACCACCAGGATTGTCACAACATAAGCCGTCACAAGCGTCTCGCTTACACGGAATCCAAATATCTCTACCTTATCAGGAAAAACGCCTGGAATATTCATATTACTCTTCCTCCTGACCGCTTTCCAGCTGTTCTTCTTGCCCTTGTTTCTTCATTGCCTGCGCGTTCATGACGATGGGAAGCACAATCATCGTGACGGCAAGCCCGCCGGCACACCAAAGGACTGAATCCAATCCCACAAACCGGGCCAGCAGATACAACACAACTAAAATAAGCGCCAATTTACCAACGGTAATTATAACGCCTAACGGAATGTTCGTTTTGCTTGTTGTCATCATCGCTACGGATTTTCTGAGCACCAGAACCTGAAAAACACCCAATGCCAATCCTACAAAAACGGCCCACATATATACCTTACCTGCCCCCTCAAAATTGCTATTTCATAGTTTATACCTATTTAATAATAATAGCAAGTTTGTTTCCTTGGGAAATTTGTTTTTTTATTTAAAGAACATCAATATTTTATATTTAAACCAAAATATCCAGCATCAGCTTCCATAAGCTTAATATGTCTCGAAAAAGCACGATTTTTTCAAAGGGAAAGCTTCTTGTGCGATTGCGGGCATATTGTTGCCGCCCGCCCCAGCAATAAGACTGGACAATGACGCCATATCGGCACGGATATCACACCCGCCCTGCACCGGCAGGACTTCTAACCCACCATCCTTTTCACGGGATACCGCCAGCTTATAATCCGCTTCCAGAAAATCATCCGCAATTTCTATTGTAAAACCGCCCGCGCCATCAGCATAAGGATATTTCCGTAAAGCTGTTACCGGATCGAGTACGCGCAGCATCGTAAATTCCTCGCCCGCTCCCGGCATGGCGGGCAGGAAGTATTGTACTTTTTTGGGGGGCAATGACCGGATGATTTTATCCAAGTGGCCTTCATTGGGGCAAACCAGCTCAAATACTTCCGTATGTGATTGGTGCTCATAATAAAGCGCATAGGCGAATCCATCTTCGCCATCATCTATATAGGCCACTTTCCCATCATCTGCAAACAGCAGGCGCAGCCACGCGTCAAACCGCCGCGCATCCCGCACAAAATAATTGTCAAAGCGGCCGGTATAGTCCGCATACGCCTGCATCATTTTCCCCACAGGCAACGCGTCAAATCCGTCCGCAACAACCGCTTCGTCCCCGCCTACCCCCTGCGCTTCCCGCCGGTCAACGTAAGCGATCGTCTCAAACCCAAACTTGCGGTAAAAGCTGTGCAAAAACGGGTGCAACATTGCCACGGCGTATCCCTGCCTTTTATAATCACCCAGCGCATCCCTGACCAGGTTTTTCATCAGGTCCTTTTTGCGCGCGGCGGGCATCGTTGCGCACCCCGCCAAAAACTTTGTATCATACCGGTTCCCTGTCAGGTTCACTGCGAAATCGAGCCCAAACATATCGGACAGTATCTTTCCATCTTCGTCAAAATAGGCCCGTCCATTCTCCGGCTGCGTCGCATACTGGAAATACGCATCAATAAACGCATCCGAATCACCGAAGCAAACGCTCCATACATTCTTGATCTGCGCAAAATCAGACATGGATAATATTCTTGACTGCATCTCTTACCCTTTCGCCAGTGTGACATCGTACTTATCCAGCATAAATGCGGGACGGTACGATTGTTTCGCCTTCCTGATCCCCGGAACGCCCATATCTTCTTCCCGGTTGATATACTTGCAATGGCTCCAGAAGTTTGCGACAAACTCCCTGTTGATATACGCGTAAAGCCCGCCAAACCCGCTTTTTGCCTTTTCGATATGAATGATCACGACATTATCGCACACCTGTTCCCCAAAGGAGAACGCCGCTACCTCTCCATCGATGCGTACAACACACCCTTTAAGCCCCAGATATTCATAATGATCCAGCGCACGTGTGATAGACTCCATCTCTTCTACCGCGTCCCGTTCATTCTCTTCCTTTTCAGCGGACCACGCCTGTTGTATGGCGATGCACTCTTCACGGTACTTGGGCGTATACTCCTCAAAAACAGGCGTATAGTTCTTTAAAAACGTGTTGATATGATTCCGCTTGGAGTGGTACTTTTTCCCCTTGAGCTCCATCAAATCGCTTGCGTTATATATGTATTCAGAATTATACGCGTCGTGCCGGAACTCATACCGCCCCGGACAATCAGCATTAATTTTGTCCATTACGCGCTGCGTCGCGCCTTTCAGAAAAAAATCGCCATACGTATCCTGCATATATTCCTCGCACATCAGCATGTACCTGCCAATTTCCTCTTCGGGGTCCCGCAAATGCGGCGGAAACAGAAAGTATCGGTATTGGTCGCTGCCCATGGAAAGGAAAAGCGCACCGGGATCCGCGTACATCCTGATATCCCACGAGGGCTGCCACATATACATATTTGCAAACGAGGCCTCGGAGTTATGACAATTGTTTTTTGTAATATATTCGTTAAATTGATCTCTTTTTTCCAGTGTAATTGGCCTGAAATCCATCATTGAGTTTACCCATTCTCCTTAATGTTCTATACTATATTCCTTTTATGATGCAGACCAGGCCTTTTTCTCCATCCAGCTTAACCATGGTGCCGCTTTTTAGTATCTGTGTTGCGCCTACCGCGCCCACAATCACCGGCTTATCGAGCGCTATGCCCGCAATCGCCGCGTGAGATTCATCCCCTTCCTCTTCGGTGACAATGCCCGACGACCTTTTCATCAGATCCAATATATTGTTGGACGTTTTATGAATCACCAGGATATCGCCGTCCTGGAAGTTGTTTCTGGCGTCTTCTTCCGTTGCGGCAACACAAAGGTTTGCCTGCGCGCACATATCGTTGATGCCGTTTCCCTTCACCAGCACATCGCCGACAATATGCACTTTCAACATGTTTGTCGTCCCCGCGACACCCAGCGGCACACCCGCCGTAATCACCGCAAGGTCGCCGTTCTCCAGCAGGCCTTTTGCCTTGGAATTCTCCACCGCCGCCGAAAAAAGCTTATCTGTCTCGCTCTCCTCCTGCATGGCGAGTGGCGTCACGCCCCACGACATATTCAGCTGCCTGAGCGTCATGTTGTCGGGCGAGCATCCGATGATCGGTATGGAGGGGCGGTATTTGGACACATTCCGGACGGACATCCCCGTTTTGGTCACTGCGATAATAGCCGCCGCGCCCAGGTCGTACGCTGTCGTGCACGCCGCATGGGAAATCGCGTTTGTCACATCCGTACATTCCGGCAGTTCCTCCTGCTCCATTTTTCTTTCGTAATTGATGTCATTCTCCGCGCGGAGCGCAATCCTTGCCATTGTTTCGACCGCCTCAACCGGGTACTTGCCCGCCGCGGTCTCTCCCGAAAGCATGATCGCGCTGGTGCCGTCGTATATTGCATTGGCGACATCCGTCGTTTCGGCCCTTGTCGGCCGCGGGTTGTATATCATGCTGTCCAGCATCTGTGTCGCCGTTATCACAATTTTGCCCGCGCGGTACGCCTTGTTGATCAACCGCTTTTGGATGATCGGCACATCCTCCAGGGGAATTTCCACACCCATATCGCCGCGCGCCACCATGATGCCCCGGGACAACCGGAGTATGGCGTCAATGTTTTTGACGCCTTCCATATTCTCTATTTTGGCGATGATGCCAATGTTGCCCCCGCCCAAGTCCTCCAATACCTTTCGGATATCCAGCAGGTCCTGTGCGTTTCGGGTAAAGGATGCAGCAATAAACTCAAATCCGTTTTCTACGCCGAAGACAATGTCGTTCC
>DHOD01000025.1:3637-4080 GCA_002407725.1 Christensenella sp. UBA5399 | reverse complement strand
CCCCGCCGTTGATCACCTTACATGTAATCTCAGACGCCGTGGTCTTGATCACGCTCATGGCAATCAGCCCGTCGTCCACCAGTATTTTGTCCCCTTCGTGGACGTCCTCCGGCAACCCTTTAAATGAAATTGTTACCCTGCTGTCGTCGCCGTCGATCTCGTCCGTTGTCAGCGTAAATATCTGCCCTTCCTTCAGCGTTACGCTGCCATCTTTAAATGTGCCTGTACGGATCTCCGGGCCTTTTGTATCCAGGATACAAGGGATGTATAGCCCCTCCTCCTTGCTCAGCTTCCTGATCAGCTTCTGCCGCCTGGTATGCTCTTCATAATCGCCATGCGAGAAGTTGAACCGGGCAACGTCCATACCTGTTTTCAGCAGGCTCCTGATTGTTTTTTCATTGTCGCAGGCAGGACCCAGCGTACAAATAATTTTTGTTTTCCTC
>DHOD01000025.1:2020-3432 GCA_002407725.1 Christensenella sp. UBA5399 | reverse complement strand
GTACAAATAATTTTTGTTTTCCTCATCATGTTTTCTCAATTCTATTTAAAATCTTTTATTTTTACCTGATCCAGGTATTTTATATACAATTCCTGATCCCCCAGCCCTGTGCCTTCACTGGCAACCGCAGCAGTGGCCGCAGCCACGCCGTGCCGCAGCATCTCATCCAGCGGCCTGCCAATCTGCGCAACCATACCGGCCGCCAGCGCATCCCCGGCCCCTACTGTCGAGAGCACTTCCACCTCCGGAGCTTGTGCCGTATACGCCCCCTCTTTTCCAAACACAACGACGCCTTCCGCCCCAAGGGTTACGGTTACAACCTGTACCCCTAGGCGAATAATGCCGTCACATATATCCCTGAGTACATCCAGAGAATGCTTTGCATGTCCATATGCGGCTTCCAGCTCATCCAGGTTCGGTTGAATCATGTACGGCCCTTGCTCCGCGCCCAGCCGCAACGCTTCGCCGCCCGCATCCAGCACGCACCGCACGCCTTTTTCGTTCAACTTTTCAATCAACTGCGCGTAACAGCTTTCCGGCACACCCCGGGGCATACTCCCCGTCAGCACGGCGGTATCGTCCGCACCCGCATGCTCAAGCAGATATCCTTCCAGCCATGCAAGGTCCTCTTCCCCTACTTCCGGTCCTTGTTCGTTGATTTCCGTGACCGTCTGTGTTTCGCCGTCGAATATTTTTGTATTGACGCGCGCGTATCCATCCAGTTCGCGAAACGTATACTGAACGCCGCAGCGCTCCAGCTTATTTCTGATGGCATCGGCGCCACCGCTGCATACAAAGCCGGCCACCCTGACGGGAACACCCATCAGCGCCAATGCAGCAGCCACATTGACCGCTTTGCCGGCCCCTTCCACAATTACCTTATGCGGACGGTTTGTACCCCCAAAAACAAACCGTTTGCAATAAACGGTTTTGTCAATCGTTGGGTTTAGATACACACAATACACCATCAAATTAATTATAAACACTTTTGCATATCTTATCAATGGAAATGTTTCCGCCCGAACCCTTCAAATAAAGAAAACAAGCGGATTTCCCGCTTGTTTTCTCTATTTACTCACAGTATGTTTCAAATATGTAATTTATTTCTCTTCCTCGGCATCCTTCTTGGCCTGCTCGATTACTTTTGTTGCCATTTGCGCAGGCAATTCCTCATAACGCTCAAACGTCAGCTTGAACGACCCTTTTGCCTGTGTCATGGAGCGCAGGTCCGTCGCGTATTTTGTCATTTCGCTCATGGGCACCTCTGCCTCTACCTGCTGTATGCCGTCTTTGGGGTTCATACCCAAAATGCGGCCCCTGCGCCTGTTCAGGTCGCCTATGATATCGCCCATGTACTCATCCGGAATCAGAACCTCGGCCTTGCAGATCGGCTCTAAAATGACCGGGTCGGC
>DHOD01000025.1:0-1857 GCA_002407725.1 Christensenella sp. UBA5399 | reverse complement strand
GGTCGGCCTTCACGCACGCCGCCTTGTATGCCAGGCGCGCAGCCGATTTGAACGCGACCTCCTTGCTGTCTACCGGGTGATACTTGCCGTCAAACAACGTTGCGCGCACATTCACCATGGGGTAACCCGCCAGCACACCGTGCTGCATGCTCTCCTTCAGGCCCTTCTCCACCGCGGGGATAAATTCTTTTGGCACTACGCCACCCACGATTTTGTTGACAAACTCAAAATCCGTCGACCCATCCATTATGGGTTCAAATTTGATAAATACAACGCCGAACTGGCCCGCGCCGCCCGATTGCTTTTTATGCTTTCCTTCGGCTTCCGCCGCTTTGCGTATTGTTTCCCTGTAAGGCACGCGGGGCTCGTTAAGCTGTCCCTCAGCACTAAATTTGTTTTTCAGTTTATTGAGGATCACCTCAAGGTGCATCTCGCCCATGCCGTTGACAAGCGTATCGCCTGTTTCCGTATTCGATGTAACCGTAAACGAAGGGTCTTCCTCTTCAAACCTGTGCAGGCCGGCAAACACCTTCTCCTCATCCCCCTGTTTTTTGGCCGTCACCGCAAGCGAAATGCAGGGCTCCGGGAATACCGGGGGCGTAAACGCGACCACATTGGACGCCGTGCAAAGCGTATCGCCAGTCGTCGTATGCTGCAGCTTGGCCAGTGCGCCGATGTCGCCGGCAACCAGTTTGTCCACATTGATCATTTTTTTGCCGCGCATAATGCCCATATTGTTTGCTTTCTCGGTCTTTTCATCCTTGGCATTTTCAATCGCCATGTCCGATTTCAGCGTACCGGAGAGCACCTTTATAATCGATATTTTACCCACAAACGGATCGGCGATGGACTTCATGACCTGTGCCGCAAACGGCGCGGCCGGGTCGCGTACCACTTCCACGTCCTTACCGGATTTATCCTTCGCCTGTGCCGCCGGTATATCCGCCGCGGAAGGCATCAGCGAAATCAGCTCGTCCATCAGGTTCTTAACCCCCAGGTTCGAAGCGGCCGCTGTCGCAAAAACAGGTGCGATCGTGCATTGGCGTACGCCTTCCTTCAGCCCTTTCAGTATATCGTCCTTTGTGAGGTCCTGCCCGTCAAAATATTTCTCCATGAGCGCCTCGTCGTTGCCCGCGGCATTTTCGACAAGCAGCTCCCTGTATTCGTCCGCAATTCCTGCCAGGTCCGCGGGAATATCCGCCTCTTTTCCGTCAAACATATATGCTTTCATGGATACGATATCCACAACGCCGACAAATTTATCCCCCTGCATAATCGGCACCTGCACCGGCGTGACGGCGGGCGCATACTTTGCCTTCAGCGCTTCGACCGCTTTTCCGTAATCCGTGTTTTCTTTGTCAATCTGGTTGACCACAAAAGCACGCGGAATGCTGTTGTCTTCGCAATATGTATAGGCTTTTTCCGCGCCTACCGGCACATGATCCTTCGGGCTGAGAACGATCAACGCCGAATCGCACAGGGCATATGCAGCCACTGCCTCGCCCACAAAATCAAAATATCCCGGCATATCAACTAAATTTATCTTCACATCGTTATACTCGCAGGAAGCTAAAGATGTGGATAAAGATATTTTTCTCTTTTTTTCTTCTGTATTATAATCACTGACAGTATTTCCATTCTCAATTCTTCCAAGTCTGTCTATAGTCTTGGTATAGTAAAGTATTGCTTCTGTTAATGTAGTCTTCCCGGATCCACTGTGACCGATAATTCCTACATTCCTTAAATGTTCTGTTGAGTAGTTTTTCATAAGCAATTCCCCCTCTCACTTTACACTTAATTTTAGCAGGGATTTTGAGACGTAAGTAGAATATATAAACTAAGTGTAAAGTGAGAGGG
>DHOD01000058.1 GCA_002407725.1 Christensenella sp. UBA5399 | reverse complement strand
TACAAAGATTGGGGGCAGCCCACGGGCGGTCGATGTGTTTATAGAAGCTGTTAAAAAGCACCCCCGCATACGCAAGCCGACACCGCAAATGCTGGGCGATCTGCAAGACCATATCGTGGTACACGACGTGAAAAAGATTGACGGCGTCACGGAGCAGTATATTGACATTCATTATAGGAACATCGGTTCTATTGCAATCCCTGACGTACGGCCATACCACAAACGAATGTAGAAATTAGCACCAGGCAAGGCGTAACACTCAAATAGGGCACATAAAAAATAGTGTCCGTATTAGAATTATATCAATTCCTTTACGAACACCGTTACTGGTGAAGACGAGTGGACTTGAACCACCGACCCCCTGCATGTCAAGCAGGTACTCTAACCAACTGAGCTACGCCTTCATATGGCTGAAGCCCGCTCAGTGAGCAAGCTTCAAGCCTTTTGCTATGCCATTATATCATACTTGCGCCCTGTTTTGAAGCTTTTTTAGACAAAATCAGAAAACCGCTTAGTGAAGCGGTTTTCTGGCTTGCGGTACGAAACGGTACCGTATGATGCAAAATAAAATTTGTACAAATTTTGTACAAGTAAGGTATAATGATCAAATAATATGTTAAACGAATATGTGAACAAATTGTAAAATAAATGTGGGAATGCTGTGGAAACGTGTGTGGTTTCACTCAATTTCGGTAATAAAAAATGCAAAATGTCAGGAAAAAACAGATATTAAATTATTTGATTGAGAAGCGTTCGGCAAGGGTGGAGGAGTTGGCCGCCCATTTTGATGTGTCGGCAGAGACCATCAGGCGGGACCTTTTAGAGTTTGAGCAGCAGGGGTTTATCAAACGGTACAGAGGAGGCGCGTTGCTAAGCGGGCTGCGCAGCCGCGAGGTCCCGTTCGAGCTGCGCATCAGTATTGACGGTATAGAGAAAAAAGCCATTGCGGATAAAGTGGCAAGCCTGGTGAAAGACGGGGACAGCGTCGCGATGAATGTAGGAACAACCACCTATATGATTGCGGAGCAGTTGGTGGAAAAGAAAAACCTCACGGTGGTCACCAATTCGTTTGACGTTGCCAAAATCCTTGCGGAGAACCCGACCAGCGATGTTTATGTGATTGGCGGGAAGCTGAGGGGTGACGTACTGGGGACCTCCGGCGGCTTGGGAAGCGAGTTGCTGGATGGTTTCAGGGTGGATAAAGCCATATTGAGCATTGGCGGGATTTCTCTGGAATCGGGCGTGACGGATTACCATGTAAACGAGGCCCAGATCCAAAAACGAATGCTGTCGATTGCAGCCGAAAAGATACTCGCGTGTGAATACAGGAAATTCAATGTTGTCGCGTTGAATAAATTATGCGATATTGCGGAGATCGATTACCTGGTGACCGACTGGAATGTGCCGGAAAAGATACTGGATGAATACAGGGCGATGGGTGTGACGGTTTTGACCGCGGACAGGTAGTTGTGCCAATGACGTGGAAAGGGTCTGAAAACCCCAAAAAACGTGTCAACAAAGCGGATTGACACGTTTTTTAATATGTGGTAATTTGTGGGCAAACAAGAATACGCCATGCGTGACAATAATACCAACCTTCAATAAAAAAGTGAAAAAATCACTTTTTTATACCCGCATGAAATGCGGGCCTAAAACGACATGTCGTTTTAGGGAAGTTGGTATTGAACGGTTCCACCGCCGCATAACGCCAACAAGCGTGATGCGGCCCATGCCATCGGCACGGATTAAAAACGGATACGTTTTTAATGGTGAATAGTATAAGGAGATAATAAATATGAATGTCAGCTTGATTAAGGAAGTATTGAAAGTGGCCAAACGGTTGGATGCACGGCAACTGGTCAACGCATACGAGGGAAATATATCAGCAAAAGAAGATGGGTTTATTTACATCACGCCCACGCTTTCCAACAAAGCGTTTTTGGAGGAAGAAGATATTGTGGTGATTGATCCGGACGGTAAGCAGGTCAGTGGAAAGAAAGGTCCTTCGTCCGAATTGAAAATGCACAGGGCGGTTTATGACATGCGTGACAATATAGGCGGCGTGATCCATACGCATGCCCCGTTTTTGGCTGCGTTTGCAATATGCAATATGGCCGTGGAATCGGATGCGCACGCAGAGCTTTTGTGTGACCATAAAACAATTGAAGTGGTGCCCTACGGAAGGCTTGGCACGGATGATATCTACAACGGTGTCGAGCCGGTCTTTAAAAAAGGCCTGGACGCGGTGCTGCTTGGCAATCACGGCGTACTGACCGTAGGCGAGACCGTGGAAGACGCCCTCAACAGGATGGAATCGATTGAGAGCGCTGCCAAAATCCTTGTTTTGTCAAAGCTTGTGGGAGAGAATTTTGATCTGGACCAGGAGGAGATCCAAGCGTTGCTGGCAATGTAGTGAACGGTTGCAGATTGTGATAGTTAAATTGGGAAATAGTGTAAGTACAGTTGGGAGAAATACATGATGGAAGGTTCTGCGGTTGAAAAGGACGTTGAGGTCGTATCTATTGGTGGCCTGATTTATGATTTTATGGCATTTATGTCAAAATTCCCGGAAGCGGAAGAGAAAATCAATTCACAAAAATATATGGAATATGGCGTTGCGGGCGTTGCGGTTGACTGTATCACACAGGTCAGCAGGCTGGGGTACCGGTGTGGGCACATTGGGAAGCTTGGTGACGATACGTTCTCCGTAAAAGTGAAGGCGCAGATGGAAGCCGAAAAAATCGATCCTTCACACTGTATCCAAGTGCCGGGTGGCCGGATGGCGCTGGCATGGGTGATGGTGAAATCGCAGGACGGGGAGAGGTGCCATGTGATCCACCCAATGGAGGGCGGCGACCTGACACACGATGAGCTGGAGGCGCAGAAAGAATACTATTTGCGCGCGAAAGCGGTCCATATGGAAACGCTTCAAATGCCGATAGACCCGTTGTATGCGGTGGCGAAAAACTGCCGCGCGGCCGGGGTTGTAACGTCTATGGACATGGACATTGCGCCACGGTTTCTGTACGAATACGGTTATACGACGCCCGAACTGCTTGTCAAGACAGCAGGACAGATAGACTTGTTGAAGATTTGCAGTGACGCAGTCGCCGACCTGACCGACGAAAAGGACCTGGGAGCTGCGACGCTGGATATCTATGGAAAATTGAATCCGAAAGTGCTGATCCTTACGGTAGGCGCCCGCGGATGTTATATTGTCCATAAGCTAGGCGGAACGGTAGAATCGATGTTTATTCCCGCATTCCAGGCAGAAAACATTGTGGATACGACAGGGTGTGGGGACGCGTTTCAAGGGGGGCTGATTTACAGCTACCTGAAAGGCCATACGCTGGAAGAGTGCGGAAAAATTGCAAATGCCTGCGGATTGCTTGCCGCGGGCGATATAGGCGCGAGAAGCTCGGTAGGCCATGAGACACTGGGCGCTTTCCTTAAAAAGCATGGTGTTTTGCTGAAGTAGGCGCAACGATAAAGGTGAGCGTATGAGAATAGGTATATTCCCTTTTGCAAATGAAGCGGAAACAGTGCTGCGTTATGGGAATTTGCTGGAAGGCCATCAGGTCACATCTGTTTATGTGCGCGGCGCAGGTGAGAATGGCGAGATACCCCGAGAGTTTGCAGCAATGGAAAATGTGGTCGCAACCACAAATATGGAGCGTTTTTTGGATAATTGCGAAAAAGTTTTGTTGCTGGAAAGATGCCCGAATGATGTGCCGTTGGAACAATACAGCCGCTGCCTTGGCATTGCGCAGCAAAAGCGGAAGCGGGTGACGATGGGCAAATCGTTGTTCTCAAAGATGGCGGACGCCGGGGTTGCCACAAAAGATATAGAAATCACTGGAAACCCGCAAAGCAATACAGGCCATGCAGTGCCGCATATTATAGAGATTCCGGCGCCGGTGATTGCCGTGTTGGGCGTTGGTGAGCACTGCGATAAATTTGAGTGTCAGCTGCTGCTGAAAAGAGCGCTTGACAGCCGGGGGTACAACAGCCTTTGCATAAGCTCGAGCGAGCTCGGCGTGTTGTTTGGCATGTCGCTGTATCCTGATTTCATTTTCTGCAAAGATGTGGAGCTGCATGATAAAGTGATCCGGTTCAATCATTACCTTGCCAAAATGTGTGAAGCGCAAAAGCCGGATGTGATTGTGGTTGGTATACCGGGTGGCATAACGCCGCTGGCGCCTTGCGAAGACAACTATTTTGCAGAAATACCGTACATTATATCGAATGCGCTGGAAGTGGATTCGGGGATCCTCTGTATCTACCACCATCAGGACCCGGCACAATACGATTTTGACTGGGCGGCAATGTATGCCCGTATGAAATTTAACATCCCATTGGATTACTTTTTTCTTTCGCGTCACAAGATGGAGTATGACCTCGAGAATCAAAAAATAGATTTCTCGTTTTTGGATCAGGAATATATCGAAAACAACACGGTTTGCGACGCCTATGTTCCTTTGATTTATCCCGCTTTTCGCAGTTGCCCTGCAGACGAAAGTATCAACTGCTATATTGAAAAATTTGAACAGGCGATACAGCATTCGACAGGGTAGGGATTCATACAGCGATATAATGTAGAAAATCGAGGACGCTGACAAGGCATCAGCGCCCCTTTTTTTATGCATTGTGTTATAATATTCAGAAAAGTAAAGCAAAGCGAGGAGCCTGTTATGAACGTTCTGGTATGCAACGCGGGGAGCACTTCCCTCAAATTCAAGCTGTACAATATGCCTGCGGAAACCGTTATGGCGGAATGCCGTATCGAGCGGATCGGCGACCCGGGCGGCGGCCTGTTTCGCTATGAAAACATGAAAAACGGCCGGACTGTTTCGGAAGAGCGCAAGGTGATTGCCGATTACGAGGCGGGGATTAATGCGTTCCTGGCGCTTTTAACAGGCCCGGAAACGGGCGCCATTGCGGATATTGCCGGTATTGACGCGGTGGGGTACAAAACGGTGCTCTCCAAAGGCCATTACGGCGTACACGTGATCGACGACGCCGTGCTGCAGGGGATGGAGGACTATATGGTGGTGGCGCCCGCGCACAATACGTTTTATTTGCAGGCGATCCGCACCTTCCAGAAGATTATGCCAAAGACGCCTATGGTGGGTGTGTTCGAGACGGCGTTTCACCAGACAATGCCGAAGGAGGCGTATATCTACTCTACGCCGTATGAATGGTATGAAAAATATGGCCTGCGGCGTTACGGGTACCACGGCGCGTCGCATTCCTATGTGGCGGATTGCCTGACAGAGAGGCTGGGCAAGAAATACAGGGCGGTTTCCTGTCACCTGGGCGGCAGCGGGTCTATCACGGCGATTGAGGACGGCAAAAGCGTGGACACCAGCTTTGGCTTCTCGCTGCAGGTGGGCCTGCCACAGATGAGCCGTGCGGGGGATATCGACCCATACTTCATTTTCTACCTGATGAAGGCGGAAGGTATGACGATGGAAGAGGTGGAGCAGGGATTGCAGAAAAAAGGCGGCATCCTTGGCATCTCCGGCGTGAGCAGCGACCTGCGCGACGTGGAGAAAGCGGCGGAGACAAACGAACGGGCGCAGCTTGCGATCGACATCTACTGCAGGGAGATTGTACGTTATATAGGCGGGTACGCCGCAATTATGGGCGGCCTTGACGCCATTGCGTTTACGGGGGGCATCGGCGAGAACAGCAAGACTGTGCGGGAGCGGGTGTTGTCGCATTTCGCGTTTCTTGGGTTGGAGCGCGGAACGGGTGACGCCGTGCGCGGTAAGGTCAGTGTGCTGACAACGGACAATTCGCCGCTGAAAGTGTTTGTCATTCCGGCAAACGAGGAACTGGGGATTGCGCGCAAGGTTGCGGCGCTTGATTTATAGGGGAACAATGAAGATATTAAAAGAACTGACGATTTTATTTGTGCTGTGTTTTGCGGGGGAAGCGGTATCGTTTGCGCTGCCTTTTCCTTTGCCGGGGAGCATTATAGGAATGCTGCTGTTGCTGGCGCTGCTTTTCAGCGGCCAACTGGGCAGCAGCCCGCTGGAGCAGACGGGTGGTTTTTTTCTGGACAGGATGCAGCTTTTTTTGCTGCCTGCCACGGTCTCGTTTATTACGGTGCTGGATGTGGTGGGCGATAAAATTGTGATCGTCATTGCGATTTGCGTGATCACGACGGTCATCACATTTGCCGCGACGGCGTACACCGTGAAGGCGGTCATGTGGCTGCAACAGGGCGCAAAGCGGAGGGATGGATGATGGAGCTGTTGTATTCACCGTTCTTTGGCCTTGCCCTTACGGTGGGCGCTTATGTGCTGGGGAGCTGGCTCAACCATAAGCTCAAGATATCCGTATTGAACCCGCTGATCCTTGCGGCAGCGATGATTATTGGGATACTGTTGATTTTCCCCATTGATTACGCCGCTTATGCGTCGGGCGCCGACGTGTTGGCCATTTTCCTGATTCCGGCGACGGTATGCCTGGCAATCCCCATTTACCATAAGCGCGCATTGCTGAAAAAATACTGGCTGCCCGTTGTTGTAGGGTGCGTTGTGGGCGCAGTGGTCTGCATTGTGTGCGTGTGGGGGCTGTGCAGGCTGTTTGGGCTGGACGATATGTTGACAAAGTCGCTATTGCCAAAATCGATCACGACGCCGTTTGGGCTGGCAGTTTCGGAATCGATTGGCGGGATCCCGTCCGTGACTGTGCTCTGCATCATTATTACAGGCATTTTTGGCGCAATATTCGCGCCGTACATGGCCAAGTGGTTCCGTGTGACAAACCCTGTGGGGCTGGGACTGGCGATCGGCGCTTCCTCGCATGTGCTGGGCACGTCAAAAGCATTGGAAATCGGCGAGACGGAGGGCGCGATGTCCGGGCTGGCAATCTCTATCACGGGGATCACGACCGTGGTTATACTGTTGCTGCTGTAGCTGAAGGCCGGGCCTGTTCAGCAAAAGCCTTCTGGGATTCCACATATCAGGATCAATAGAATGAGGAAAACCAACGTATAAAAGCATTCGAGCGATGTGATCGACATAGAAAAGGGTCAGGGTTGGGGTAAAGCTTATGCGGACAAAAACAAACCTTGTCACAATCATCATATTCCTTATATTCGTGCTTGCCGTGTGGCTGGTGTTTCTTGCTGTGCCGCGTCCAACCGAGGTATGGCTGGGAGACGGACACGGCGGTGCCGACCTTCTGGATATGGACCTGGATGATACCATATATCGTTATCGTAATTACTGGGACAGCTACCCGGAAAAACTGTACACACCAGAGGACTTTGAAAGCGGCGCGGTGACCGAAGCCCCGCAACAGCTTAGGTTTGACGATTACCGCAAGATCAACTATGCGACGCACAGACTGGAGCTCGATCTGCCCGCCGGAGAAACATATGGCTTGCATATGAAAAGCACGGATTATTCCATGCGTATTTATATCAACGGCGAACTGATTGATACGGTGGGCAATCCCACAGATTCCAAAGCAACGGCCGTGCCGCGCACAGCGGAGCGCACGTACTTTTTCATCCCGGAAACAGATACTACGGTCATTGTGGCACAGGCGGCGAACTGGGTACATCGGGAGGGTGCGTATTCGCCCGACTTGCGCATCGGAACCGCGCAAAACATCAATTCCTATGAAAATTACAATCTGATCATGACGTTCCTTATAACAGGCGGCCTTGTGATGGCGTTTCTGTATTATCTTGGGTTGTTTATCCTGAACCGCAGCCGCAAGCCCGTGCTGGTATTTGCACTGTGCTGCCTGCTGTTGGCGCTCATGTCCAACAATATCATCCCGCTGTTCTTTCCCGAATATAACTGGTATGTAGCCATCGGGGCGGAATACATCGTGCACTTTTTAACGTTTGCCATGCTGGTGTTGTTTCTGGATCTGCTGTTCCCGCGCCTGTATCAGAAACACATCACGCGGGTATATTATATTCTGGCGGGTGCATTCATACTGCTTACACTTATCCTGCCGCCCGCAATCTACTCAAATCTAATCGTCGTATTCGATATTGTGTCTATGCTGATGGCGGCATATACGCTTGTCCGGCTGGCCATGCAGCTCAGGGAGAAAAAGCTGCAAAACCTGCTGGCGTTTATCGGCACGGCCTTGGTCTGTCTGTTTGGCCTGAACGATGTATTGTACCAAAACAACATCCGCTTTATTGGCAGCATTGCCGGGCAGCAGTTCACTACGCCCATTGCCATGCTGTTCTTTGTGTTTTGTTATGGGCTTGTTATTGCCATAGATTATGCGGAAACAGAGACAAAGATGCTGGAAGGGCAACGGCTGGTCATCGAGGCGGAAGAGCGGTACAACGCGCTGCTGGAAAAGCGTAATGGTATGCCGCCCCATGCCACCCCTGCCGATTTCAAGCTGTCTGCACGAGAAACGGATGTGCTGTGGTTGCTGCTGGACGGCAAGACCCGCAAGGAAGCCGCCCATATCACAGGCATCAGCATAAGCACTGTGAATACCTACTGCGAACGGATTTTCAAAAAGACAGATACCGGTAATATCGCCGGGTTATATAAACTCTTCGGGTTGGAGCAGCCCAACGACCAAGAGTAAAAAAATTATAGACAATGCCTTAACAGCGATGTTTGCGCCCCCTTGTGGGTAGAAATACCGACACGACAGGGGCGTCTTTTTGTGGTATAAGGAGGCTAGATAGATATATGATAAAAAGGAGAATGAGGTTGATATGAAGAGAGCGGGAAAGACATTCGTGATTTTACTTGTAGTGATGGTGACGCTGGTGCTGGGGGCCACGACAGCATTTGCGGCCACCGGGGAACAGGAAGGTGTTTCTGTTACACTCACAACCGATAAAAAGAGCTATACCACGGGGGAGACCGCAACGATCAATATACGTGTGACCAATACAAACAGCCACAGCGTATCAGGCGTGAAAATCGATTTGACGCTGCCGGGCAGGTTGAGCCTGCAATCGGGCGCTGGTCATATCGACGTGGGGACGCTTGCAGCAGGTGAAACAAAAGAATATACGGTGACCGCCACTGCAACCGCGGCGGCCACATCCGCCAAATCGCCAAAAACAGCCGACGATACACCGCTTGCCCCATGGATTATTTTAATGGCGGCTGCAGCAGCCGTAGCGGCCGGCGTTTTGGCGTATAAGAAAAAGGCACTGCCCAAAAAGTTGTTTGTTGTCCTGCTCAGCCTTGTGGTCGCATTGGGTGCGGTCGTGCCGGGCGGGGCGGCGCTGGCAGCCGCGTCAACAAAAACGTTTACTGTCGCAGAAGGGATCAGTGTGGACGGCGAAAATGGATCGGTCAGCGCAACGGTCACAGTGCCGGTGCAGGATTCGCTTGCGGGCGGGTATGCGGTCTCTCTCAGTGGAACGGTCGACGGCACAAGCGTAACGGGCATGGCGTATTTGGGGATCAAGGACACAAATGGAACGCTCTCCGTCAATGCCATATCCCTGTATGTCAGCGAAAACGGATGGGGCGACAACACGGTACAGACGCTCTCTGCAAACGCAGTTCATGCGCTCGCGGTAGGCCCGACACAGGCGCTTTCCATCTATGGCGGCGGCGACGTTGCCACATTGAATGCGGATGGAGGTTTTAGCTTTAAGTCCAATAGAGGTTCGGTAGCAGGGCTGAACGGAACAAATCTGTTGCCAAACGGCAATATAAATGTTAGCGGGGGCATAAACAGGAATAATTTGAACCTCAACATAAATGGCAACCTTGGCGAAGGTGGGGCGGATGTTCGTCTTACTGGCACCGGGCAAAAAACAACGGATACAACACCGGGCATTGGCGAACTGCCCACCCCACCGGCTATACAACCTTCGTTGGCAGGGCGGTACGATGGTTCGCTTGCCGGATCACTGGCTGGCACAAGTGTAACGGGTAATGTGTATTTGGGAATCGGTGACATAAACGGAACACCCTCTATCAACGCGGTCTCCCTGTTTGCCAGCGAAAAGGGGTGGGCCAATGGTGCGGAACATGCGATTTCCGTCTACGGCGGAGGCAACCTCGCCGCAGTGGATGGGCAAGGAAAAGCCGCATTCCGTGCCGATCTATCTTCGCCCGCCAAGATGGATGCGCACGGCATTGGGGAAGGCGGCTATGTTGACATTACGGTGACGACAGACGGCTCTTATGTGACCATCAACATAACGGGCAGCACGGACGGCACATCCAATGATATCGCTCTCTCCGGTACCATGTCAAAAACGTCGACGACAACACCGGAACTCGGTGATTTGCCCGTCCCGCCTGCCATCGTACAGCCGGTCCCCGTGGTTTCGCCCGACGTCATTGCAGACGCAGTGTACAATGTGGCATATTGGCAGACGTTTACCGCAAGTGGTGGCACGGCGCCGTATACTTTTACAGTCACAGGTGGCAGCCTGCGGCGGGACTTTCATTGAGTGTGAATGGAACACTGGCCGGCACACCCACCATGACGGGCACATACAGCTTTTCCATACAGGCTGCAAGCGGCAGCCTGCGCAGCATACCCAAAATGTTCAGCATGACGGTGGCACGGGCTCCGGTGTTCGATGATGGAACGATGGACACAATCAACCTGACGGAAGGGTATACCACGTACAGAAAAGATTACACGATAACCGGCTACCCCACGCCCACCACGACGATGGATACTAATAGCAATACGGCGGGCGCGTCTATATCTGGCGGGACACTGACTATTGATACTGGGCTTGCGCCGGGCACATATTCCGCTAATTTTGCCGCAACCAACAGCGTGGGGACAGCCAACATGGCGGTCACGGTGAATGTGGCGGCGGCGCAGGCCCCGGCGATAAGCGGCGGGGCGACGGCAACCACCGATACTATCAACCTGGTGGAAGGGTACGCAGCGGCCACCAAAAGCTACACGGTCACGGGCGCGCCCACACCTACCCAGGCAATGAGCGCCCTTCCGGGTGAAAACACGGCGGGCGCATCTATATCCGGCGGGACGCTGACTATTGATGCTGGGCT
>DHOD01000002.1:7091-7334 GCA_002407725.1 Christensenella sp. UBA5399 | reverse complement strand
CACCAACTACCTAATGGGACGCGAGCTCATCCTACATCGAATAAATCCTTTTACCTCAATCCCATGCGAGATCGTGGTCTCATGCGGTATTAGCAGTCGTTTCCAACTGTTGTCCCCCATTGTAGGGCAGATTGCTCACGCGTTACTCACCCGTCCGCCACTCAGTCTACTCACAGTTCCACCCGAAGGTTTCACAAAGAGCATCTTCGTTCGACTTGCATGTGTTAAGCACGCCGCCAGCGT
>DHOD01000002.1:0-6918 GCA_002407725.1 Christensenella sp. UBA5399 | reverse complement strand
GCACGCCGCCAGCGCTCGTCCTGAGCCAGGATCAAACTCTTAATTAAAATTTTAACATCCTTTCGGACGTCTTTAACTAATCAATTGATCAGGCTCCGCTTTCAAGCTTTTCTTGTTCGTTTCAGTTTTCACAGAAAACTGGCGTTTTTTTGGTACTGTATTGCTTTTTCAATGTTCGCCCGCTCTGAAGCGGCCTTATTAGTATACCAACCACCTATCCCTTTGTCAACTGGTTTTATTTAATTAAATTCCAATTTTTTCGTTCATTTTGCATTTGTGCTTTTTGAATTGAAACGACATTTCATAATGACCGGTTTACAACCATTTTTCTACAGAATAATTCATTAAACATCATGCTTTTTTTACCTTCACAGTTCTGAACCTTTCCCCCGTGATAATTTTGCGGGCGGATGTTTTTACCTGTTGTTTTCCCCGTCCAATGTCCATATTCTTTCGAAATCAAGCAAATACTACAAATTTCTGGTATTTTTTATAAAAGTATGGTTATAATTAATGGTATGATCTTTTTATAAATTTCTATACTTACATAATATACATATATAAAGGAGCTTATTAGTATGAAGAAAAGATTGTTGGTATTTCTGGTCATAACCATATTGTTGGTTGCCTCTTTTGGCGGCGTCGCTAACGCGGCCGATCCATTGCTTAATCTAAAATTATACCTGATCGACTCAAACAGCAACGCCTTACCGGGTTATATTGTAACCATAGACAACAACACCCAATCCGTTGCCAATTCCAACGGCGTCGCATCATTCCCCGCGGTAAACGCAACCGGTGTTGACACATTCAAGGTGTTTACGCCGGACAAGAAACAGGTCGGCATATGCAACCTCTCCTATCAGAAGGCGGATAAAACAAGTGTTGGCCCCGCGCAGGGCAACGGAGAATATCAGCTGAACTATTCCACAGAAGACGCTACCATTTATGTATATCTGATTGTCGACCCCAACGGCGGCTCCAATACGCTCTGCCATCCGGGTGACGCATCCGACAATCCACTTACCCCGGGCAAGCTGCCCACGCCCAAGCCGAGCGCCTCCGCTTCCACACAGCCCAGCGGGTCATCTTCGGCCAATCCGACCGCCGCGCCCACCGCAGCCACCAATCCTCATGTGGAAGGATATGTGATCGATGAGCAAAGCCTGCCGGTAGAACATGCCACTGTCGTTTCCAAAAATACCGACAGTGGCGGAAGCGTATCGGGCGCGACAGACAGCGACGGCTATTATACACTCCCGGGCATCTCCGAGGGCCATCATGTGATAGAGGTCTACGGCGATGACAGCCAAATGCTCGGCGATGTGGATGTTTTTGTTGAAACCGGTGCGATGACAGGCCTCAAGGATGTGGATGGGGATGGCGTGATCGACATCCATACAGGCGTCGGCACATTATACCTGAACCTGCAGTTAGAGGACGAGGGCGGTCTGAAGCTGCTTGACGTATCGGAGCATGATGTAGGCTCCCCCGCCAAGCATGCGGATCCCACGGCAGAACCTACCGCCGAACCGGAGCCCGATCCTACGGAAGAGCCGGAACCAACGGAAGCGCCCACAGTGGAACCCACGGCAGAGCCTACCACTGAACCGGAGCCCACCCCCCCGGCCGAAAGCAGCGGCATTGATTCCAACATCATGATCATCATTATCGTTGCGATCGTCGCGGTTGCCGCTATCATCATTGTTGTATTGGTTTTGCGGAACCGCAGGTATTAATACTAAACACTGATAGAAAAACCTAAGAACGGTTTTTCTATCGCCGCAAAAAATGCGGCACAAAAATGACATGTCATTTTTGAAGTGAAGTATTGAACGGCTTAACCAGTTCATAATGCCAAAAGTATTATGAACTCTGCGCATCTGCGCAGAATTAAAACACAAGGTGTTTTAATTGGTGAATAGTATAATATCATTACAACCCTATAGATGCACAAAATCCCTGTTTGATTTCAAACAGGGATTTTTATATATCCGTCATTTTTACTAACAGCTGCTGGTTGTCAAATCACCTTCGGCCCAGTAACGCCATTTTCGAATTCAATAATGCCCCCAGGAGCCGCGTTTCCTCCCCCGGCAAATGGTCATATTGGAACTCGAATCCGTAATCGTACCGGTAGTTGACCATCTGGGGCGCGTTCCCCTCCCGCACAATGCGGGCCGGAATCACAAACTGCTCATTGTTCACGGAAAACTCCAGCAGGTAATATGGCTCGCCTTCCTTTTCAATTTTCCCGTTGCATACAATGCACATGCCACCCGCGCTGACATCGAAAGACATTGTTTTTTGTACAAGCTGGTTTATATTGCAGTCAAAAGCATTGGTATGAAACGCATTTTCCGAAAGATGGTATACGGACACCTGTATGAACATCTCCTCACGCTGAAACCGCCGCTGTGCAGTCTCCTCGATATCCGTCAGCTTCTTCAGCAGTGTCAGAAACGCACTGCTGCGGATCAATGTGCACTCCACTTCCCCCATAAACGAACAGATGCTCTCGTTTTCCTTGTTCACAAAACTCAGGCGGTACTGCATCCCCGGACGGGCCACACTATGCAATTCCTTGCTTTTCACATAGAAGGTTTCGTCACCAATAAATTCATAAAAAGTGGCGCGAAAAACATCTTCGCCATTTACGCCAATGGTCTGCATGACGGTATCTCGCTTTATGCTCTTCAACATAATCATAGAGTCTTGTTCCCCCTGATGTTCAGCAATATACCCCCCTATTGCATATTATATTACCATACTTTTTATCTGGTGAATAGCCAAATATTAGTTTTATACACCTTTATTCGCTTTTATAACCATTATTTTACTTTTATGTTACTTATAACCCGGAGCAGCGCCGATCTTAAAGGAATTTCAACTGCGTTTGTTCATATTTCGATTTGTACGCCAAAATGATATCTTCCATTTTGTATAACAATCCCTGTTTTTGGCATGCAGATATAAATGCATCCTGCAACTTTCTATAGTCCCGCACACCGCACTGATAGCCGTCACCAAACCGTTGCTTATAATTCCTGCTTATTCCAGGAAAACTCTCGTCCAGCCTGGCATAAAACCAATCGCGCTGCCTGTCCCGAAGCGTCACTCCCATGCCGGCAAATACAAACCGCGCGCCGCTGCCTGCCGCAGCCTCCACAACCCGCACAATATTGCGGGCATTGTCCTCAATAAACGGCAGCACCGGCATCATCAACGCGCCGGTGAATATCCCTTCCTTTGCAAGCACCTCTATCCCTTTCAGGCGTGCGGATGGCAACGGCGCATATGGCTCAATCTTTTCCGCCAGCATATCGTCACACGTCGTGACCGTCATTTTAACAATCACCGGCGCATGGTCGGCAATGGCATTGAGCACGTCCGCATCCCGCACAACCAAAGCGCTTTTGGTAGCAATCCCCACGCCGAACCAGTTGCTTGCAAGCAGCTTTAACGCGCCGCGTGTCAGCCGGTACTTTTCCTCCTGCGGGTTATACGGGTCCGACATCGCGCCCGTTGCCACAACGCCCTTTTTGCGTTTGGACGCAAGCTCCCTGCCAATGATTGCGAGCGCGTCCTTCTTGGCATATACACGCTCAAAATCATCCACACGATAACATTCGCTGCGGCTGTCGCAATAAATACACCTGTGGCTGCATCCGCGGTATATGTTCATGTTATAATCCGCGCCAAACCACGATGTGTTTTTGGTGCGTGTCACAATGCTTTTTGCCGGTAAATATTCCATACTGCGCCCCACATATTTTATATCATCCTAATACTAATTCCAAATTAAAAGCGTTAATTTGGAAAACGGTGCTAAACGCACCGTGCCGCTACGCGGCGCGTCTCATGCAGTTCCAAACGCGCTATGCGCTATAAAAAACGTATAACATTTTTTAAATGGAACTAGTATAATATATACCGTCTTCCCTTTCAACAGATTTTTTTGATTTAACGCAACAAAATAGGTATAATGTTTTTACGGGTGGAATATTTTCTGTTATGAAGGCGGATGCTATGGAAATGCAAGACAACCACGAACACAACTGGAAAGCTAGCGAAGAAGAAATTGCCGGGCGCCTGGCGCAGTGGCATCAGTCGGACAGCGCGCCGGAAGGCCACATATATGTTTCCGCGTACGCCGTCCATATATGGGATGTCACCGAATGCACCGATTGCGGTGTCAAAAAGCTGGTCTCCAATATTTTCATATACAAAAACCCCGACGAAATTCCTGATATGGAGCTTACGTGGATCTCTTTGTTTATTGCACAGCTCAACATGGAGGCCGGGCATATAGAAGCGAAGAAGGAACTGATCAACGATTCGCTGGACCAGATGCGCTGGGAATACTTCCCCTATGTATCCTTCCACAACCCGGAAAACGGCTATTTCAGCATCTCTTATAAAAACGATGAATTTCTCAGGTACAAATGGGATTTTGCAGACGCCGTCCGCATGTTTAAGGAGATGAACGAGCGTGCGCAGGCGTATATTTTCCCCCGGCGCACGGATACGCTCAACCAAAAGCTGGAGCAGCTCGAGCAACTGAAGGCGCGGTACCGCACATTGATGGAGCTTTCCTCTCAGGCAGGCATGTCCGACGACCTGAATGAAGAAATTGCGGCGCTTTCCGAGCAATTTGAGCGGCTTTCCAAGGAACTGGAAGATTTGATTTGATGAAAGGGGCCCCATGAAAGAAATCAGGGAACTTGCCAACACCTTACGTACATTCTCCATATTCTCCGGCATATATAAGGATACGGTGCTGAGTAGCCTGTTGCAGTTGGTCGAGACGATCGCGACGCACGACACCCACACGCAGGTCAAGGCTTACGCGCAGTTTGCTTCCGCGCTTTACCAGCACGGAGGCGATCTTTCGCTCTACGTACTGGATTTCGCCAAGGGCGATGTAAACCCCTATATCAAAAGGAAAGCCAACGGCGAGCCTGTCCCGCCCTCTATGCAGGCATGCGCGGGGGCAGAGCTTTCCCTGTTGGCCGAGGTTGCCGCCATCACCAGCAAACATTTTAAAGATGAGATCGATTACCCCGGATTTCTGCCCGATTGGGAGAATTCCCCGCTCGATATCCGCAGCGAATATTCCGCATTTGCGGCCAACGCACCTGCCGGCGGCTACGGCGTCTTTGCACAATACCATATGTTTGCCGCAGATGCCGGCAATCTGATTCCCATAGCAACCCCCGACGGCATTTCCCTGGCCGACCTTTCGGGATATGAATATGAACGCAACCAGGTTTTGGAAAGCACATTGTCATTTTTGCGTGGCGGCGCTTTTTCCAACGTGCTGCTGTATGGTGACAGTGGCACAGGCAAATCCTCCACAATCAAGGCGATCGCCAACGAATTTGGTTCCCAGGGGCTGCGGCTTGTAGAATTTAGAAAAGATCAACTGTCCAGCATCCCCGCAGTGATCAGGGCTCTTGCAGGCAACCCGCTCAAGTTCATATTTTTTATTGACGACCTTTCATTCACCCACGACGGCGACGATTACATTGCACTCAAGGCGATACTGGAAGGTTCTGTGTTCCAGCGCCCATCGAATATCGCAGTATACGTGACCAGCAACCGCCGCCACCTTGTGAAGGAGAGCTTCTCCGACCGCGAGGGCGACGACGTGCATATCAACGAGACAATCCAGCAAACCGTCTCATTGAGCGACCGGTTTGGGCTTACGGTCCCATTTGTCGTTCCGTCCCGCGACACATACCTCGGCGTTGTCGACCACATTGCCGCCAGAATGCAACTTCCCACAGCGCAGATGCGCGACCTTCACATGCGTGCGGAAAGCTACGCCATACAAAAAGGCGGACGCTCGCCACGCGTCGCCCGCCAGTTTATCGAAGCCATATTATCCGGCGTAGAATAATGCGGATCAGTAATAAAAACCCAATAAAGATCGGTTTTCTATCCCGCATAGTATGCGGATGAAAATGGCAAGCCATTTTTGGCGCGGACCGTATTGAGCGGCTTGCGCGCGCATATGGCACATATAAAAAATATATAATATTTTTTATCGCGGAATCATATAAGCATTCTTATTTATGTTGTGTGTAAAATGTCTTTAAATCCTGTTTAACCTCATCCGGCAGGTTGTGCCACCGTATGCCGCGCACCGCGCCCTCCAGCCCGCAAAGCCGGTTGTAGCATGCCGAATCATCGATCGCGCGTATCCTGAGCCACACTTCCCTGCTGCCCGCTTCCGCAAGCTGCTGGGCTGTTTCAATCCCCACGGCATGTAATTGCCGTTCCATTTCAGCACCTATATTGGGCAACTCCGTCAGTTTTCCCATGGTTATTTCCTCCCTACCAGAATATCCAGGTCTATTGTGATGGCTTTTATCGATGCAATATTCGCTTGATCTATATCGGCATTGCGCGACAGTGGCGTCATTCCAAAAAACAGCGCTGCCTGCGCCTGTGTGACCACTTTCGTTTCCGCAATGTGCACTTTCTCTATCAATTGCATATTCTCTTCAAAATGCTTCGTTACTTCTGTGCCGGAAGGGGCCGTTTTGGAGGCCTCCTCCGCTATTGCCGCCCGGACTTCCTGCAGGTATGCGCTTCCGGGAACCACCTTCAGCAATATGCCCCCGGGTTTCAGTACCCGCCTGAATTCCGCATAATTGGCAGGCGAGAGGATGTTTAGCAGTATATCCTGTGAGCAGTCCCCGACAGGCAGGTTTGCAAGGTCCCCCACCATCCAGCAAATATCTTTTTTGCCACCGGCGGCCATACGCACCGCTTCTTTTTCTATATCGACCGCCAGCACATGGCACGCATCCCCCAACGCATCCTGCAAGCGCCGCGCAAAGAATCCCTCGCCACAACCCGCGTCCAGCGCCCGGCAATGCCTGCCCGCGTGCTCCACAACCAACGATGTAA
>DHOD01000006.1:10379-12019 GCA_002407725.1 Christensenella sp. UBA5399 | reverse complement strand
CTTATACTATTCACCATTAAAAACGTAAATGTTTTTAACCCGTGCCGATGGCACGGGCCGCATCACGCTTGTTGGCATTATTCAGACATAATGTGCATCGCCCGTATATCCGGGTCGCACACCTTTTGCATGATGTGCCCGCAATGCTCCAGCATAAAATTGTCCTGACATTCCGACAATTGCTGTTCCTTCAGCTTGATGATCACATACAGGCATATGTCCTCAATTGTTTTCTCATTTTTATCATACTCCACCGTCTCACCGCACAACCCCGCCAGCATGCCATACATCTCCGGGTCAAGGTCGCGCAGTCCGCGGTGCGCCCATTTATAGAACGGCGTATACTTTTTGTGTAGCAAATATGTAATGGAGCATGCCGCGCGGATAAACTCTGCCAGCGCGCAATGCGCCGCAACATACTCGCCCCGCCTGACGCAACGCATATAGTTATACTGGCCTGCCTGTCCCATCGTCGCCGCGCGCGCCGTAATTTTTTTTAACCGGATATCCTCCGGATAAAATCCCAGCAAGCCCTCGCGTATGCGTGTGAAATTGCCCAACGGATCCGCAAACACTTCGCCGTTGGTCGCCGCCGCCAAAAACTGCTCCGGTATGCGCCGCCACTCCGCTAGCGTCTTCGGCACGTCGGCAAGGCCTGTAAACTTCCTGTAAAAAAGTGACGTCGGTTGCGCACCCACACGGCCAGCACCGCCCTCGCTCTCTTCCCGTGGGGCAAATCCCCTGAAACTCTTCGGCATGCTGTCGTAGGCCGGTTGTAACTTGCCGCCAATCTGTTGCATGTCTTCATCCGTCAGCCACATGCAGAACGACGGCCCAAAATCGTGATCCTGCGAATATTCGTCGTCAAACCCAAAACATTCCGACCCTTCGCCCGCCAGCCCACACGCAATCCTGTCCGCGTATTCGCCAAACTGCGCCGCGATCATCGGCGCGCCGTATGCTTCGTAATATTTCCGCGCCAGCTCCAGCCCTTTCACAGCTTACACTCCGTATTTTCAAGCGCTTTCAGTTCTTCTTTGATCGCATCGCTTTTCTCGTGCCCCGCGCCGTATATTTTGGTATAGGTTTCCTCCGCTTGCTTCATGTGCTGCTTTGCACCCTCCGCATCGCCCGTCCGCATAAGCGCTTTTGCAAGGTTTTCGTTGGCAATCGCGAACTCGATGTTCTCGCCAAACAACGCT
The DNA here is from genome assembly GCA_002407725.1 of Christensenella sp. UBA5399. Classification (GTDB taxonomy): domain Bacteria; phylum Bacillota; class Clostridia; order Christensenellales; family Christensenellaceae; genus UBA5399. The sequence goes on along the minus strand of DHOD01000006.1, from coordinate 10,817 downwards.
TTCACCTTTTCAAGAGCCTCGCGGTAAAGCTCTGCCGCCTTCGTGTAATCGCCATCCATAAAACAGATGGACGCCTTTCCGTTGAGCGCCGCGGGATAATGCGAGCTCCCCGGAATTTTCGCAAACAGTTCCAGCGCCTTGTCAATCGATTCGTGCGCTTTGCCGTCCTGCCCCGCCTTTTTGTACAGCGCTGCAAGGTTTACATACGAGGTCGCCACTTCCTCGTCCGCCCCTTCCATGTTTTCAACAGCGGCCAACGCCCTCTCCGTATATTCGATTGCGCCTTCCACATCGCCCGTGTCGTTTTTCAGCAGTGCAATATTATTGAGCATAGAAGAATACATATAATTCTCCGTGCCGACAGTCTGCTCGTACGCGGTTTTTGCCTTGTTAAAATAAACTGCCGCATTGTCATAATCCCCCATCAGCCGGTATGCG
>DHOD01000006.1:5867-10204 GCA_002407725.1 Christensenella sp. UBA5399 | reverse complement strand
GGTATGCACCCGCCACATTGTTGGCATTGGTGGCGTACTCCACCGATTCCGACCCCAGATGCTGCAAAATCATGTCCTCCGCCACGCGGAACATAGATACCGCATCCGCATAGCGGCTGACCGCCCTATACAATCCGCCCAGTTCACTGATGCTTGACAGGTGCAGTTCGTTGAACCCGCCGCAGCAGGGCTGCATAAGCCGCGCCGTCTGCTTCAGGAAGTTTTCCGCCCCCTCTACATCGCCCCCCTCGTAATATGTATCCAACTTTTCATAAAATTCTTCCAATGTCATCATTGCCATGGTCGTCCCCTTTCGGCTTGTGCCTCGTCTTTTGTTTTACTTATTCTATTTATAAAACAATACCGATACCTTCAAAAAACAAATGTACATATTTTACTATTCAAATTTAACCGCCCTGTTGCACCGGCACATCCGCCCTGCGGAATATTTCCAGCACATGGTCGATTTTTTCCTGCGCGGGCGGCTCGGTTTCATCCAGCGTATATTCCATCCCCATCACGCCGTACTTGCTTGCCCCCAGCGAATGATACGGAAGTATGTTGACCATCCGCAGGTTTCCCGTTTCTTTGACCTCCGCCGCAAACGCCGCAGTCTGTTCCATGTTGTCATCGTCATCGTTCACGCCCGGGATCAGCGGGATGCGCAGCATCACCGGCTTGTTCAGTTCGCTCGCAACACGCATGATGTTACGCAGTACCCGGTCATTGGGAACGCCGGTATATTCTTTATGCTTTGCGCTGTCCATATGCTTGACGTCCATCAAAAACATATCCACATACGGCGCCAGCGCCTCATACACATGCTCCGGCGCGTTGCCGTTTGTCTCAATAGCCGTATTGATCATCTTCTCCTTGCACAGCTTCAACGTATTCAGCAAGAACATCGACTGCATTGTGCATTCTCCGCCCGAAAAGGTAACCCCCCCGCCCGATTTGGCATAAAACGCCCTGTCCTTTTCCACTGCTGCCACAACCTCTTCCGGCGTCATCTCCACACCATAGAAGCTCCACGCGCTCTTTGGGCAGGCCTTGACACATGCGCCACACATATCACACAGTCCTGTGTTCAGCGTATAATCGGCCGCAATTGCACCCTTGGGGCACACGCGCACACAATAACCGCAATCCTCGCACTTAAAATCCGCACGCGCAAGCACAATGTCCATTGTCAGCGATTCAGGATTAGAGCACCACGGGCACCGCATATCGCACCCTTTCAAAAAAACCAGCGTACGGATCCCTTCGCCGTCGTGGATACAATAGTTTTGTAGTTTATCGATTAATCCAATTCTTTCTTTTTGCAAACCGTTTCCTCACATTTATGTATATGTAGCAAAACCGGCTCCCAATATTAGGAGCCGGATCCCTGCATTCATTTATACCAGACAGCGATCAGCCGAAGCTCATTTCTGTCCTGTCGATCACGTCGTCCTGCGACGCCTTGGGCAAATCGATGAAGAACGCCGTATACCCTGCCACGCGCACCACCACATGCCGGTAGTTCTCCGGGCTCTTCTGCGCCTTTTGCAGTGTTTCCTTGGATACCACATTAAACTGTATGTGGAACCCGCCCTTCTCAAAGTATGTCTGGATCAGGTCGGCAAGGCTCTCCAGCCCCTTATCGCCAGCCAGCGTGTTGGGGTGGTACTTTTGGTTGTACTGCGTGCCGTTGGCCACAATAGAGTGATCCAGCTTGGCAAGCGAGAGCATCGACGACGTAGGCCCACTGAGTTCGCAGCCATGTGCAGGCGAGCAGGCTTCCGCAACCGGCGCCCATGCTTTGCGGCCGTTGGGCGTCGCACCAATGAATGTCCCCACCGGCACATTTGCAGATACAGAGTACATCCCCGCGTCAAATTTGCCGCCGCGCGGGTTGTCGTACGAATTGACCTCGTCACAATACATCACTTGTATCTCGCGCGCAATCATATCTACATAATCGTCGTTGTTGCCAAACTTGGGCGCTTCCTTGATCAGCTCGGCGCGCACATCCTCGTATCCTTTGAAGTCGGCGTCCATCGCTTCTACAATTTTGTCCAGCGATAGTTCGCCCTCTTCGTAAACCAGCTTTTTGATTGCCGCAAACGAATCGGCCGTATCGGCCAGGCCCACGCCCTGCGGGCCGTCGTGGTTGTATACCGCGCCGCCGTCGTGCACCTCCAGCCCGCGCGCCATGCAATCGTCCGTAAACGTGCAAATGAAGGGGAGCGTCAGCTTGCGGCCGTGCATTGTGTTGACCACATTTGTCAGTCCGATCATGTGCTTCAGCGCATGCTTCAATTGTGTCTCATACGCGGCCATCAAGTCCTCATAAGTTGCAAAATCCTTCAATTCGCCTGTTTTCGGCCCGACCTGCTTGCCTGTCCTTGGGTCAAACCCATTGTGCAGCGTCACCTCCAGCGTCTTGAGCAGACTGAAGTAGCCCGAATTCGCAAAGTGGCACATCTTGCCCTGTATACCCATCTCAACACAACCGGCAACGCCCCAGCGCTCGCGGATATCTTTCAGCGAAACGCCCCTGTCCTGCAATGCAACAGCCGCAATTTCATCATTATAGAAAGCGGGCATTCCCAGGCCATAGCGCGCAACTTCGGCACACTTCAGCAGGAATTCGCGCGGCGTGCCCCTATGCAGGCGCACACACACCGAAGGCTGCGGCGTCGCAATCCGCGCCGTTGTCTCCAGCATCATATAGCTCAGGTCATTGGTGGAGTCGCGGCCATCCGCAAACGTGCCGCCCAGCGTGATGGTCTGCGATACGGGCAACCCTCCAAAGAAGCGGCTGTCCTCTTCGCTCCATACTTCCAGCACCTCGCCGTATTTCAGCCACATGGCGTCCAGCAGCTCTTCGGCAAATTCCTTTGTGATTTTGCCTTCCTCAATATCTTTTTTATAATAAGGATACAGGTAGAAATCCAGCCTACCGGTGGAAAGCCCCGTACCGTCCGATTCGATCTGCGAAATGACATTCAGGAAAAACACGCACTGCACCGCTTCATAGAATGTCTCCGCCGGGTACTTGGGAACCTTGCGGCAAACCTGCGACAGCTTTTCCAGTTCTTTCTTGCGCTGCGGGTCTTTGCACTGCTGCGCCTGCTTCCACGCCTCGTCGGCGTACCTGTCCGCAAAAATCTCCACCGCGTCGCACACGATCAGCATCGCCTCGTAGAACAATATTTTGTCCATGTCGTGGGGTCCCGAAAGGTCAAGTTCCTTAAGCGCAGCCTCCGCCTCGGCACGGATGCCTTCATAGCCTTTCTTGAGTATTGTGTCAAAGCCTATGATAAAGTGGCCTGTTCCCTTTGTCAGCGTATAGTTACAGGTGAATATCTGGCTTTCCATGTAGTCTTTCGTCTCTTCCGGCATGATCGCCATCGTGTTCTCGTACACGGTCTTGCCACGCCAATATTCCAATGCCTCGCGCAACTTTTCTTTTGTATCCTCGCTGATGATATATTTGGAACCGTCGCGCACCGGGAAAGTATCCAACTCGTCCATAAACCACAGGTTGGTCTGCGGATGCAGGGGGGCGGCCCGAAGCGCGCTGCCCTGGTTGCCCACGATCAGCTCGTCATCAAAAATATTGATGGTCATCCTGGAAAGCGTCTCTTTCAGGGCAAGCGCCGCTTTAATAATGGGCTGCTTGTCCTCATTGTTTTTATATACCTCTGTCCAAATCAACGCGCGCTCGGGACAGACGATCGGATCGGTCGCGATCAACCTCTCCTTCAGTCTTTTGATCCTGTCGGTAGAGTCGTTCATGCCCTTTACTTTTTCCACCATCTCATTCATAGTTTGTTGTACGGCGCATAGCGCCTACTCCTTTCCCAAAGCACATTCATTTTGAAACATAAAGCCGACTACGCGGCACATAATTAACTGTTGGTTACTATATATACTATATAATACCCCATAATTATAACACGTAATCGGCTTATATTCAATAATTTTTAACAAAACAATAACATTTATCGTTTGGTTCTTGAACGCTAAATGCTCCCTATCTTAAGGTCATTCCGCGCTGCTCAAATGCTCGCTGAAAACGCGCCACCTCGCCGTCCGGAATCTCCGCGTCGCTCTCCACAAAAAATTGCGCTCCGATCGTCTCGCACTTCTTTTTGCCCGTCTTGTGAAACGGCATCAGCGTGACATACTCCACGTTTTCCAGCCGCGAAACAAATTCCGCAATCCGCGCCATCGTCTCGTCGTCGTTGTTCACCTTGTCCACCACAGGCATACGGATCCATATCCGTTTGCCCGCCCGGTCCAGCTTTTCCAGGTTAGCAAGTATCAGCTTATTGCTAACTCCCGTGGCA
>DHOD01000006.1:5271-5657 GCA_002407725.1 Christensenella sp. UBA5399 | reverse complement strand
GGAACACATCCACATAATCCATCACCCGTTCAAACGCAGTCCACGCCGCGCAACCCGATGTATCGACCGCCGTCCCAATGCCGCTGCGTTTGCACACCCTGAGCACAGCGCGCAAAAATTCCGCCTGCAACAGCGGCTCGCCGCCCGAAAACGTCACGCCCCCCTCGTCGCCGTAAAAATCGACGTCCGGCAGGATATGCGCCATCACGCCGTCCACATCCACCTCTTCGCCGCACAACACAAGCGCATCTGCCGGGCAAGCATCGGCACACTTGCCGCAAGCTTTGCACGCCGAAAACGCCAACGTATGCGCAGCCTCCGTGAAGCTGTGCAGCCCATGCCTGCACGCGGCTTCGCACCGTCCGCAGCCAATGCACTTTTCCTCA
>DHOD01000006.1:4908-5134 GCA_002407725.1 Christensenella sp. UBA5399 | reverse complement strand
CCGCAGCCAATGCACTTTTCCTCAAAATACCGGATTTGCGGACGCCCGTCAATGCTCTCGGGGTTGTGACACCACCGGCAATTCAGCGGGCATCCCTTCATAAAGATTGTCGTACGGATGCCCGGGCCATCGTGCGTACAAAACCGTTGCACGTCAAATATAACGCCTTTTTTATCTTCCGTTTTCGCCATGATCTCCTTTATTATACTATCACTTCAAAAATGAC
>DHOD01000006.1:4215-4746 GCA_002407725.1 Christensenella sp. UBA5399 | reverse complement strand
CAAAAATGACATGGCATTTTTGTGTCGCATTGCATGCGGCAATAGAAATGCCGGTTGAAGGCTTTTCTATACAGTGTTTCGTATTACTGACCAATCGTCCGCGCCATCACATGCTCCTGCATATCGGGCGAGAGATCTATAAACCGGGCGCTGTAGCCCCACACACGCACAATAACATCGCCGTATTTTTCCGGCTCCTTCTGCGCTGCCTTCAGCACATCCACATCATAAATGGTCAAATTGAGCATGTTAAAGCCTTTTTTGCCCGCGACCTCGTCCAGCATTTTGACAACCTTCAGCCCCTCACTGTTTTTGGGCGCTGTGGATCGCGGAATGGATATGTACACCGGGCTGATGCCAAATCCCCTGCCCAGCGGCAGCTTGCCCGCCGAATTGATCGCCGCGGTTGGCCCCTTCAGGGCGCGGCCTGTCGTTGGCGACATATGCACGGCAATCGGATCCTTAAACTTACGTCCGTCAGGCGTCGGGCCGGTATAGGTCGCCTCCTGCATGTACATGAAGTTATACAGC
>DHOD01000006.1:0-4055 GCA_002407725.1 Christensenella sp. UBA5399 | reverse complement strand
ACAGCGACACCCAGATCAGCATACCGGTTTTACGGTTATACTCCATCACATAATCGCAGAAGAAGTTTGCGATATCCGCCGCGATCAGGTCCACATAATCGTCGTCGTTACCATATTTGGGCGCATGGACAAGCGCCTGCCGCATGTCCTCGTACCCGTCAAAATTGACCCGCATTGCCGCGAGCACTTCCTTCATCGTGTACTTCTCATCTTCAAACACGACCTTCTTGAGCGCCGCCAGCCCATCCGCCACCGTGGGGATAGAGCCGGAGAACAGCATCAGGCATTCGTATTTGAGACCGCCGCGCAGCATATCCTTGCCCGTCTCGAGGACAAGCTCCCTTGTGCCGCCCTGCAGCGGCGCCGTAACGCCCTCCACCTTCAGGCGTTCCGAATAGTTTTTGAGATAATCCAGCTTCAGGTCAAGCTGATATTTATATTGGCGCATAAAAGCGTCGTATACCTCTTCATACGTTTTGGCATTTTCCACATCGCCGCTCTTGTATCCAAACTCCACCGTGGCGTTCCACTCCATCTGCGCGGTATGCTTGGACCAGTACCATGAAATCTTTTCTCCGGGCGGATCTACATTTTCGCCGTTGTACAGCGCCGTCTCAAATATCTTGACCGCGTTGGTCTGCTCAAATATGATCGACGAAATATTGTCAATAACAATTTCCGAACAGCCGTCCAGCGAATAGTTGTACGCATCCTCTTTGGGGATACCTGCCTTCATCAGCTCGGACACCACCATCTCGTCATAATAGACCGAACCCTGGCCGCCACCATTGAGTTGCAGCCTGTAAACCGCCTCCAAAAAATCGGGGCGCGAATTTTTGTGCGTGCGCGCCGAAAGCTGCGGCTCGCTCATCCCCTGCTCCTGCGTCACGTCGATCATCATCACGGAAAGGTCATTGGTCACGTCGTTGCCGTCCGGGTCACTGCCGCCCGTAATGATCATCAGCATCGTATCGCCCGTGCCGCAGTCGTTGAAGCATTTCCACAGGTCAAATATAATCTCTTTTGCACGCTCCTTGGTGATTCTCCCTGCCTCGATATCCGCTTTGTAGAACGAATACAGATGCTGGTCCAGCCTGCCGATTGTCGAGGTACAGATGATACTGCGCATACGCCACACAAAATAGAAAAGCTGCACCGCCTCAAGGAATGTTTCCGCAGGCCTTTTCGCCAATACGGCCAGCGTGTCCCGCATCGTTGCCAAACGGGTTTTTTCATCACCTTGCGCATTCCCCATGCGCTTGTCCAGCATTTCCACGTACCGCTCCGCATATTCCGCAAATGCTTCATACACATCGTGTATCGCCTGCAGGTTCAGGTTCTCTTCCTCTGTTTTGCCGTCGCCCATATTGTTTTTCGCAACCTGCGCCGTGCCTCGCAGCCCATATTTCAGGCAAGCCATACCCATCGGAAAATGGAAGTTGTCCCCCATGCAGATAAAGCGCCCGTCAGAAAACTCGCCGCCCAAAATCGACGTGTCAAACTCCGTAATTCCCGCAATCACGCCTTCCTCAGGAATCACCACGGGTGCAGACTGGAAGAACCTGATCGTGTCCTCCCTGCTCTTTTTGATTTTATCCATCCGGGTGAGCGACGGATCCTTTACCTCCATGTACCTGATAAAATCCAGCATAAAGCCGGCGACTTTTGTTTCAATAGGCATTGTACAACCTCCATATTTTTGTATCTTAAGACTACTTTAACCATGTTTCGCGTTATGAAAAGTTTTTTTCATGCGACTGACGTCACATTTTATTATGCCTGCCACACGGAAAACTCCACGCGGCGGGCAATTTGTATGTGCTTCGGTTATTGATGCAGTTGCTTGTTAATATTTAATCACAATCTTCTTGTTTGGCTTCTTGCTTTCAAACAACTCAAACGCCTTCTCCCAATCCGCAAAATCAAACACGTCGGACACAAAATCCATCGGGTCGATGACGCCCAGTTGCATCAGACTCAGCAGTTGCTCGTGCACAGCGCCCTCGTCGTATTTGATTGGGAACTGGAAGAATTCAAGGCCCCAGTTGTATGGCGCTTTTGACCAGTCAAGCTCCATCTTCAGCTCCGGCGAGACACCATACACCAGAATCTTGCCGTTGTCCTTGATCATCTCCATGCCTGTCAGAATCAGGCTGTTGATCCCCACTGCATCCAGCATCATGTCGACGCCATCCGGGCAGATCTTACGCACCGCCGCCACAGCATCTTCTTTCGCGCTGTTGATCGCGTAATCCGCGCCAAATTCCTTTGCTTCCGCAATCTTTTCATCCACAACATCAATTACGATCACGGGGCTTACGCCAAACACCTTCGCAAATTTGATGAATGTCAGGCCAACGGGGCCCGCGCCAAAGATCGCGATGCTCTTGCCTGTGCCAAACCCAAAATGCTTGGACGCCGCCAGCACCTCGCGGAGCGTAATCATCTGCACTGCCGCCACGGGGTCTATTGTCTTGGGAATCACCCGCTGCGTGTAAATGAAGTCGGGGAAATCCGGCGTGTCGGGCCCGCGCCCCTGCTTTGCCATTGCTTTCCAGTCGTTGACGATGCCATATTCCGAAAAAGCGCCCCACGCACTCTGGTATCCGCTTTCGTCATCGGAATGGTAAGGGATCAAAACCCAATCGCCAACCTTGAAGTTCTCAACATTTTTCCCAATTTCCACCACTTCGGCAACCGCCTCGTGCCCAAGCAATGTTGGATATTCCTCAATATTCTTAAACGTGCCATGCATAATTTTTCTGTCGCTGCCACAAATGCCGCTCGCCAGGGTTTTTACAAGCGCCTGACAATCGTCATACTTAGGCATGGGAATATCGACAACCGCTAATTCGTTGGGCTTCATTACTGCAATACTCTTCATGATTACATACCTACCTTAATTAATTATTTGAAAACAACCGATGTTCAATAATGAATATGGGGCGGCAGGACGCCGCCAGACATTTACAATTATAACACCTTATGGCCACTAAAACAATATATGATTAACATGTTTTAACAAAATCATATTTCAAAGGTAGCACAGTCCATCTGTATACCCTCCGGATATTTTTGTGCCGCGTCATTGACAATTTGCACCGCCGATTGCCACGATATACCAAAACGCGTCGCCCCGGCATTGATCATGCTGACCATGGTATCCAGGTCGCGTATGCCGCCTGCCGCTTTTATTTTGATGTCGTCTCCCACCGTATCCTTCATGATGCGGATATGCTCGACCGTAGTGGGCTCGCGCATAAACCCGGTCCCCGTCTTTACATAGTCGGCACCCGCCTGCACCACCAGCTCGCAGCCTTTTCTGATCTCGCTTTCGTTGAGGCGCGTCACTTCCAAAATCACTTTGACAGGCTTGCCCTCCGATGCGTCCACGACCGCCTTCACATCGTCCAGCACTTCGCGCTCCATCCCCGATTTCAACCACCCAATATTGAGCACCAGGTCAACCTCGTCGCCATTTATCGTATGGTAATAGCGCGTCTGCGCCACTTTGATCTGCGTCGGCTCGGCGCCTGTCGGGAATCCAACCGCACAGCCGATGTTCACATCATTATAATCTTTCATTTCCTCCGCCAGCCACGCAACATCGCTGGGCATCACAAACGCGCATATGAAGCGCTCCTTTTTCAGCACACCGACGAACTCTTCCCTTTCCTTCAAAGTCACGTCGTTGCGCAACAAACTGCAGTCAATCAGCTTTCTGAGCTCATCTGAATAACTCTTCAACTCTTTGTCCTCGCTAATCATAGATTTTTATATTTCCTAAAAAATATTTTTTCTTGCTTTTTCATTATACATTATGATGTATTTTAGTCAAGCAGTTCCGTAAATCTTTACATTTATTTTTTTAAATAGATTTATTTCAATGCTTCTTCCGGAAATATATTTCCCGCACCTAATGTGAAACGCTCGCAATTCGTCCATTCCAGCGAATTTTTATTTTTTGTTCGCTTATGCGCATTCTCATGTTTTCCATTTTCGGTAACGAAAAAACATTATTATGTTGCCGCAAATAAAAATCCACCCGCTAAGCG
>DHOD01000080.1:689-6058 GCA_002407725.1 Christensenella sp. UBA5399 | reverse complement strand
ATACCATAACAAAGGAGTTCCAAGAACCATGGGTTCTTGGCCGCCGGAGACAATACACTCATCACGGAGTGATACATTGACCCCAGAGAATAACCCTTAAGTTTTGAAATAAAGATTCTTAATATTTCATTCCTGCTCACCCAATTTAGGTTTTTCGACAACCTGTAGTTTTCTACCAGAAAACTTATTTTTATATTTATTGCCGCCGTTAAAAAATAAAAGATTTGTACCTGTTTTTACTTTTCTTTCATAAATATTTTGTTTGACAATTGCCCAACTGTGTATTAATATCATAGTAAAACACTAGGAATTGAAGAAAGAGGCACTAAAATTGAAGCTTTCTACCAAAGGAAAATACGGCCTGCGCGCCCTTGTGGACTTGTCTGTGCACTGTCAGGACGAGGCCGTATCCATCAGCAGCATCGCCCAGCGCCAGGAGATATCCGAGGGTTACCTTGAGCAGCTGATGGCCAAGCTGAAAAAAGCGGGTATTGTTGTGAGCACACGCGGCGCAAAGGGCGGCTATTCGCTGGCCATCCCCGCCGGGGATATCATGGTAGGCGACGTGCTGCGGGCGCTGGAGGGCAATATCGACCCGATCGACTGCGCGGGTATTTACGGAGAATGCGCCGGGGCGGATTCCTGTGTGACAAAATACCTGTGGCAACAGATCAACGACGGGGTCAATAAAATAGTAAACGAAATGACGTTACAATCATTGATAGATGAGAGCGCGAAAGGAGCTTGCTGAAGATGGACAAACTGATATACATGGACAACGCTGCAACCACCGCAACCCGGCCCGAGGTAGTAGAGGCTATGATGCCCTATTTTTCGCAATATTACGGCAATCCCTCCAGCCTGTATGCACTGGCGGAAGACAGCCGCACAGCCATAGACAAGGCGCGGGACATCATCACGGATAGCATAGGCGCGGAACAGTATGTCACCAATACGGGCACGCGCGACCATAAGAAATACGACATTTATTTTACGGCGGGCGGCACCGAGGCGGACAACTGGGCGATCATCTCCACCGCCGAGGCATATGAGAGCAAAGGCAAGCACATCATCACATCGGCGATCGAGCACCACGCTGTGTTGCATGCCTGCCAGTACCTGCAAAAGCGCGGGTGGGACGTCACCTACCTTGGGGTGGATAGCGACGGCGTCATCGACCTGGACGAACTGGAATCCGCCATCCGCGACGACACGGTGCTGGTCTCCATTATGTTTGCCAACAACGAGATCGGCACATTGCAGCCGGTTAGGGAGATTGGCGCAATCACCAAAAAGCACGGCGTGCTGTTCCATACCGACGCGGTGCAGGCCTATTGCCAGGTTCCCATCAATGTGGACGAGCTCGGTATTGATATGATGAGCGCAAGCGCACATAAGCTGTATGGGCCCAAAGGCATCGGTTTCTTATACATCCGCAAGGGGTTGAAAACAAAATCATTTATCCACGGCGGCGCGCAGGAGCGCAAGCGGCGCGCAGGTACTGAAAACGTGCCCGGCATCGTGGGGTTTGGCAAAGCGGTGGAAATCGGCATGGCAACAATGGCGGCACGGCTCGAAAATGAAACTGCGCTGCGCAACCGGTTGATTGACCGCATCACAAGCGAAATCGACTATGTACAGCTCAACGGGCCGCGCGAAAACCGGCTGCCCGGCAATGCAAATTTTGTATTCCGTTTCATTGAGAGCGAGACCATATTGCTCGACCTGAACCAACTGGGCATTTGCGCCTCCAGCGGGTCTGCATGCACGTCCGGCTCGCTCGACCCATCGCACGTGCTGCTTGCCTGCGGCATCCCGCACGAATATGCCAACGGATCGGTGCGGCTGACACTGGGGCACGCCAACACACAGGAAGAAGTAGATTTTGTGGTGGACAGCCTCAAGGAAATTGTGGAAAAATGGCGGTTGCGGTCGCCTTTATATGAAGATTTCATCAAAAAGCAGAAAAAAGGAGCACAATAAACTATGTATAGCGAAAAAGTTATGGATCACTTCCAAAACCCGCGCAATGTGGGTGAAATAGAAAACGCGAGCGGCGTCGGCACTGTGGGCAACGCCAAGTGCGGCGACATCATGCGCATCTATCTGGATATCGACGATAGCGGCATCATCCGCGACGTCAAGTTCAAGACGTTTGGCTGCGGCGCTGCCGTTGCCACCAGCAGCATGGCTACCGAGCTGGTCAAGGGCAAAACCGTGCAGGAAGCGTTGGAAATTACCAACCAGGCCGTCATGGAAGCGCTGGACGGTCTGCCCTCCCAAAAGGTGCACTGTTCGCTGCTGGCCGAGGAGGCCATCCACGCAGCACTTTGGGATTATGCGGAAAAGCATAATATCAAAATTGAAGGACTGGAAAAGCCCAAATCAGACGTGGGCGAGCACGAGGAGGAAGAAGAATATTGAGTTGGCTGGAGCGCACCGGGCTGCTGCTGGGCGCGGACGCGCTTGCCACACTGCGCAAAGCATCGGTGTGTGTATTCGGCATTGGCGGCGTGGGCTCTTATGCCGCTGAAGCGCTGGCACGCAGCGGCGTCGGACGTCTGACGCTGGTGGACGGCGACACCGTATCGCAGACCAATATCAACCGGCAGTTGATCGCGCTCCGCAGTACGGTGGGGCAACACAAAACAGACGCTATGGCGGCCCGCATACGGGATATCAACCCCGATGCGCATCTGGTTTGCCACAGCGTTTTTTATACGCCGGAAAACGCGGACACTATCCCGCTTGACGTGTACGATTATGTTGTGGACGCCATCGACATGGTGACGTCCAAGCTGGCCATCATCGAACGGGCGCATTTGGCGCGCGTACCTGTCATCAGCTCGATGGGCATGGGCAACAAGCTGGATCCGTCGCTGATCGCGGTCAAGGACATCGGCGAAACCAGCGTGTGCCCGCTTGCCCGCGTCATGCGGCGCGAGCTGAAAAAGCGCGGTATCGGCAGTCTCAAGGTCGTGTGCTCTACCGAGCCGCCCGTGCAAAAACCGGGCGGCCAGTCGGGCCCACCCGGCAGCGTGGCATTTGTGCCGTCCGTCGCAGGCCTGATGATTGCCGGCGCGGTTGTGCGGGATCTTATAAAATAAAAAAACACTTTTCGTAAAGCGAAAGACATCAGAGTGTCAAAAAACTAAAAAACTATAGGCGGTACAAAATGTATGCAAGAAAGAGATGTTTTATTGCATATACTATTAGGTATTCCTCTAGGGTCAAGGTATCTACGATGTGTTTTATAGTTTCGGCTTCGCCGACCAGGAACCCAGGTTCCTGGACCTCCTGCATTTGATAAACCCCTTACTATTGTGCTCTACAAAAGGATTTTCTACAAGAAGAAGATTCTTAAGAGGGGACAACCCTCTTAAGCCGTCAGAGACATTTAAAAAGTTACGAAGTGATTCATTGACCCAAAAGGAATACCTTTTATATCGTTAACTTATTTTTTCAGCAGCGCTTCAATCTCCTGTTTATCCAGCCGGTTTTTCTCCAGCAGGCGCTCCACCAGCCGGTCGATCCGCGGCTTGGCCTCCGTGATGATCCCCACCGTGTGATCCATCTCCGTTTTGATCATCTCCGATACGCGCTGCGACACTTTTTCAGCCAACGGCCCTCGCGTCGCTTCCTCCTGCCCCATCACCGCCATGCCAAATTCGTCGTCCATGCCGTAATTGCAGATCATGGCCCGCGCAACGCGCGTCGCCTGCTCAAGGTCGCCCGACGCACCTGTGGATATCCCTGCCTCGTCGCCGTAATAGGCAATCTCCGCAGCACGTCCCCCCAGCGATATACGAATGCGCCCCAGCAGGTCCTCGCGTGTTTTCAGCGGTGAATCGTCCTCCGAATCGTGCTCCATATATCCGCCGTGCCCGCCACGCGCTACAATGGTCAGGTACGCGGGCGTGCTGCCCGCCTCGTAACACATAAACGCATGACCCGATTCATGCCGCGCGACACGCTCCATATATCCCTCGCCCCAGTCCTTCTTCTCGCCGTGGCGGGACGTCTCAAACGATTCCTCCAATATTTCATCATTCAGCGGCACATTTTGTTTGACCGCCGTACGCGAGGCAAGCTCGAGTACCGACTCCAGATTGGCGAGCGACAGACCCGCCGACCGCTTGGCCAACTGTTCCTTCATCTCGTCCGTTACTTCGTTGCCCTTGCGCTTTGCCAGCATCATGTCCAGGTATTTGCGCCTGTCCTCCTTGCCGGGCATATCCACCAGTATCTTGCGGTCAAACCGGCGGGAAAGCGCCGCATCAATCGTGCCCATGCCGCCACCACCCTCTTCGACATCAAAGTTGGTGGCCGCCAGCACAAACACCGGCCGCTTCGGGTCGACGCTAAACCCGTCCATCTCGGTCAGCAGCGCATTGAGGGCCATCTCCTCGCCATGGGCAGAATTGCTGCCCCCGCGCGCACGGCCGATCGCGTCAATCTCGTCAATGAATACGATTGCAGGCGCATAACGCCGGGCCCGCTGAAACAGCGCGCGCACAGCCTCTGGCCCGCTCCCCTGGTACTTTGTGACAAACCCGCTTGCCACCGCAGGGATAAACGCCACGTCCGATTCCCCCGCCATCGCCTTGGCAAGCAGCGTCTTTCCGGTGCCGGGAGGGCCGTACAGCAGCACGCCCTTGGGCGGTTTCATCCCCTGCGCCATAAACTTCTTAGGGTTCTTTAGGTAATCCACAAAAAACTTTAATTCGTCCTTCGCGCCCGTTGCGCCAATCACATCGTCAAACCGCACATTCGGCTTTTCCGCATCCTCCAATATCTCCCCGCTGTCCTCCGCGTTGGGAGACCGTTTGAGCGACAGGTCCCGCAAACGGATGGTCACCTGTGTTTGCGCATCATTTGGTTTTGGAGCGGATTCAAAGTATAATATTTTATGCGACGCCGCAAGGTCTCCCGCGGCTTTTTGTATATACAGGTTGTCGGCAATGCCGGCTGCCTCCTCGCGGAACAGCGCCGGGGCAACGCTGCCCTGTGGCAGGGCGATCTTCCCCCTTGCCCCCGCCCGCACAAAGGACGCAAGCAGTTCGTCGTCTATATTCATGCCCCCCGTTTCCAGCAGGTAAACCGGCAGTCCGGGCAGCCGCTCCCGCAGCTCTTTGAAGAACCGGCGCGCCTCCTTAAGCGATTCCGCCGTCATCGGCACATGGTCGAACGCGTACATGGTCTCTCCCTGCGGCTGCGCGCCATCGGGAGGCGCATCCAGGCTGAGCCATGTTTCATCGGGGTCATACCCTTCGCCCAGCGCGGGTGTTGTGGCCTTATAGCCGATATCCATCATCACAAAGTCCAGCTCCTGCTCGCCCGCAATGCGGAACGCCTCCCCGGCGTCCTGC
>DHOD01000080.1:0-539 GCA_002407725.1 Christensenella sp. UBA5399 | reverse complement strand
GCGTCCTGCGCGTGCAGCACCGCGAACCCAACCAACGCATCGGCTATCTTGCCCGCCGATACAGCGTCGGTATACGCCAGCACCCTGGGCTGCTCCGGGTTTTGATACAGAACCTCTATTTCTTTTGGCAGGTCGCCCGTTTCCACCTCAAACCGAATCTCCTCCAGTTTTTCCAGTGCCTCTGCAAAGCTGTCTTCGCCGTACAGCCTGCTCAGCTTAAATATTTCGTTCTTAAAAAACAGCTCTGTCTGCGCCCGCAGCGTCCGCGCGTCAATCTGCCCGCCCTCGCCAAACAGCAGTGTCGCCGAAAGCAGGCTGTCCCCCTCTGCCTTGATGCCGTATTGCTTTTCAAACAACTGGCAACACCGGTCAAATTCGCCTTTGCTGATGCGCTCCAAATCCTGCGCCTGCAAATGGTTGAACATCAACGGCCAGCCTGTCGCCAACCGTGAGCAGATAGCCGCAGGAAAGAACGGCCGCCCCGTCTGCGGGTGCGTATCCGTCTCCAGCGCGTTTAAAATCGTATGCCGCGGAATGCC
>DHOD01000055.1:16902-17117 GCA_002407725.1 Christensenella sp. UBA5399 | reverse complement strand
CTCACCCAGGAACAGCGTTTTTTTTCATCTTTGTTTTTCATTCTATTATCTTAACATATACGCTGTTTTTATGGTAGAATGGATTTGTAAAAAAAGTCTTAATATTCGGTTATACTTAAGTAACTTTAAAAACAAGTCAGGAAGACTGTTTTTAAAGACGCGGCAGATGCCGCGAGCTGCCGTCCGATAGGCGGCAGTATTATCGTGGATAGTCA
>DHOD01000055.1:14990-16737 GCA_002407725.1 Christensenella sp. UBA5399 | reverse complement strand
TGGCGCAAAAGCGGGCATTACCCGTTTTTTGAAAACGACGGATCGTTTTCAAAGTTGATTGACTATATTACCGGCCGGCGGATTTTGCCGTGTGGAGGAACATTGAAGAAATACTGGAGCAGGAAGGCGGCCGCGCTTACGCCGTATGTCGCGGGCGAGCAGCCGCAGCAGAAGCTGATCAAACTGAATACCAACGAAAACGCATATCCGCCAAGCCCGCGGGCAGTGGCCGCTGCCGCGGCGGCATTAGGTCGCTTGCGGCTGTATCCCGATCCGGATTCGGCAGACCTGCGCGCGGCGATTGCGCAGTTGCACGGGGTGGAGCCCGAGAATATTTTTTGTTCCAACGGGTCGGATGAGGCGCTGGCCTTTTCGTTTATGGCGTTTTTCGATCCCGGCGTGCCGGTGCGCACGTATGATATCACGTACAGCTTTTATCCGGTCTGGGCGCGCATTTTTGATTTGACACTGGAAGAAATACCGCTTAAAATAGACTTTGGTGCGGATGTGGAAGCAATGACAGGTGCAAGTAATATTGTGATTGCCAACCCCAATGCGCCCACCGGCATTGCCGAGGATGCGGACGATATCGTGCGTATGGCCCGAAGCACAAAAGGCGTCGCGGTGGTGGACGAAGCCTACGGCGATTTCGGGTGCGAAAGCATGGCAGGGCAAGCGGCGCATCTTGACAACCTGGTTGTGGTGCGGACGCTTTCCAAGTCGCACAGCCTGGCGGGGATGCGTGTGGGTTATGCCGTTGCGAACAAAAACCTTGTTGCGGCGCTTGGTGCGGTCAAGGACAGCTTTAACTCTTATCCGCTGGACGCTGTGGCGCAGGCTGTCGCGGCCGCCGCAATACGCGACCGTGGATATTATGACGATGTAGCAAATAAAATTAAAGAAACAAGAACGCGTACCACAGATGCTCTCCAAAAAATGGGGCTCCCTGTCCTGCCATCTTCCGCCAATTTCATTTTTGTGCGGTTTGGAGATGCGCAGGCGGTGTTCCGGGAACTACGTGAGCGGGGCATACTGGTGCGGTACTTTGCGGGTGGGCGTACAGGGGAATACCTGCGGGTCACCATTGGTACGGATGCGGAAATGGATGCGTTCCTAACAGCGGTAAGCGAGATCGTGAGGTAGAAATGAAAATTGGCATAGTTGGTCTGGGGCTCATTGGCGGGTCTCTGGCAAAAACATTTAAAAAGAACACAGGGCACCATATTGCCGGTGTGGACAGCAACCCCGACGTAGAGCAGGCGGCGCTTGCCGCAAAAGCGGTGGACAGTGTTGGCGGCATCGAGACATGCGACGTCGTGTATGTGTGCCTGTATCCCACGGATACGGCGCAATACCTGTTGGATAACGAATTTAAGCCTGGTGCAGTATTGACGGATGTGTGTGGTGTCAAGCGGTTTATCGTCGAGAAGGTTTCGGAACCCCTGGCCAAAAAAGGCCTGTTCTTCTGCGGCGGACACCCGATGGCGGGCAGCGAGGGCAGCGGATTCGCGGATTCGCGTGCAGGCTTTTTTACCGGTGCGCATTATATATTGATGAAGGGCGACGACGTCGACCAACGCGCGGTGGGGACATTGACGCGCCTGGCGCAGGAGCTGGGCTTTGCAAGCATCACACGTGCCACGCCCGAGGAGCACGACCGGGTGATCGCCTATACGTCGCAGCTTGCGCACACCATATCGGCGGCTTTTGTGCGCAACCCGCTGGCGGCGTCCAAGGGTTTTTCGGC
>DHOD01000055.1:9682-14762 GCA_002407725.1 Christensenella sp. UBA5399 | reverse complement strand
ACGCTTTGGGCGGAGCTTTTTCTGGAGAATTCCGACAATCTTTGCGAGACGATTGACAGGTTTATTGCAGACCTGAATGTGATCAGGGATACCGTCAAGCAAAAGAACGGGCGGCAGCTCAGGGTGCTGTTGCAGGAAAGCAACGATATTAAAAATGAGATTGAGGGTCACTGATGGAAATAACGATTCGTGATTTGGGAAAAATTTTAAAAAAGAGCGGGCTCATAATTGTGTTGCTCGCAATTGCCGGGGCCGCAATCGGCTGGGGAATTTCCACATTTGTGCTGGATAAGCAGTACCGGGCGTCCGCGATGGTTTTGGTGAGCTCGACAAACCAGACAGACGGCGGCGAGACCAGCATGACCATCAACGACTATAACCTGAGCACCAAGCTTGTCAACTCTTACAGGGTGCTTTGTAAATCGGACCGTGTTGTCAACCAGGTGATTGACAGCATGGGGCTGGATATTGGGACAACCGGCCTTGCGGCCATGATCAGCGTATCGGCGGAATCCGATACGGAGATACTGCGCATATCGGTGACCGATACGTCGCCGCAGTTTGCCCAATCGGTTGCCAACACATTGGTGGATGTGTTCCGCAACGAAGTTGCGGACATCATGAAAATGGACAATGTGCAGGTGATCGATTACGCGGTCACGCCCACAAGCCCCGTTTCGCCCAACGTCACCATGAACACGGCGGTCGGCCTGCTGGTCGGCCTGGTGGCAGGCCTCATCATTGCCTTCCTGCGCTATATGCTGGATGACACCATCAAGGATGCCGACGACGTGTCGGCAATTATCGGCGCGCCAGTGATTGGTAAGATTCCTAAAATCGTGGGATGAAATCAAACGACAGGGCAAAAGACTTTTCATAAAAAATGAAAAGTCTTTTTTGTTAATCAAATGTTAAGAATATTACAGTTTTTCCTTCATGTTTACGGTGTATAGTAACGATAGTACTTTTAAGGAGGTTCCGTTAAACGGAATTGGGAGGGAGAACACCATGAAAAAATTTTTGTATGCGCTGATGGTCGTGTTCGGTTCGTTCTTCCTTCCTTGTGATGGGAACGGGCGTAGACGAACAGGAGGCCTATGGAAAAACCAAGCCACCGCCCCGCAGTGATGGGGCAAACGTAAAAACGCACGGTGATAACAACAAAACCGTGCGTTTTTATGTTTGTGAAAGACTTTTATTTTTTGGTAACGCCAATCACTGCGTTTTTCCCATTGATGTCCCACTGCTTGCTGGCGCTTCCCCCGCTGCCCACGGTAAGGGATACGGCAAGCACCTCGCTGGCGATCTGCGCCTTGTTGCCCGCTGCCACAGCTTCAATTTCCGCATCGCCGGATATGTATAGGTCAATCTTGTCCGTTACATCAAACCCGGTATCCTTGCGCATCGTCTGCACCTTGGAAACCAGCTCGCGCACATACCCTTCCTCGATCAACGCGGGCGTCAGTGTGGTGTCCAGTATCACGGCGTAGTCGCCCGATGTCTCGGCAACATACCCCTCCAGCTGTGCAGGCTCCACCAGTACATCTTCCAGCATCAGTTCGACCTGCTGGCCGTCCACCTCAAACGTATAGGCCTCACCGGCGTTTACCGCCTTGACGATCTGCGATCCGTCGGCCTGTGCCAGATGCGTGCGTATGCCATTCAGCAGCTTGCCGTATTTTGGGCCGACCGTGCGCAGTTGCGGCTTTATGTTATAGGTAATAAACCGCTCCGCCGCCGCGCCCAGCTCTACCTCGTGCACATTGAGTTCACCCTTGATGACGTCCATATAATCCTCGCCCAGGCGATCGATACCTGAAACATATACTTTGCTCAACGGCTGGCGGTTTTTGATGTTGGCAGTGTTGCGGCAGGCGCGTCCCAGCGCCACAACTTCCTGCGTTGCCGCCATGCCTGTCTCCAGGTCTTTGTCGATCCGTGCCCGGTCCATCACAGGATACGCGCACAGGTGCACCGATTCGGGCGCAGAACCGTCAACCGATTTGACCAGGTTCTGGTAAATGGATTCCGCAATAAATGGCACAAACGGCGCAATCAGGCGAATAGTCGTCTCCAGCACGGTGTACAGCGTCATGTAGGCAGCCTGCTTGTCCGCATCCATGTCGCTGCCCCAATAGCGCTCGCGTCCCCGGCGCACATACCAGTTGGACAATTCGTCCACAAAATCGCTGATTGCGCGGGCGGGTTCCACGATCTTGTATGTATCCAGATCGGCGCAAACCTGTCCTGTCAGAGAGTTTAAGCGTGAAAGCACCCACTTGTCCATAATACTCAGCTGGCAGTCTTCCAGCTTGTGCTGCGTGGGGTCGAACCCGTCGATATCGGCGTACAGGATGTAGAACGCGTATGTGTTCCACAGCGTACCCATAAACTTGCGCTGGTATTCGCTGACCGCATCGTCATAATAGCGCGACGGCAGCCATGGCGAGCTTCCCGCGTAGAAGTACCACCGCACTGCGTCCGCGCCCTGCTTGTCAAGCGCGTACCACGGATCGACGACATTGCCCTTGTGCTTGCTCATCTTCTGTCCGTCTTTATCCTGTACATGGCCTAATACAATGCAGTTTTCAAAACAGGGCTGCTGGAAAATCAATGTACTAATGGCCGAAAGCGTATAAAACCAGCCGCGCGTCTGGTCGACTGCCTCGCTGATAAAATGCGCCGGAAAATGTTTCTCAAATTCTTCTTTATTCTCGAAGGGGTAGTGCCACTGGGCAAACGGCATCGAGCCGCTGTCGTACCAGCAGTCGATCACCTCGGGCACGCGCTGCATGCTGCCGCCGCACTGCGGGCATTTCAATGTGATTGCATCAATAAACGGCTTGTGCAGCTCAATATCCTCCGGTACATCCACATCGGCCATTTGGCGAAGTTCGTCAATGGAGCCGATGGCGTGCACATGGCCGCAGCCGCATTCCCACACGGGCAGCGGCGTGCCCCAATAGCGCTCGCGTGAGATGCCCCAGTCGATGACATTCTCCAAAAAATTGCCCATGCGCCCGTCCTTGACGTTCTCCGGGATCCAGTTGATCCGCTGGTTATTTTCCATCAAGTTGTCGCGCACCGCCGTCATCTTGATAAACCAGCTTTTGCGCGCGTAATAGATCAGCGGCGTATCGCAGCGCCAGCAAAACGGGTAATTGTGCTCGTAATCCATTTTAGCAAACAGCAGGCCGCTGCTGTCGAGGGCCTGGATGATATCCTTGTCGGCGTCCTTGGTAAAAACGCCCGGCCAGTCGGTGTTTTCGGCAAACGTGCCGTCCGGCTGCACAAGCTGCACAAAAGGCAGGTCGTACTGCTGGCCGATGTTGTAGTCGTCCTCGCCAAACGCGGGCGCAATGTGCACAATCCCGCTGCCGTCCGTCAGTGTGACATAGTTGCCGCAGGTGATATACCAGGATTTTTTGTCCGGCTGTACAAAATTGAACAGCGGTTCGTACTCCTTGAACTCCAGCTCTTTGCCCGTATACTTTTCAATGATGTGCGCATCCTCGCCAAGCAGCGTTGCATACAATGCGTGCGCGCAGTAGTATACGTCGCCGTCTTTGGATTCCGCCTTGACGTATACCTCATCTGGGTTGACGCACAGCGCCACGTTGGATGGCAAGGTCCAGGGCGTCGTGGTCCACGCAAGGAAGTACGCGTCCTCGCCTTTCACCTTGAATTTCACAAAAATAGAGGTTTCCTTGACATCTTTATACCCCTGCGCGACCTCGTGTGATGAAAGCGCCGTGCCGCAACGCGGGCAATAGGGAACAATCTTGTGCCCTTTATACAGCAGGCCTTTTTCAAAAATCTGTTTCAGGCTCCACCAGACGGATTCAATATAGTAATTTTCATACGTGATGTACGGGTGCTCCATATCGGCCCAAAATCCTACACGCTCCGACATCTTTTCCCAGTCGCCTTTATAGCGCCAAACGGATTCTTTGCACTTTTGGATAAAAGGCTCGATGCCGTATTCCTCAATCTGCTCCTTGCCGTCCAGCCCCAGCTCTTTTTCCACCTCCAGCTCGACAGGCAGGCCATGGGTATCCCACCCCGCGATGCGCAGCACATTGTAACCCTGCATTGTCTTATACCGCGGAAACAGGTCCTTGATGCAGCGCGTCAGAATATGGCCGATGTGTGGTTTGCCGTTGGCGGTGGGTGGGCCGTCGTAGAATGTGAAATCTTCCGCGCCCTTGTTTTTATCCATACTCTTTTTAAAGATGTTGTTCTTCTCCCAGAAATCCAGCACCTGCAGCTCGCGCTTGCCAAAATCCAGATCTGTTGAAACCTTTTTGTACATTCCGTATCTCCCTCCGGTTGTTCCCAATTAATAATTAATAAGGAATACCTGTAATTTACTCTATAGTAATCAAAAAACGCCCAGATGCATTGCATCAGGACGTTTTGCACGCGGTACCACCTGAATTCCTCCCCGAAGGGAAGGCACTCGTAGCCATTTACGCTGGCCAGACGCGCCGCTTCCACAGTCAGGTGATAATCGATGCCGGCAGTGCCGCCGGTCTTCCACCATCACCGGCTCGCTTAAGGGTTACCTGCAAAGACGTTTGTCCTTACCTCGCAGCAATATTCAAAACGATATAGCAATCATTGTATGGTAAAAAGGCCTGTTTGTAAAGGCTTTTTTGTATTACGCTAAAACGAAACCGTTGCGGGGCGTGTGCAAAATGGTATACTGGGATATATGGAGAATAATTTTGAAATCCGGTTTGCAGACGAGGGCGACGTCCCTGCTATTCTTGGATTTGTCAGGGAATTGGCGGAATATGAAAATTTGCTTCATGAGGTTGTGGCGACAGAGGCGCTGCTGCGTGAGTGGATTTTTGTGAAGAAAAAGGCGGAGGTGCTGATTGGGGAAGAGAACGGCGAGCCTGTCGGGTTTGCGTTGTTTTTTCACAATTTTTCAACCTTTTTGGGCAGGGCGGGCATTTACCTGGAGGACTTGTATGTCCGGCCGGCGCACCGGGGAAAAGGATACGGCAAGCGCCTGCTGCAAAAGCTGGCGGCCATCACGGTGGAGCGCGGCTGCGGCAGGCTGGAATGGTGGTGC
>DHOD01000055.1:8643-9502 GCA_002407725.1 Christensenella sp. UBA5399 | reverse complement strand
CGGCAGGCTGGAATGGTGGTGCCTTGACTGGAACAAACCCAGCATCGATTTTTACCGTTCGCTGGGCGCGCAGCCGATGGACGACTGGACGGTGTTCCGGATGACGGGCGGCGCGCTTCAAACGTTGGCGCGGGAAACTTAGGGTAAGAGGGGGAATGGTCATGGAAAACATAGAATTGCTGACGCGGGCCAAACAGTATATCGAAGATCTTGCCAATGGGAGGGATCCGATTGGCGGCGGCGAACTTCCCGGCGACACGGTGCTGAACAACGTCCGGCTGGCACGCTGCTTTTTCTATGTCTCGGGCGTGTTGCAAAAGGTGATTGACAACGGCGGCGTCGTGGGTAGGGGCGCGCCTAAGGAAAAGAAAGCGCCTTTCGCCATCACCCGCGAGGAAATCGATACAGTACAGGTGACGGATGCGCCCACGTATATATCGCATTTTTGCCGCAGGCTCGGCGACGCGGCGGGGGTGGGGCAAAAGAACATGAAGCAGCTATCCCACCGGGTGATAACCGACTGGTTGGTGGAAAAAGGTTTTTTGTGCGTGGAGGAACGAAACGGCAAGAAAGTAAAGTGCGTGACTGCGCTGGGCCAGGGCATCGGGTTGGCGAACATAGAGCGTGAGGGGCAGTTTGGGAAATATGTGGCGATCGAGTACAATAAAGAAGCCCAGCAGTTTTTGCTGGACAACCTGGAAGGCATCCTGGAAATGAATTATACCAATCCCATATAAAAACATTACATATTTTTTATAACTACGCTGTGCTTCGTTGAAACACCCTTCGAAGAAGGCCGCAGGAGCACTTGTTATAACTACGCTCCGCTGCGCCCAAACGCCCTTCGAAGAAGGCCAAA
>DHOD01000055.1:2766-8481 GCA_002407725.1 Christensenella sp. UBA5399 | reverse complement strand
CCAAAGAAGCACTTGTTATAGCGCAAAGCGCGTTTGAGAGTAGTATTTTAGGAGGCGGATGATGTTGCATTGTGTATTTGTCGGGCTGGGTGGCTTTATTGGCGCAATTGCCCGCTATTTGATCGGGCTTGGGTTTTCGGCCTTTGCATGGGCGTTTCCGTTGGGGACGCTGATCATCAATTTTGCAGGTTCTTTTATTATTGGCGCCGTGACGGATTATAACGCGCAGTTTGTCACAATGGATCCGCGGCTGTACCTGTTTCTTACGGTGGGCCTTTGCGGCGGGTTTACCACGTTTTCTACATTCTCACTCGAAACGTTTGGCCTGCTGAACGAAGGTAAAATAGCGCTCGGCATCGCGTATGCGGCAGTGAGCGCAGTGCTTTGCGTCGTTGGCGTGTTTGCGGGCAAAATGACGGTGCAGACTGTTATGGGCGGGCGTTAATCTTTATCTTTCTTCCCAATAAACTTACGGTATTCGTGTATCTTCTTCTCATATCCCTCAAAAGACGGTTTGTAATAAACCTTATCCTTCAGCTCGTCGGGCAGGTATTGTTGCTCCACATAATGATGCGGATAGTTGTGCGCGTATTTATACTGCGCGCTTTGCTGGTCGTGCTTGGCCTTTTCAAAGTTGCCGTCCTGCAGATAGGGCGGCACTTTTTTGATGTTGGTGTTTTTGGCGTCGTGCGCCGCCGCGTCAATGGCCATCACCACGCTGTTGCTCTTGGGCGATTCGCACAGATAGATGATTGCCTGCGCAATGTTGAGCCGCGCCTCCGGCATGCCGTTGAACTCCAGCGCCTGCATGGCTGCCACACACTGGTTGAGAACGCTGGGGTTGGCAAGGCCCACGTCCTCGCTGGCGTGCGCCATCATGCGGCGCACGGGGACGCGTGGGTCCATACCGCCCTGTACCATGCGGGAAAACCAGAAAAGCGCCGCGTCGCTGTCGCTGCCGCGAAGCGATTTGCAAAATGCGGAAAGCATGTCGTAATATTCGTTATCGTCCATGCGGACGGCGCGCTGCTGGATGCTTTGTTCCGCAATCTCCAGCGTGATGTGCACAACGCCGTCCTCGTCAGGGGATGTTGTCAGTATGGCAAGCTCCAGCGCATTTAAGGCGGTGCGCGCGTCGCCTTCGGCAATGTCCGCCCAGTGGTCGGCAGCATCGCCGGAAATCTCGATTTTCATATTGCCGTACCCGCGCGCCGGGTCGGCTACCGCGCGGTAGATAGCCTCGGAGATATCCTCCTGCCCAAGCGGGTAGAATTCAAAAAGCCGCGACCGCGACACAATCGCGTTGGTCATGGATGCCATGGGGTTTTCCGTAGTAGAGCCGATCAGTTTGATAATGCCTTTCTCCATTGCGGGCAGTACGCTGTCCGATTGCGATTTGGACCAGCGGTGGCACTCGTCCAGCAGCAGGAAGCTTTCGCGCTCGTACATCTTGAGCGCGTTTTCCGCCTTGTCAATGACCTCGCGCACATCCTTGACCCCGCTGGTGACCGCGTTTAATTTATAAAAATCGCTGCCCGTGGTGTTGGCGATGATCTCTGCCAGCGTGCTCTTGCCCGTACCGGGCGGCCCCCAGAAGATGCACGAGCCAAGCCTGTCCGCCTCGATGGCCCGCCGAAGCAACGTGCCTTCGCCCACGATATGCCGCTGCCCCAAAAAATCGTCCAGTGTCTGCGGGCGCATCCTGTCTGCAAGCGGCGCGTTTTTCTTGATATTTTGCGAAAAAAGATCCATTCGTTTTGTAAGCAAATTTGCATTTGCAGTCCTTTCACTCTGATAAATTCATTATAACAAAAAGAAGCCCTTTTTTCGATCTGTTTAGGCTTTTTATTATTTGGCCAAGGATGATAGCGTGACAATTATATAGTATTCTGCAAACTGCCACAACGGATGGCTGCAAAAAAAACAATTGTGTATATTTCCCATCCGTATTATTATGTTGAAAAGAGTGTGTGTAGGAAGTATAATAATATAATAGTGAATAAATTCACAAATTGTACAAAACCGCTATTTGCGGGTGAAAATATTTTTTAATTATATGGAGGGGCGTCAAAAATGGAAAGAGTGTACAATTTTTCGGCGGGGCCGGCTGTCCTGCCACTGGAAGTTCTGGAGCAGGCAAAGGCCGATTTTATTTCTTACGAATCGAGCGGCATGAACGTGATGGAAATGAGCCACCGTTCCAAGGACTATCAGGAGATATTCGATGCCGCGGAGGCGGATTTGCGGTCGCTGATGCACATTCCCGACAGCTACAAGGTCATGTTTTTGCAGGGTGGCGCGTCGCTGCAGTTTTTGATGGTGCCCATGAATTTGATGACAAAATATAAAAAGGCGCATTTTATCAAAACAGGCGCCTGGGCCAAAAAAGCGATTGCCGAAGCCAAGTTTGTGGGCGAAGCCAATGTGGTCGCGTCCAGCGAGGACGATACGTTCTCGTATATCCCGCAGACGGACGCATCCATGTTTACGGACGACGCCGACTATGTGCACATCACATCCAACAACACGATTTACGGCACACGGTTTACCCAACTGCCGGATACCAAGCTGCCCATCGTGTCGGACATGTCTTCGTGTATTCTTTCCGAAGAGCTGGACGTCAACGATTACGGTTTGATTTACGCGGGCGCGCAGAAAAACATCGGTCCTGCGGGCGTCACTGTGGCGATTGTAAACGGCGATATCTATGATAAAGCGCCCGACGACCTGCCGCACAT
Organism: Christensenella sp. UBA5399; assembly: GCA_002407725.1. Lineage (GTDB taxonomy): Bacteria > Bacillota > Clostridia > Christensenellales > Christensenellaceae > UBA5399. Next base: position 5,743 of record DHOD01000055.1, on the reverse strand, counting down.
GCTGTCGTACAAAACGCAGGCGGAAAACGGCTCCATGTTCAATACGCCGCCCACATATGCCATCTACATTGCGGGGCTGGTGTTCCAGTGGTTGAAAAAGCAGGGTGGCGTTGCCGCCATGCAGCAGTTAAACGAACGCAAGGCGGGTAAGCTGTACGATTTCATTGACAACTCGGCGTTGTTCTCCAACCCTGTGCGCAAGCAGGACCGCTCGATGATGAACGTCACGTTTGTGACGGGGGATGCCGACAAGGACGCGGCATTTGTCAAGGGAGCTAAGGAGGCCGGTATGGTCAACCTGAAGGGGCACCGCAGCGTAGGCGGTATGCGCGCCAGCATATACAACGCAATGCCGGAGGCGGGTGTGGACACATTGATTGGGTTCATGAAAAAATTTGAAATGGAGAACGCGTGATGTATAACATAAAAAAAATGAACAAAATTTCGCCGGTAATTTATGATTACCTGCCCAAAGAAGAATTCAACGTATCCAGCCATATGGAGGACAGCGAGGCGGACGGGCTGATTGTCCGCAGCGCCGACTGCCACAGTGTTGATTTTCCCAATCGGCTGCTTGCCATCGCGCGGGCGGGCGCGGGCGTCAACAACATCCCCTGCGACCAGTGTACCGAGCAGGGCGTTGTTGTTTTCAACACACCGGGCGCCAATGCCAACGGCGTAAAGGAACTGGTGCTGGGCGCCATGGTTGCCGCTTCGCGCAACCTGTTTGATGCGTACGACTGGGCCAAGACGCTGAAGGGTAAAGGCGACGAGGTGCCGAAACTGGTGGAGAAGGGCAAGGGCCAGTTTGTGGGCGGCGAGCTTGCGGGCAAAACGCTGGGCGTTATTGGCCTTGGCGCCATTGGCATATTGGTTGCCAACACGGCCGCGGCCATCGGTATGGACGTGATCGGCTACGACCCATATATGTCGGTCGACCGCGCGTGGACAATCTCCACACGCACACACAGGGCCGAGAAGCTGGACGAACTGCTGGCGGCATCGGATTTTATATCGCTGCACATTCCGCAGACGGCGGACAACAAAAACTTTTTAGCCACGCCGGAATTTTCCAAAATGAAGGAAGGCGTTATCATCATGAACTTTGCACGTGGCGGGCTTGTCAAAACAACGTCGCTGTTTGATGCAATTGACGCCGGCACAGTCAAAAGCTATGTGACCGATTTCCCGGATGACGATATGATTGACCGCAAGGGCGTGATTGCTATTCCGCACCTGGGCGCGTCCACGCCGGAGAGCGAGGAGAATTGCGCAGTGATGGCGGCAAAGCAGCTGAGCGACTTCTTCCTGACGGGCACCATCGTCAACTCCATCAACATGCCCGAGTGCATTGTGCCGCCTTCCGATACTGCCCGACTGACGATCATACACAAAAACCTGCCTAATATGGTGGGGCAGATCACCCAGACGGTCGCGACGCACGGCATCAACATTTCCGAAATGGTCAACAAATCGCGCGGGGATATCGCGTACACGGTCATCAACCTGGACAACGAGCTGCCCGATGCGCTCTACAATGATATTTGCGCCATTGAAGGAATCATCAAAGCACGGAAAATATAACGAATATAAACCAAAAAGATGCCACGCGTAAGTGTGGCATCTTTTTGATTTGCTTCAATGAACCGTGCTTTTTATGTTTGATTTGCGCACAGCGCCCGCTGGTCATATAATGGTGGTATGGAAAACGTAAAGCTAATCTTGAAAAATATCGCGATCATGGCGGCGTTGCTTGCCGTTGCGTCACTGCTTGGTTTTTTGTTCCGGCGGACAGGGTTTCAGGATACCAACATTGTGCTTGTATACCTGCTCTCTGTGGTGCTGACCGCATGGCTTACGCGGCGCATGGCTTTTGGCATACTGGCCGCGGTGCTGGCCACATTTCTTTTTTATTATTTTTTCGTGTTGCCGTATTTTGCGTTTGCGGTCGACGACCTCAATTACATCATCACATTTGCGACACTGGCCGTAACGGCGCTGGTCACAGGTACGTTGACGTCGCGCGCACAAAAAAACGCACGCGACGCGCAAGACCGTGAGACGGAGGCAAAAGCCCTTTATGATTTGACAAGGCAGCTTTCCCCGGCAAATGATATAGGAGATATTGCGCGCATAACCGCGGGTGCGATCAGCAGCAGTTTTGGTTGCGACGCTGTTTGCCTGTGCGAAGGTGTGGATAAAGATGCTTTGGGGGATATAGAAGTTGGGAAAGCGTATAATTGGCCGATACAGGGCAGCACAGAGGTGCTTGGCATGCTGTATATCCCAGCTGCAAACGCAAAAAAGCTGAATGAAAAGCAGTTGCGGCTGCTGCATTCGATGCTGGAAAGCACTGCGCTGGCAATGGACAGGCTCCGGTCGGCGGAGCGGCATCGCCGGTCGCGTGAAGAAACAGAGCAGGAACGCTACCGCGCCACGCTTTTGCGGTCGATTTCGCACGATCTCCGTACGCCTCTGACCGGCATCATGGGGACGGCCGAAATGCTGGAGGCCCGGCTGCAGGACAATGGCCCCGCCCGGCAGCTTGCCGCCGATATCTATAAGGACGCCGACTGGCTGCATGCCATGGTGGTCAATATACTGAGCCTGACCCGCCTGCACGATGGCAGCATTGTGCTGAACAAGCAGATGGAAGCGGTGGAAGAAGTCATTGAAAGCGCGGTCGCGCATATTTCCAAACGGTATCCCGCGCTGGATGTCGATGTGGAGATGCCTGATGACGTATTGATGCTGCCCATGGATGCAAAGCTGGTAGAGCAGGTTTTTGTCAACCTGCTGGACAACGCTGCCAAGCATATGCCGCCCGGCGGGGCGATTGGGATCGCAGTCAAAAAACTTCCCGGTGAAGGAATGGTGGAATTTACAGTTACGGATTCCGGGCCCGGCATCAGGGAGGCCGACCTACGGCGCGTATTCCAGCAATTTTATACCGAAAACAGGGAACACGCCGACCTTC
>DHOD01000055.1:2201-2620 GCA_002407725.1 Christensenella sp. UBA5399 | reverse complement strand
TGATACAATAATCCGTGCGCACGGCGGTACAATTACTGCGCGAAACCGCGCGGATTCACACGGCGCGGAGATCATATTTATCCTTCCAGTGGAGGAAGCAAATGAACGGAAACAGTGAACGTATACTCGTCGTGGAGGACGATACCCAGATCAGGAATTACATTGCATATGCATTGGAAAGCGAAGGCTTTGCGTATTTGACTGTGGACACCGGCCAAAACGCTTTAAGCACATTTGTTTCGGAGCAGGTCGACTTGATTTTGCTTGATCTTGGCCTCCCCGATATGGATGGCATGGACATCATCCGCAAGGTGCGGGGATGGTCGGAAGCGCCCATTATTGTGATATCGGCGCGCGACCAGGATAAGGAAAAAGCGATTGCGCTGGATGCGGGCGCGGATGATTATCTCACAAAACCA
>DHOD01000055.1:0-2024 GCA_002407725.1 Christensenella sp. UBA5399 | reverse complement strand
GATGATTATCTCACAAAACCATTTTCTGCGACCGAGTTGCTTGCCCGCATACGCGTGGCGTTGCGGCACCTGCGCAGGGCGGGCGGGCAAAGCGGACAAGCGGTGCTATCGGTGGGGGCGCTGACGCTGGACCTTGCCAAGCGGCTTGTGTATCTGGATGGAAGCGAGATACACCTGACACCCATGGAATACAGCCTGCTTGGGCTGCTGTTCAAAAACATGGGCAAAGTGCTGACCACCGGTTTTATTATTAAGGAAATATGGGGCGTGGGATATGGAACGGATACCCAGGCGCTCCGTGCGTTGATGGCCGGCCTGCGCCGGAAAATTGAACAAAAGCCCGCCAAGCCACGGTATATCATGACCGAAATTGGCGTTGGATACCGTCTGGTAGACGAATAATACTAAATATGCATGCAATTTAAGTTTTTTGGCAGCTTTTTTATTTGAAACACATGACATGCCTCCTGAAATTCTCACAACATTTTCACATCAAGTCGAAAATTCTCACGCCGTGGTTATGAAATTTTCATTTATCCTTAAAATATGGAAAATGCTTCGACAAATGAATTGATACTGAATGGGCTTCTGATCATCATTGTGGTGTTTGTTGCGCTGGTTTTGCTGTGGCTTGTCATGGTTGTTTTATCAAAAATCATGCAAAAGGTCGATAAAAAAGATGCAGTCAAGTGCGACGGGCCCCCGGCAGCAAAGCTAAAAAGCCCCAAGCTGACCCGGTTGTATGTGGTGTTGGCGGTGTTTTGCATTGCGCTGGCGCTGCTGTTGATATTCTACTTTGCCTCGGTTGCGGGGTAAAGTGATTGCGAAAGAAAAAGGAGAATTTGCTTTGACAGGAAACGATATTATTGTCCTCGTGTGCGTGTGCGCGTTTATCGCAATTGTTGCGGTTGCGACGTCGCTTGTAAAAAAGGCAGAGAAAGAAAAAACACAAAGGTAACGCACGGATTACGAATTGTCTTATAAAACTCTTATTGCGGCAGTGAAGCCGTTATAAGAGTTTTTTGCTGCCCAAACACAGTAACACGTTATACGGTTTCCGTTTCCTGCGCCTCCGCAATAGCCGCCGCTCCTTCCGTGTCTTTCTCTATCCCCGCGCGCCGGAGCAGCCGCCGTGCAATCAAATTGGCGACAAAGCCCATGACGGCGACAACCGCGATTGCGTAAAATATGACGGCCAGCGGCTGGCCCTCACCCACCGCGCCGATGATCACGGGGAACACAAACCCGCCAAGCCCGCCAAATGCCAGTGTAAAGCTGCCTGCTGTTGCCGAGGCGAACGGAAAAGCCTTTTGGTTGTTGGCGAACACCGTGGGCCAGATCGGCCCGCACAAAAAGCCCGCGACTGCCATCAGCACAACTGCTGTAGTGGCGTCAGTCGTCATGCCGATGCCCACAAACACGGCGGCGAGGCCGATACACAGGAAGAGCACCAGCTTGGTATGGTTACGCTTCATGATGCCGGAGAGCATGCGGGAAGGGATCATCATGACCCAGAATAGCGACAATGACAGCGCGGAAAGCGCCTCGCTGTTCAATCCTTTTACAAAATACGTATCCGCAAACGATGCCGCGGATGCTTCCATGCCCATATACAGCATCATACAAATCAACACCATATAAAAAATAGGCGATTTGAACAATGCCGAAGGCCTGCGGTGCGCATCGGGCAAATGCTCCGGCGTAACCTTGGCCACACGCGTAAACACCATCATGACAAGCGCGATTGCCATAAAAACTGCGGGCAGTACAAAAAACTGCCGCCAAAGCGCGCCCGCCGAACCGAGTGCCGATGCCACCAGCGGCCCCAAAAAGCAGCCCAATCCGTTGACCGCCTGTACAAAATTGGAGAGCCGGGTCACCTTGTCCGGGTAGGCGTCGCCCAAAATGGTCAGGTATAAAAACTCGATTGATCCCAGGCCCGCCCCACCGATAAACAGCGTGACAATCGCCATTTCATATGTATTGATAAAAAAGAACATCGACATGGCCACCAGCATCAGCAC
>DHOD01000155.1:10048-11120 GCA_002407725.1 Christensenella sp. UBA5399 | reverse complement strand
CAAGGATTGGGGGGCACGCCAGATATCTGTACGACAAAATGTATTATAAGGCAGGAAAGGGATTATTTCAAGTAAAAAATACAGTGTGATATTTAAAGTGCGGGGGAAATCGCGTATAATTATGTGCAGAGATACAGAATGATCTGCGGGAGGGTTGTATATGAAAGCTTTGGTGACGGGGGCGAGCGCGGGGATTGGCAGGGCGTTTGCGGGTTGGCTGGCCGATGACGGGTATGATTTGATTATCACCGCGCGGCGGGAGGACAGGCTGCAGGAAATGAAGGAGAGCCTCAGGACAGATGTAACGGCCATACGCGCCGACCTATCTAAGCGTGAGGAGTGTCTTGACCTGTTTCGGCAGGTGGAAAATGAGGATATCCGGATCGTCATAAACAATGCGGGGTTTGGCGTGTTTGGCGAATTTGACAAAACAGATTTGGATGCCGAGCTGGACATGCTCCAGGTCAACGTTGATGCGCTGCATATACTGACAAAGCTTTTTTTGAAAAAGTTTAAGGAAAAAAATGAAGGGTATATCCTGAACGTTGCATCGTCGGCGGGCTTCTTTCCCGGGCCGTTATTCTCATCATATTACGCGTCCAAGGCGTATGTGGTGCGGTTGACGCAGGCGATTGCCGAGGAGCTGCGGCGCGATGGCAGCAATGTGTACGCAGGTGTGCTGTGCCCTGGCCCGGTAGCAACCGAATTTAATGCGGTGGCAAATGCCCGCGGCGCGGGGATTGGCGGGCTGGACGCTGTGGACGTCGCGCGGTATGCGCTGGATAAGATGTACGCAAAGAAGACGATGATTGTGCCGGGTGCGGTGATGAAAATTGCACATTCAATCGGCCGGTTGCTGCCGGATAAGCTGCAGGCGCGCATGGTGTACAACCTGCAAAGCAGGAAGAAATAGGCGTTGTTATATGGAAAGGGCCAGGTAGTCCAGTATCTTGTAATAGTACTTTTTGGTGTGGTCCAATATGTCGATTTTGTTCCCGGTACTGGCAACCAGTTGGCCTAACGATGTGATCTGCCGCCAAAGCCGTGCCCGTTTGATGGGAATATGCGCGTC
>DHOD01000155.1:6429-9889 GCA_002407725.1 Christensenella sp. UBA5399 | reverse complement strand
GATCCATCCTGCGCAGGTATTCGTATTCGGATTGGAGCAGCATGGATTCCGTCTGCAAAACGCGTATTTGCTTTTCAACTTCGGCGAGCATCCTCTGATATTTGGCTGCCCCTTCGGCCTGGGTTTCGGGAGGGGGCTCGCTGGCTCGCGCACCGTATCTTCCGGCATGCGTTTTCCCGTTCCGGTTAATAAACATACTGGTTTTACCTCTGCAAAACAAGTAAACTTATATATATTTACACACGACAAAAAAGCTTAAAACATGAAATCCAAACGCGTTTTATGCCTGAAAAAGAAAAGCCCTTCGCATCTGATGGAAGGGCTTTGTAAGGGGATATATGTCTATCTCGGGCATAGATGACGCACATAGCGCGGATCGGGGTAAATACCGTACTTTTTTATAGCGCCAGCCCGAGCACTGATGTATATATACCCCGAAACAAGGGAGGTAAAAATGAAATCACATAAAAAATGTATTTCAGATAATGAAAAATAATTCACGCTGGTGATAGGACAATCACCAAGTTCAAACCGTTTTTGTTCAGGGGTGTTGACGGTTGCGGGATAATCATTTATTCTAATAATAATGCCAATTCGTAAAGCTTCAGAGCAAGATGTAATATAAAATATTAAGTGGAAAACATATTCATAAGGAGGCGCAATTTAAATGGAAAAAACTTTATTGATGGCTGTTGACCTGGGGACGAGCTTTATCAAAAGCGCAGTATATAACACGGACAGCGAGTGCATTGCCGTATCGATGGCGGCTGTAAAGGATGACAGGCCCGGCCCGGGGATTTTCATCCAGAAGGGCGAGGATCTGGTGGATGCGGCCGTGGAGTGCATGAAGCAAGTTTGCGCCGAACTGGGTGAACGCGCCGGGGATATTGCGGCGATTTCGTTTACGGGCCAGATGTCGGGATTCATGGGTGTGGACAAGAACTGGAACGACGTGACGACCTGGTCGTGCTCGCTGGACAGCCGGTATATGCCTTATGCCGACAAACAGATGAAAGAGTTGAAAAAGGATTTTCTGGAAATTAGCGGGACAAACTTCCCCGCGATGGCGCCGAAGTATGAATGGTACAAGACGGAGTTTCCCGACGAAAGCAAAAAGATCGCAAAGTATTTGATGATCAGCGGTTATATGATCGGGCAGCTTTCGGATATAGATATTGACGATGCGGTGATGGACGGCACGTACACGTCATGGACAGGGCTTGCGGACATCAGCAAGGGCGTGTGGTCGGATAAAATATGCGACGCGGTTGGGCTTGACCAAAAATATTTGCCCAAAATCGTCAATTCCAATACGATTTGCGGCAAGCTTTCGGACAAAATGGCAAAGGCGATTGGGCTTAAGAGCGGCATTGCGCTGGTATCGGGCGCGGGCGACAAAATGGCGGGCTGCCTTGGCTCGGCCATCACGGGTTACGGCGAGATGAATTTTGAGGCCAGCTCTTACGGCGGCGTACACGAGTGCGTGCCGGAATACCGTCCCGATATGCAGAAAGGCCTGTACGATTGCCTGCCGTCCCCTGTGCCGGGCAAGCTGTATCTGGCAAAGTTTGTGACCGGCTCCGGCATTACGCTGGACTGGTATGTCAATACATTTGCGCGTGAGGAAGGCCAGAAGCTGGGCGAGGCTTTCGGCAAGCTGGAAGAAAAGATGAAGAAGATACCGCCGGGAGCAAACGGATTGATGAGCATTGGGCTGCTCTCCGGCAGCGCGATGCCGATCGACGGCGCGTTGCGCGGCATGTGGATGGGGTTTGACTGGAGCCATAAAAAAGAGCATTTCTACAAAGCGATTCTGGAGAGCATCACGTTTGACTTTACGCTGACCATGGACCGCTATAAAGAAATGTACCCTGAATACAACACCCGCACAGTCAAAATTGTGGGCGGCGGCGCCAAATCGGCGTATTGGACGCAGATGCTTGCGGATGTACAGGATAACAAATACCAGGTGCTCGACCGCGACGATGTGGCCATGTGGGCCGCGGCTATATTGGCCGGCAACGCGATCGGCGTGTTCCCGGATATGGAGAAGACGGCGGCGCAGCATGCCAAGGTCAAGAAAGAGTTTGCGCCGACACCCGGCGTGCGCCAGAGCTACGAGCCATACCTGAAGTTGTATGAAGATTATGTCAAAGAGCTGCGCGACTTCTACCTGCGGATTCAGGAGGTCAACGCGGCGGCCGAGGCTGCTGCCAAATAATGAAGAGATCGTTTGAGAAAATACTGATTCTGGCTATGGTGCTCGTGTTTGCCGCAATTGGCATTTGCGGGTGTGCGGAGGAAGAGGCGACCGGTGCGGAGGGCATGTATTACTTGATTGTGCCCGATGCGGAGGACGCATACTGGCAGGCGTGCTATGAAGGATTTGCGCGTGCCGCGGAGGCGGCCGGGGTATCGGCCGAGCTGATGGGTGCGCAGGGCGCGGAGCAGGCGGAAATGATACGGGATGCGGCTGCTACGTTGCCAAGCGGCATTGCGGTGGCGGCCGATGTGCCGTTTGATGTTGCGGGTGCGATTGACGAGGCGGTGGACGCAGGAGTACCCGTCGTGTGCGTGGGGAAGGACGTGCCCGAAAGCGGGCGTCTCTCGTTTATCGGTACGGGAAATTATGAAGCTGGGATGGCTGCCGCGGGCGCAATCGCACAGATGCTGGGCGGCAGCGGCGTAATCAGCGGTACGTTGCTCCCGGGCGATGCGGTGCAGGAGGAGCGCTGGCGGGGCGTCTATGACGCGATTGCCGGCAGTTACCCTGACATCACTGTCATCGACCCTGCAAGCGGACGGGGCGACAGCGAGGAGATGGCCAGGCAGCTTAAGGCCCTGCTGGAATACAACCCACAGATCAAAGGGATTATTGCCGGGGGCGACGGCGATGGCGCTGCCCTTGTGGAAGCAGTCACGGGAACCGACCTGGGCGAAGGACTCAGCGCAGTCACGTTTGACGGATCGGGTGGCGGGGATGGTTTTGCCATGGTGGCGTCCAACGATGACATGATGGGGTACTGGGCGTTTGAGCTGGTATATTCCGCGGCCAGGGGTGAGAAAATTCCCGAAGAAGTAGACACCGGCTATACGATCGTGAAATAATAGAGTGGAAATAATACGAAACACTGATAGAAAAGCCTTACACCCCAGGGTGCCCTCTCTTCCGCCTTTGGCGGAATTCACCTTGAATCGGCTTTTCTATCGCCGCATGAAATGCGGCACAAAAATGCCATGTCATTTTTGAAGTGGAAGTATTGCACGGCTTAACCGGCTTATAATGCTTTTAAGCATTATAAGCCCCGCGCATCTGCGCGGAATTATAGCAATTTGTCAAAAGGTTGGCAACAAACTTTTGGTATAAACTGCATATGCAAGCGGCTTTTCACACGTCTGATCAAGCGACATTAAGTTAAACCGCTGCAAAACACAGGGTGTTTTAATTGGTGAATAGTAT
>DHOD01000155.1:6003-6261 GCA_002407725.1 Christensenella sp. UBA5399 | reverse complement strand
GTTTTAATTGGTGAATAGTATAAGGGGGATTTTTTGAGGAGGTTGCTATGGTTGGAATAACCAAACCGAAAATCGGATTGCTGGGGCTCTCGCAGATTCCACATGACGGGCTGATGCCCGAGGTGCCGGTATCGCAGGAGCGTCTGGTGCGGGAATTGGTGCGGCGGCTCGACGAAGTTGCGGACATAGAATTCCCGGGGATATCCACCAGCAGGGAAGATACCGAAAAAATTCTGGAAAACTTTAACAACAGCGATG
>DHOD01000155.1:3854-5851 GCA_002407725.1 Christensenella sp. UBA5399 | reverse complement strand
AACAGCGATGTGGAAGGCGTGCTGGTTGTCAACCTGACATATGCGCCCGGTATGGATATCGTACAGGCGTTCAGGAAAAACAGGCTGCCGGTCCTGCTGGCGAACATACAGCCACAGCATACAATATCACTGGACTGGGACTGGAACAGCCACATAGCCAACCAGGGTATCGGCGGACTGATGGACACGGCAAACATGCTTGTACGTCTGGGGTATATGCCTGCCGTAGTGACGGACGACTGGCAGAGCGAGGGCTTTTTGAAATACTTTGCCGGGTGGGCGCGTACCGCCGGTGTTGTGGAAAAGCTGGCGAAGACGCGATTGGCGATATTTGGGAAAGCGGACAGGACAGGCGATATACTGGGCGATGAAGCGGCATTTTTCCGCAAGCTGGGTGTGGAAATTGTCCGGTTGGATATAGACAAGGTGGCGGATCTGGCGGCAAGGGTGGTCGACAGCCGGGTTGCCGCGCAAATAGAGGAAGACAGCAAACGTTTTGAGGTGCCGCAAGAACTATCCGGCGAGAAGCACCGCAACGATATCAGAATGCAGATTGCGCTGGAAAGAGTGCTTGACGAAGGCCGCTTTGACGGGTTCTCCATCAATTTCGACCTCCGTGACGAAGAAGGGCTTTTGCAGTTTCCGGCGCTGGCGGCCTCCAACCTGATGGCGAAAGGATATGCGTTTTCTACCGACGGCGATGTGTATGCCCTGGCGTTGGGGGTCATCGGTAACATGCTGATTGGCGGATCATACTACACGTCCGCCTATTCGATGGATTTTGCACGGAATGCCTGCGTGTTGGGCAACCAGTACGGCGCAAATTGGAGGCTGGCAAAGGAAGGGCATCCCATTGTGCTGGAGGAGCGCCCGTTGGGCAGCGGCAGCAAGGAGAATCCCCTGGTGCCAAGTTTTGCGGTGAAACCGGGTGTTGCAACAGTTGCGTCGTTTGTGCCGATCTCCGGTGATTATATGCGTATTGTCGCAATGCGCGGCGAGGTGCTGGACGAGCGCGGCATCATCAAGGGCGTGCCCATGAACTACCTGTTTTTCACGCCTTATGTGGGCGTGCGCCCCGCGATGAGCGACTGGCTGCGGCTGGGCGGATCGCATCACCAGGTGTTGTGGCTGGGCGACCATATGGGCGGATTACAATTGCTCTGCGACCAGCTTGATATTGAGCTGGTGGAAGTATAAGTGAATAGTATTAAATCAATTTGCTGTAAGCGGATTGTTATATTAAAGGAGGATAATATTTATGGCAAGGATCAAAGGTTTGGCGCATGTTGGGCTTTTCATTATGGATGTGGAAAAATCCAAAAAATTCTATGAGGATATTCTCGATTTTGAGACGATATGGGATTGCACGCTGGATGACGGCACGAAGGTAGCGTTTGTAAAAAATGGCGACCTGACGTTGGAACTGGTGCAGTTTGTCGACCCGAAGCCGAGCAAGGGCGATGGCTGGGTAGATCATCTTGCGATAGCGGTCGAGGACATCGAGGGGATGAAGAAGAAGCTGGAAGACCGGGGAATCAAGTTTGAATCGGAAGAGATTGTGTTTGACAAAAACATGTTTGCGAAGGGTACAAAGTACCTGATGTTCCGGGGGCCGGATGGAGAGCACCTGGAAATTGGGGAAGTGATTCAGTAAACAGAACAGTGTAAATCGATTGCCGCGGAAGCAGGAGCTGCCGCGGCAATTTTTTGTATAAATGAAAACCTGCATTGAAATGCGGGGAATATGGGGTTATAATAAACTAAATATGTGTATATAAAGAATAGCGGAAGTGCAGGCTGGTGCCTTGCCTGCCGTAAGGTATACTGTAGCGGATTGGAGCGACCGATGGATAGAAGTAGCGGTATATTGATGCACATCACATCTCTGCCTTCGCCCTATGGAACGGGGACGCTGGGGGCGGAAGCATACAGGTTTGTGGATTTTCTGAAAAAATCAGGTCAAAAGTATTGGCAATTGTTGCCGGTGAATCCGGCGG
>DHOD01000155.1:2671-3721 GCA_002407725.1 Christensenella sp. UBA5399 | reverse complement strand
TTTTGAATCCGGCGGGGTATGGCAATTCCCCTTATATGTCTTATTCTACCTTTGCGGGCGATCCCATCATGATCGACCTCGACATGCTTGCCGAAGAAGGACTGCTGGCCGATGAGGAATATAAGCGCCTGGATTGGGGAAGCGACCCGCTTTCGTTGGATTTTGATAAAGTGTGTGAAAACAAGATGCAGGTGCTGAGCATTGCCGCGGAGAGGTCGCATGGCAAGGAGTTGCCCGATTTTGCGGAATTTTGCGAGCAAAACCACTGGTGGCTGGAGGATTACGCCGTATATATGGCGGCAAAATATGTAAACGGCGGCCAAGCGTGGGACGAATGGGAAGATAAAGAATTGATACGCCACAGCCCGGAGGCTGTGAAGGCGTTTGCGCGAAAGCATACAGGCGAGGTGTACTATTGGAGGTTTGTGCAGTACCTATTTTATCAACAATGGGCAAAGCTCAAGGAATATGCCAAGCTGTTTGGGGTAGGGCTGATAGGGGACATTCCTTTTTATGTGTCGGCGGACAGCGCGGACGTGTGGGCGAACCGTAAGCTGTTTTGGTTTGACGACGACCACAAGCCGTCTTACTTTGCCGGGTGCCCGCCCGATTCTTTTTCGGAGGAAGGGCAGTTTTGGGGCAATCCGGTTTATGACTGGGAATACATGAAAGAGGACGGCTATGGATGGTGGGTGAGCAGGATCGAATACATGAGCCGCTTGTTTGACATGATCCGGGTCGACCATTTCAGGGGATTCGAAGCATTTTATTCGATTAGCAGGGAAACGAGGAAGCCGGCGGACGGGCAGTGGAACGAGGGGCCGGGCAGCGCGTTTTTCGATGTGGTGCGGCAAAAGCTGGGCGATGTATCGATCATTGCCGAGGATTTGGGTTTTTTGACGCCGGAGGTGCATGAAATGCGCGAGGCGTCCGGATACCCGGGCATGAAGGTATTGCAGTTCGCGTTTGATTCGCGCGAGGGCAGCGATTACCTGCCCCACAATTATGAACGGGACGATGTGGTCTATACGGGCACACACGATAATACAC
>DHOD01000155.1:1580-2518 GCA_002407725.1 Christensenella sp. UBA5399 | reverse complement strand
CACACACGATAATACAACACTTGCGGGATGGTTTGAGGAAGCGCCGGAACAGGATGTCCGGCGGGCGGTGGAATACGCGGCGCTGACAGAGGACGAGGGATATTGCTGGGGTATGTTGCGGCTGATGTACGGCAGCGTAGCCTGGCTGGCAATCGCACAGTTGCAGGATTTTCTGGAGCTGCCCGGGTCGGCCCGCATGAATACGCCTTCCACCATGGGGATCAACTGGAAATGGAGAGTGGGGGCGGATTACGACAAACCTGGCCTTGGCGAGAAGATTATGAGGATGGTGAAGTTATATGGCAGACACTGAAAAAAGAAAATTTGAAGTGATGAAGCAAATTGAATACATTATTCAGTTTGAGTTTCAAAAGGAATTGAAAGACGCCGATACAAGGGAACTGCATTACGCGATTTCGCGTGCGGTGATCGAGGAAATCGCGCCGCGGTGGAAGGCGGAGCATGACGCGACGCACCGCAAGGCGTACTACTTTTCGGCGGAATACCTGATTGGCAGGATGGTGTACCATAACCTGCATGCGCTGGGCATATTGAACGAGATTGCCCTGATGCTGGAGGACAGGGGGGGGGACATCGCCGAGCTGCAAAACCTGACGGCGGCGGTGATCGGCAACGGCGGGCTGGGCAGGCTCGCGGCCTGTTTTCTGGATTCTGCCGTGGTACACGATGTGCCGCTTAACGGCTACGGCATCAAATACCGCTATGGCCTGTTCTATCAGAAAATCGAAAACGGGTTCCAGGTGGAATCGGTCGACGACTGGCACAGCGACACAAACCCGTGGTTTATCCGGCGCGAGATGGACAGTGTAACCGTGGCGTTCAGGGGGCAGACGGTGCGCGCGGTGCCGTACGACATGCCGGTGATTGGGTACCAGTCGGAGCGGATAAACAATTTGCGCCTGTGGCAGGCGGGGGGG
>DHOD01000155.1:1251-1414 GCA_002407725.1 Christensenella sp. UBA5399 | reverse complement strand
GCAGGCGGAGGCGATCAACGAATTTGATTTCCAGAAATTTAACAGCGGTGATTTCAGCGGCGCAGTGCAGGAAAAGAATGAAGCCGAGATGATCACATATGTGCTGTACCCCAACGACAGCACACAGGCGGGCAAGGAGCTGCGGCTCAAGCAGCAGTATTTC
>DHOD01000155.1:0-1091 GCA_002407725.1 Christensenella sp. UBA5399 | reverse complement strand
CTGCGGCTCAAGCAGCAGTATTTCTTTGCCAGCGCTTCACTGAAGGATCTGTTGCGTAACTGCAGGCATATGTACACCGTAAGGGAGCTGGAACAGTTTGTGGAACGCACATCCATCCAGCTTAACGACACGCACCCTGTTGTAGCGATCCCCGAGTTTATCAGACTGTTGATGGAGGACGACATCGAATTTGAAGATGCGTTTTTGATGGCGGGCGAGATATTCAATTACACCAACCACACCGTGATGTCGGAGGCGTTGGAGCGCTGGGATATCTGGCTGTTTAAAAAGCTGCTGCCCGAAGTGTACAAGGTGATTGTTAAAATCAATAAGCGCCTGATGGATGAGATAGGCGATTCGCCCGATAAGGACAAGCTGGAGATCATACACAACGGCGAGATACACATGGCGCGTCTGGCGGTGTATTGCTGCGCCCATATAAACGGCGTGGCGTATATCCATACGGAGATACTCAAAAACCGCGAGTTGAAGGAATGGTATGACAGATACCCTGAAAAGTTCCTTAACAAAACAAACGGCGTGGCGCAGCGCAGGTGGGTGACGCTCAGCAACAGGGAGCTGGCAGGGCTGATTACATCCAGGATTGGCGACGGGTGGATCAAGGATTTCTCGCAAATCAAGGAGATAGAGCAGTTTATTGACGATGACGAGTTTGTGCGGGAATTCAATGAAGTAAAATATAAGCGGAAGCTGAAGCTGGTGGAGTATATCCGCAAGCGCGACAAGCTGGAAGTCAACCCAAATACGGTTTTTGATATTCATGCCAAGCGCCTGCACGAATACAAGCGGCAGTTGCTCAATGCGTTTGCGGTGATGGACCTGTATTTTCGGATCAAGGACGGGCAGCTCGAAAACCTGCCGCCCGCAACGTTTATTTTTGCGGCAAAGGCTGCGCCGGGGTACTATATCGCCAAAGCGATCATCAAATTTATCAACGAGATATCCTCGCTGATTGCAAATGACGAGATGGTACGCGACAAGCTGGCGGTGTTTTTTGTCTCCAATTACGACGTGCCCTATGCGGAGAAGTTGATCCCCGCGGCGGATATATCCGAGCAGATATCCACGGC
>DHOD01000039.1:1342-10045 GCA_002407725.1 Christensenella sp. UBA5399 | reverse complement strand
TACAAAGATTGGGGGCAGCCCACCCATGCACAAAAATTGTCTAATATGCTGGGAAGCAGCATTGACTTGTGGCTCAATTTGCAAAAAGAATACGAAAAAAAGGTGTTAGAGATTGAAGAGCGTGAATCACTAGATCTACAAGCGGAAATCACGCGCGAAATTGATTACTCTGAGAGCAATACAAGGTTGTAATTTAAAATTTAAGGATATTTACTAACAAACTACTAACAAATGGCCTGAAAACCGCATGGTTGAGCCATTGGAAATTAAGAAAAGCTTAATAATCATTCGGTTGATTCGGCCGGTAGGCTATACTATAATAGATATAGTATGCGAAACAGACTTGATGTGCATATCTGGGGGGGATCATTGGAACCAATCATTGTTGCAAAAGATTTAAAAAAATTCTACCGTACCACCAACATCCGCATCAAGGCGCTTGACGGCGTGGATATTGAGATTCTGCCGGGCGAGGTGTGCGCGATCGTGGGTACGTCGGGCAGCGGGAAATCAACGCTCTTAAGTTTACTTGCGGGGCTGGAGCCGCCCACTGCGGGTAAAATTTTCATCAAAAAGCGGGCGATACACAAAATGACGGAATCGGAGCTCGTGGATTTCCGGCTGCAAAATATTGGGTTTGTGTTCCAGTCTTTTAACCTGATGGGGACAATGAACGCTGTGGAAAATGTGGCGCTGCCGTTGATGTTTAAAGGAATCTCGCGGGGCACGCGTACGCAGGCGGCCAAGAAGCTGCTGGGAAAGATGGGGCTAAAGCAGCATTTTTATAATAAACCGGCCGAGCTTTCGGGTGGACAGCAGCAGCGCGTTTCCATTGCAAGGGCCATCATCACCAAGCCGGAGATCATTTTTGCGGACGAACCGACGGGCAACCTTGACTCGCATACGTCGGTGCAGATTATGGATATCATGACCAATGTGGCGCGCCAACGGAACGCTACGTTGGTTTTTGTTACGCACGATCCGGAAAAAGCGCTTTATGCGGACAAGATCATCCATATCATTGACGGCAAGGTCGACAGGATTGATATAAACGAACAAAAGCTTGAAGGGAACATCTAGGGAGGGAATAACTGAAATGAATAGAAAATTGCCGGTCATTATCTTAGCATTGGTATTGGTTCTTTGTTTTACCGCCACGGCAATGGCGGCGGAACCGTTGCAGGACACACAGGCGGCAGGCCCGCTCAACTCAGGGGCGCCAAGTGCGGCATCGCCGACGCCAGAGCCGATACCGTCGGATGTTGTGCGTACCGACCCCAATTATTTTGACGCGGGCAAGATGAATGCGCCGTATTCGCAAGGGTATTCGCCCATACTGCGCAACAGCCAGGCAATCATTATATTGCCGCTGATTGTAGACGTCTCCAAACTGGACGGGGTTTCAGGACTGAATACCACAATCAACCTGGGTGCAGGGGATCCGTTTGTCGCGAACAACTATGACAGGGATATCCCTTACGGCCAGTTTGCAGGCGGATCGTGCGTGATAGAATATGACATTCCGCTGACATGGCCGCGGACAAACGGGACGCATCCTGTGACAATAACGGTCAACTATACATTGAAAGACGGTACGGTGAGCAGCCAGTCCTTCTCGGTCAATGTGATTATTACAGATGGGCCGGTGGCCACGCCCGAGCCGTCGCCGACGCCCGAGCCGGTGGAGGGGCCGGTATCGCAGCCCAAGGTGATCATGAGCAATTATACCGTAACGCCCGACCCTGTTTATGCGGGTGAGACGTTTACGGTCCTCGGTACAGTGATCAACACCAGCAAGACAATGAGCGTAAAAAACGTAACGGTCAATTATACCGGCGAGACAACAGACCTGATGCCGGAGGAAGGGGCCAACACATCGTATATTGATTCGATACCGGCGGCGGACAGCGCGCAGTTCTCATTTGCGATGGAGGCGCGTGCCGACGCGAAGGCAGGCCCGCAAAAAGTACTGGTGGTTATCGAATATGAAGACGCAAAAGCGAACAAATATACGGTAAACGATACCATCATGGTGCAGGTGCGCCAGCATATACGTTTGGTCAACGATCCGCCGAAGTTCCCACTGTCGTTGTACATAGGCGATACGACGCAGGCATCGCTGAACCTTTATAACAAAGGTAAAAACACGCTGTACAATGTGACGGTGGATATCGACATGGAGGGCATTTACCCGGAGGCCAGCGCGTTTTTGGGCAATTTTGAATCGGGCGCCAGCAAAACGGCCGATATGTATGCCAGCGTAGGCATTTCGCCGGAGACAGGCGAAATGACGGAGCCCGGCCACTATAAGGGATATTTTGTTGTCACCTATGAGGACGAGTACGGTGATGTATACGAAGATAAAATAGAAATCGAAACCGACATCATGGAAATGATGTCGATGGAAGATCCCGGCATGATGGAAGACCCAAGCATGATGGAGGGCGAGGAAACGGGCGCCCCGGGGCTGCCCTGGTGGGCGTATGTGGCAATCGCCGTAGTGGCGGCAGTCATTGTGATTGCGGTGGTCGTCAACGTGCGGAAGAAAAAGCGCGAGCGTGAACTGCTGGAGGAAATGGATAAAGATGACCTTTATTGATACTGTCCTGCTGGCTGTCGGTAACCTCTGGCGCAGGAAAACACGCACATTTCTGACGGTACTGGGTGTGATCATCGGTACGGCGTGCATCATCATTATGGTGGCGTTGGGGTTGGGCAGCCTGGAACAGTTTAACGAGACGGTGCTGCAAAGCAACGACCTGACGCTGATCGAGGTGTATCAGGGGTATAGCAGCGATTCCAGCTCCAGTCCCAAACTGAATGAAAATGCGCTGGAGAAGATGAAGAATATCCCGGGAGTCAGGAGTGCGACGGGCGTATTGCAGATTCCTGCGTTCATCAAAATGGGAAAATATGAGTATTACGGGAGCGTAAGCGGCGTTGATCCCGATGCGATGAATTTCAACTTTATGGAAGGCGAGCTTTTCACGGATACGGATGCTGTGGAGTTTGTGATGGGTGCGGGTACGCGCCAATGGTTTACAGACCCGCGCGCCGCGCAGGATTACGGATATGGCGGTGTGATGGTCATGGGTGGCGATGATTATGAGGAGCCCACAGGGCCGGATGTGGAATGGCTGGAGCAATCGCTCAAATATTACCCGTACTATGGCGACGGCAGCGATCTGGAAGCGACGCCCGATACGCCTGTGCCCAAGGAATATAAGGCGAATATAACCGGCGTTTTGGAGCCGTCCAACGACATGAACCATTACAGCATGTTTATCAGCATGCCTGCAGCAAAAAAGCTGATCCGCGAGAACCGCAAGCTGATGGATTCAATGGGTGTGAAAGAGGACGTATACAGCACGATATACGTCAACGCGCAGGATGTGGACAGCGTTGAAGGCGTGCTCAACAACCTCAAGGAGATGGGATACCAGGTGTACAGCCCAACAGAGTGGATCACCCAGATGCAGGACGAATACGGCCGCCAGCAATCGCAGTTGATTGCCATTGCACTGATATCGTTGCTGGTTTCGGCGATCGGCATCGCCAACACCATGCTGGCGAGCATACTGGAGCGCCGGCAGGAGATTGGCGTCATGAAGGTGATCGGGCTCTCGATCCGCAAAATCAACCTGATGTTTTTGGTAGAGGCTGCGCTGATCGGCTTGCTGGGGGGCATTATTGCGATTGTGGCAAGCTATATTGTGGCGGCGGCCGCCAACACAGGCGGCGGCGAGATGAATTTCCTGGGCATGTATTTTGCGGAAGGCGTGCGTATTACCATTCCCTGGTGGCTCAGTATGGGCGCGCTTGCCATTGCGACAGGCATCGGCATTGTCTCCGGCATCTATCCGGCCTGGCGCGCAACGCGCATGAGCCCGCTCGAGGCGATCAGGGGGAGCAACTGAGGTTAATTAAGAATTAAAAATGAATAGTTAATAATTGCGGAAGCTTCTCGCATAGCGAGGAGCTTCCGGTTTTTGTATAAAAATTAAATTTGAGAAGCAAAAAAATCTTAAATTGGTTTATCATCCTTAAAAAAATCCTTGTACCCGCGGTCTTCCCCGCAACCGGCGGGGATCACCAGTGTTTCTTTGGTGACAGTCATGGTGATATGCTCGGCTGTGTCCTCGATAAACGGTTCACCTGTTTCCCGGAACCCGTATTTTTTATAGAACCCAACCGCATGCCCGATGGCGTGTATGCGTACTTCGCTGGGGTTGAATTCAAATGCTTTGAGCAGCAGCAGCTTGATGAGCAGGTCGCCGATGCCTTTGCCCCGCATTTCGCTTAATACGGCGCATTTGCCAATGCGGAAAGTCTGCCCGTCGTGGTACACCCTGCCTGTGGCGACAGGTTTGCCTTCGTCCAGCACAATCAGGTGCATGGCCTGCGGGTCAAACGCGTCGGGCGCTTCGTTGTTTGGCAGGCCAAGATCGTCCGAAAATACCGTTTTGCGTATTGCAAGTGGAATCGATATATCGCTGTTGCCCAATATCCATAAATTGCTGATCATCAGTATTCAGGCTCCTCATCGTGAATATAGTCAATTTCTTCATATTTGGTAAACTCGCCGTTCCAGCGGACCTGTATGTTGCCGGTGGGGCCGTTACGCTGTTTGGCAATCATGATGCGCGCCTTGCCCTCGGTCTCGGGCGAACGGTCCTCGGGATAATAATCTTCACGCTGCAGGAAAATGACCACATCGGCGTCCTGCTCGATCGCGCCCGATTCGCGCAGGTCGGAAAGCATGGGGAAGCGCGATTTTTTATCGCGTTTTTCGCTGGCGCGCGAAAGCTGTGAGAGCAGTATAATCGGCACATTGAGCTCTTTTGCCATAATTTTTAGCGAACGCGTCATTTGCGATACTTCCTGCTGGCGGTTTTCCGTACGCGTGGAGCCCTGCATAAGCTGCAGGTAATCGATGGCGATGACGCCCAGTCCCTGTGTCCGCTTCAGCCGGTGGGCTTTGGCGAGCATTTCCGTTACAGTGATCGTTGCGGAATCATCTATATAGATAGGCGCTGCCGAAAGCCGCTTCATGGCCTCTGCCAGGCGGGAGATTTCCTCCTGCCCCATGTTGCCGGAGCGCGTAAGCTGCGAATCGATCCGCGCTTCCGAGCACATCATGCGCGTCGCCAGCTGGTCGGCGCTCATCTCCAGCGAGAATATGAGGCTGGGCACCTTGCGCGCAAGCCCGATATGCTCAATCATATTGAGCGCAAAGCTGGTCTTGCCCATGCCAGGCCGGCCCGCGACAACGACCAGTTGCGTCCCCTGGAGGCCGGAGAGCATTTTATCCATCAGCGGGAATCCTGTGGGGATGCCCAGCATGCCGTCCTTGGATTTCATTGCTTCGCCAATGTGCACAAAGCTTTCCGTCATGGCTTCTTTGATGTGCATGATATCGTTGCGCGCATTTTTGACGGCGATGCGGTATATCTCATCCCCGGCGCGCCCCACGATGGTGTCGGCGTCGTCCTCGCCCGAGAAGCAGTCGTCCGCAATCCGCATGCTGGTGTCGATCAGCTTGCGCATGGATGATTTGTCGCCCACGATCCTGATATAATGGCCCAGGTTGGCGACGGATGGGACAGTGTCCGTCAGCCGTGACAGGTATTCCATGCCACCTATGTGCATCTTACCTTCCTGCTCCAGCTTTTCGGCAACTGTCACAATATCCACGGGCACGCCGCTTTGCATCAGCGATTCCATAGCCATAAAAATATCCTGGTGTTGCGGGTGGTAAAAATCCTCCACACGAAGGTACACAAGCGCTTCGTCCACGCATTTCGCGCTCAGCAGCATACTGCCCAGTATGGATTGCTCCGCATCATAATTGTTGGGGGGAACCCGCATTTTTCGGGCAGTTTTTTCAGGCATCTTTCACCACGACCTTAATTTTTGTACTGACTTCGGCGTACACCTTCACCGTCACATCATATTCGCCCAGCTCTTTGATGGTGGGAACGTTAAATTTCTTTTTATCTATATCATACTCGTATGTGTCCTTGACAGCAGCAGCAATCTCCTTGGCGGTGATGGCGCCAAAAAGCCTGCCGCCGTCGCCGAGCTTGCCTACGATCTCCACCGTTTTGCCTTCCAGGTCTTTGGCAACCTCTTCGGCGCTCATTTTCTCCACGTCTTTCCTGTGCTTTGCTGCCGCAAGGCGTATATTGGCGGCGTTCAGGTTTTGCGGTGTGGCTTCCTTCGCAAGCTTTTTGGGAAAAAGGAAATTGCGTGCGTATCCGTCGCTCACATTAACAATATCCCCCGCCTTGCCCTTTCCGGACACATCCTCAATCAAAATAACCTTCATCGCTATACCTCGCTTTCATATTCTCTGATGGCAGATTCCAGGCTGCGGACGACTTCATCCATGCCCTTGCCATGGATCTGCGCCCCCGCAATGGTTGCGTGACCGCCGCCGCCCAGCTTTTCCAGTATGCGCTGGACATTGATTGCCCCCAGCGACCTGCCAGATATTATTATAACATCATTCACATTACATAGCACGAACGAAGATAAAATACCCTGTATGCCCACCAACGCGTCGGCGGCCTGCGCAGCCAGAAGCTGCGGGTGTGCGATACCATCGGGGCAGATAGCGACTGCAATGCCGGAATCGGTTATATGGGCGCTTTCCACAAC
The DNA here is from genome assembly GCA_002407725.1 of Christensenella sp. UBA5399. Classification (GTDB taxonomy): domain Bacteria; phylum Bacillota; class Clostridia; order Christensenellales; family Christensenellaceae; genus UBA5399. The sequence goes on along the minus strand of DHOD01000039.1, from coordinate 3,385 downwards.
CTTTGCGCGGTCCACAAATGTTTGCCTGTCGTCCTGGAAAAGCTGGCGGATGCGCGTGGTATTGGCGCCCATACGCCGCAAAAACGACGCGGCCTCAAATGTCCGCACGCCCGTTTTAAAGGAAAACGCTTTTGTATCGATCATAATGCCGGAGAGCAGGGCCTCGGCCTCTATCGGCTTGATCGCGATGCTGTCCGCAAAGTACTGTATGATTTCCGTCACCATTTCCGCGGCGGAGGACGCGTACGGCTCATGCAGCAGCAGTGTGGGGTTCTCTATGGGGTTGGTGCCCCGCACATGATGGTCGATGACGGCGGTGATTGATGCTTCGCGCAGCAATTGCGGCGATTGGACATAATCCCTGGTCAGCGTATCCACAACGACCACCAATGTCTTTTGATCGAGCAACGCCAGCCCGTCGGATGGCGAAATGACCATCTTTGCATCATCCGGATCCCTGCGCAGTTCCTCTATCAGGGCTTTGATGGAAGGGTTTGTCTGGGCGATTACAATGTGCGCGTCTTTGTTGATTGCGCGCGCGCAGGCGGCGACGCCCAACGCCGCGCCAATGCAGTCCAGATCGGGGACCGTATGCCCCATGACCATGACACGGCTGCATTGTTCCATCAGGTTCTTAAGCGCGGCAGTGAACATACGCACTTTGATACGCGTACGTTTTTCCTGCCCCTGCTGTATGCCGCCATAAAATTTGAATCCGTCGTCGTTTTTGAGTACGGCCTGGTCGCCGCCTCGCCCAAGGGCCGTTTCAAGGGCCCGGAGCGCGTTTTGGTTGGAGACCTCGGGCGTGTTGCTTGCGCCAATGCCTATGCTCAATGTAGGGTACAGCGCGGGAACGCCGGTATCGATGCTGCGGACTTCCTCCAATATGGAGAATTTATCCTGTGCCAGCGCCGATATATACCGGCGTTCAAAAATATAAACATATTTATCACGGTCATAGCGCATATAAGCTGCCTTGATTTTTTTTGCGTGACGCGCAATAATGTCGGTGATCTGCGCGTTCAACTCGGCGTGCTTGTTCTGGTCAAGGCTTTGACGGAGGTCTTCGTAATTGTCTATCTGCAGGTGGCACATGGTGTTCATGACCAGGTTGTTGAGGGCTGTGACCTCCGTGACCTCGTCGGGGTTGATAAACCTGTACAACGTATAATCGTTGCCGTCAATGTTGGCGGGAATAGTGTCCCGTACATAATCCCGGCCGTTGATCGATATTTTTTTATCCTTTGCGGGCGTCTTTAATTCAGGAAAAATCTTAAAGATATTCTTGCCGCTGCACCGCATACCCACCAAAAGGAAAAATGCCGGACTATGCCAGATGATTTTTCCGTTTGCACGCGTAAGGACGGTGGGGATCGACCCTGTATTGATATATTTATTGATCGGCTCGGCACGGTCGGCAATCACGCGCGCGGCAATATCCATGGTGACTTGCCGGTGATGACCGATGAGCAGGAAGCAGGTTAAGGCAGCCGCAAATATCACGGCAAAGACAGCAAGGCGGGTGTAATACGCTTCCAACGTCAAGAATATCACAACGGATGCCGCAATAAAGGCAAGCGCCAGCATGGCGTCGGTCGACATGGATATGGGAAACTTTTTTTTGTTCATTACACCATCCCCTTATACGCTTTCCTACAATATTATTGCTGTGCGCTTCGCTTGCGTATTTTGATAATCTGCTCAAAAAATCCCAGCCACATGTACAGGTTGATTGCCAGCACAAGTACAAACGTAACGGCGATGATGGCCACGCGACCGCCCTTTGATTGCATTTTCTTTTTCAGCAACCAGTCGATGAGCGCCATGCCCTGTACAGAATATATTACGCTCATAAACCTAATGACGATGGAATAAACAAGATCAAAATTGTTCCAGTCGGCAGCGACGCCTATATAGGAAAAAACAAGCAATAAAATGGTCCAGGTGCCGAAGAATTTCGGCAGGCTCCACATGGCGAAGGGCGGCAGGGCGGCAACCCCGTACCCGCGGGCCTTGAGCGCCGCACGGGGGATGATGAAGTTG
>DHOD01000039.1:462-1197 GCA_002407725.1 Christensenella sp. UBA5399 | reverse complement strand
GCCGCACGGGGGATGATGAAGTTGAGCAGCCCAAAAGCAGCGATGCAAACCGAACAAATCTGAGGAACATAGAGGTATATCTGCGGGGTCATGATGCGCATGAGCCCTGATATGGCGGTATCGACGGGAATCGCGTTGATTGCCGCAAGATCGATGGATTCATAATTGATGGAGTTGCCGCTCTGGATGATGCTGAATAGCTGGTAATAGACTTTGGATTGCTCGGGATTTTCCGCAAAAATTGCTTCAAGCTTTCCCAGGATCAATTCGTAAACGGTTGCGCCCCACAGCAGGCTGATGCAAAGCAGCAGTATGCCAAGGGCCGCGAGGATTGTGGCACAGGAAACCAGCGCGCTGTAGTAAAAGCCGTATTTTTTGCGTAGCATAAATCCCACGCCAAAGGCAATGGGCGCAATGCAACAGAAAAAGGTAATGGCATACCGGTAACCGGCCGCCATGAAGACCAATGCGCAGAAAAGCACAAGAACGATCACAGAAGGCAATATGCCGGAAGCCGCACGCACATAAATGAAAAGCATCGGCATAAAAAGTGCGAGGAAAGCAAGAAAAAGCAGGTTGGTGTAAAAACCCAACGCAAACAAACAGGCGGCTATGCCCAGGCAAATCAAGGATTCTGCAAGCGTTTTTTTGTTTGAAACTTCCAACTTCGCTCCTTTACAGCCTTTTGATTAAAACATGAACAATACTGTGGGCTGCATGCTTCGTCAATAAAGA
>DHOD01000039.1:0-276 GCA_002407725.1 Christensenella sp. UBA5399 | reverse complement strand
TGCATGCTTCGTCAATAAAGAATTCCAAACATATAAGTTACTGTCATTCTTTACTGACTTCGCGACAGGCAGGTATCACGAACACTTCCATTTTACCCTGTTTATATAGGGCCGTCAAACCTCCAGCAAAGGATTTTTATCGTACAGGACAGATGTGGGCGGCAGCTGCGCGGCGTACCGCTCCACAGCGCGTACTGTGGAGGAGATATACCCGTTTGGGTCGTCGAAAGAGCAGGGCAGGTGCAGCAGGATCAGCCGGTCGGGCCGGATGGCATC
>DHOD01000064.1:14155-16118 GCA_002407725.1 Christensenella sp. UBA5399 | reverse complement strand
GCATCATTGTGGGCGCGGTAACCATTGTGATGGTGATTGCCATCGGCCGGGGCGGCGAAGCGGAGATTGCCGGGCAGTTCGGCGACCTTTCCGCAGCAACCGTCTATGTCAACACCGATTACAGCAAGATGTTCAGCGGCAACATGGATATGTCCAGTTATCCCAAATTAAACGAGGAACATCTGGAGCAGATGGCGGATGAAAATCCCTACCTGAAAAAACTGATGCTCATGCTCAACACAATGGCCGAGGCGACCATCAACAATGAGAAAAACTTCACCACATTCAACGGCGTCTCGCCCGATTACGAGGAAATTTCCAACCTGCCCATCGCAACCGGCGACAACATTACGCAGGATGATGTGGACAACATGACCCGTGTGGCCGTGCTGGGCGATAAAATAGCCGCACAATATTTTGGCAGTGCGGAAAACGCAGTGGGGCGCACACTCAAGGTCGGCGGACAAACATTCCAGATTATCGGCGTTCTGGAGCGCAAAGGCGACGCCATCCAGTCGATGAACCCGGACAACAGTGTGTTTATCCCTTACACCACCGCCATGCGGTACCTTGCGGGCGATTACGACCTCCCGCAGATGATTGGCCTTGCCAAGGATATCTCCGTTGTGGATAAAGCTATCGCGCGCATGCAGAGTACGCTTGACTACATGCTGGACGACAGCAGCTTTTATATGGTAGAGGACGCCGGCAGCCGCATCGAGGCCGCCACGCAATCCGCCACAACCATGAAAATGCTGTTGATCTCCGTTGCCGCAATCGTCTTTGTGGTGGGGGGCATCGGCATTATGAACGTGCTGTTTGTCTCTGTAAAAGAGCGTACGCGCGAGATCGGCATATTAAAGGCGCTGGGCAGCTCCAAAAAGGACGTGATGCTGCAATTCCTGCTGGAATCGGTCATGATCAGCATTTTCGGCGGCGGCGTGGGCATACTGCTCAGCTTCCTGCTGATGCCGCTGATGCAGTACACCGATATCCCGGTGCTTGCGACTGCGGACGGCAAGCTGGTCGCGCTGTTTTTCTCGGTGCTGACCGGCGCACTGTTTGGGTTTTATCCAGCCTGGAAAGCCGCAGGGCTCAAGCCGATCGACGCGCTCAATTATGAATAACAGCTGTGTGCGGGCGGGATCGTATCTCCCCAGACACAGTTGATATATAAAAAATCATACAACAGAAAGGTAACACAATGAAAAAAATAATAAGTATTCTTTTGGCAGTCACCATAACCGCGGCTTTGTTTTCGGGATGTTCTCCACAAACAGACGCCACAGCACCACAGGCCACGGCCACACAAACAGAGGCGCCCGCCGAAGACGACGTGCAGCCCACCCGGGTGAGACTGTTTTTGGCAAAGTAAAGAGCATCATAGGCAATGAGATCGAGTTGGAGGTGGCAAAACCCCCGTTTGATATGAACGCATCCACCGATGTGGGCACAGGCAGCGGGGGCGGCACTACGCAGGTATATTCCACTTCCGAGGACAGCGTCTCATTCTCGGCCGACAACAGCGATATTGCCGCCGGGGAGAGCGTCACGTTCTCAATATCGGGAGAGGACGGGGGCATCACAACATTTGGCGGCGATGGTGGCGAAAAGATGGAGCTGGAATACACCGGTGAAAGCAAAAGTGTCATCATTCCCGCGGGCGTCGATATTGTCAACCTGATTGGCGGCGAGGCGACGCTGGACGCCATCAAAAAGGGCTCTGTCCTCATGCTTACTGTAGATGATTCGTCGGGCACGCCCACAGCATCTAGCGCTATGATTATGGAGTAAGTTATGGACAAGCTTCTTGTTTTGGAAGGCATCAATAAAACATACAGGATGGGCGAACAAAGCCTGCATGTACTCAAAGACGTATCTTTGGAGGTGAAGGCGGGCGAGTATCTCACGATACTCGGCCCGTCCGGCAGCGGCAAATCGACGCTCATGAACATCGTCGGGG
>DHOD01000064.1:13738-14050 GCA_002407725.1 Christensenella sp. UBA5399 | reverse complement strand
ACAACGTTGATGAACATCATCGGCTGTATGGATAACCTGGACAGCGGCAGCTACGCGTTTGAAGATGTTGCCGTGCAGCAGTGCGACGACGAACAGCTTACATGGCTGCGGAACAAAAAGATCGGCTTCATCTTTCAAAAGTACCACTTGATCCCGCAATACACCGCCCTGCAAAACGTCATCATGCCCCTGCTGCTACGCGGAATGAGCAGGCGCGACGCCATTGAACAGGCGCAGGCGAGCATTGCGCTTGTCGGGTTGCATGACCGTATGGAGCACCGCCCCAACGAGCTTTCCGGCGGTCAGCAGCAG
>DHOD01000064.1:8534-13562 GCA_002407725.1 Christensenella sp. UBA5399 | reverse complement strand
CAGCAGCAGCGCGTCGCCATTGCGCGCGCGCTTGTCACACAGCCTGCGCTGCTCCTTGCCGACGAGCCCACGGGCGCGTTGGATTCCGCCACGGGCAACGAAATCCTGGAATTGTTCCTCCGGCTCAACGAGGCTGGCAACACCATTGTCATGATCAGCCACGACCTGCATGTCGCACAGCACAGTCACCGCATTGTGCATATCAACGACGGCGTACTCACACCGTCATCAGGCAATTGAATAAACCGCCGGTTTCCATTATACTGGAACTATGTATAGTATCTGCCTGGTTGAGGACGACGAAAAAATCCGTTACGAACTCAATGAACTATTGACTAAGTACGGATATGCCTGTACCTGTGCGGCCGATTTTGACAATTTGCCCGCAGAGGTGCTCGGCTCGGGCTGCGACCTTGTGCTGCTCGATATCAACCTGCCGCGTTTTGACGGTTTTTACGTATGCCGTGAGGTGCGCAAAAGGTCCGCCGTGCCCATTATTATGGTGACCAGCCGGGACGGCGACGCGGACGAGCTGATGAGCATCAACCTGGGCGCAGATGATTACATCTCCAAACCCTATAACCCGCAAATCCTGCTGGCGCGAATCGAGTCGCTGCTCAAGCGCACATACAAAAACGACGCGGCGGCGGTGCTCTCCCACGGCGGCCTGACGCTGGATATTGCGGCCGGCCACGCAAGCTACGACGGCAAATCGGCCGAGCTGACACGGAACGAAAGCCGGATGCTGCACCTGCTGATCCGCAACGCGGGCCACATCGTGTCCCGCACCGACCTGATCGACGCACTGTGGCAAACGGACGAATTTATAGACGACAATACGCTAACCGTCAACATCCACCGCCTGCGGAGCAAGCTGGCGGATATCGGCGCGGAGGATTTCATCAAAACCCGCCGCGGGCAAGGGTATTCCGTATGACTATAGGGAGATTCCTCAAAGATTATTACCTGTATATGCTGATTGCCGCCGCCATTGCAACCGTGACCGGTATTTTTTTAAGCGCTTTTTCCCTCCCCCCGCACGCAGTCCTCTTTGTTCTCATGCTGTTTGCCGTGGCATTTATATTTTTCTTTGCGCGGGAATATATCAAACGCAAACGCTATTACACCGCGTTGCGCGATCTTTTTGACAAACTGGATAAAAAATTTCTGATTGCGGAATTGATGGACGCGGGCGATTTTGCGTACAGCGCGATTTTTTATGAGATCCTGCAACGGGCCGGCAAATCCATGAATGACGAAATTGCCGCTTACAAACTGCGCTCGGAGGACTATGCCGAATTTCTGGAAGGGTGGGTGCACGAAATCAAAACGCCCATCGCCTCGGCGCGCATGACCATCGAGAACAACCGCAGCCCTGTTACAGACCGTATCGACGAAGATATCATGCGCATTGAGCGTTATGTGCAAAACGTCTTGTTCTACGCGCGCAGCAGCATTGTGGAAAAGGATTACCTGATCCGGGAGGTCACGCTTGCGCAGCTTGTTTCCAAAGCATTGAAGGAAAATTCTAAACTGCTCATCGAGAACAAGATTGAAGTACGCATGGAGGAATTGGATATTGCCGCATTCACCGATGAGAAGTGGATGGTTTTTATACTGGGGCAAATCATTGCGAACAGTGTGAAGTACGCGCAAGCGGGCAATGCAATCGTACGCTTTTGGGGCGAAGATACGCCCCAGGGCGCCCTGCTGCACATTGCCGATAACGGTATCGGCATCCCCCCCGCCGACCTCCCGCGCATATTTGACAAGGGCTTTACCGGCGAGAACGGCAGGAAGTATGCAAAATCCACAGGCATCGGCCTGTACCTGTGCAAAAAACTTTGCGGAAAATTGGGCGCGCACATCTATGCCAAATCCGAACACGGCACGGAAATTGTATTGACTTTCCCCAAAACCGATATGTTCTTTAGGTAACCTTACAAAACTGTAAGGTTACAGTCACCCTGGGCGATGGCACATACCGCCCGGCCTTTTGTATAGTTGTAGTATCAAAGCAAAGGAGCAACAACGTTTCATGGAAAATATTCTAAACGTGCAACACATCGAAAAATACTACGGCAGCAAGGACAACGTGACCAAAGCCCTGGACGGCATCAGCTTCAGCGTCAACAAGGGCGAGTATGTCGGCATCATGGGCGCGTCGGGCAGCGGGAAGACAACGCTATTAAACTGCATTTCCACAATCGATTCCCCTACATCGGGCCACATTTACATAGGCGGCAGCGATATCACTACGTTTAAGGGCGATCACCTTGCACGGTTCCGCCGCGAGAGCCTGGGGTTCATCTTCCAGGATTTCAACCTGCTGGATACATTGACCGCATATGAGAACATCGCCATTGCGCTGTCCATACAAAAGGTGGTGGCGCACCAGATCGAGGAGCGCGTCAGGGAAGTTGCGCAAAAGCTGAATATCACCAACATATTATATAAATATCCTTACCAGCTTTCCGGCGGAGAGAAACAACGCGTGGCCAGCGCGCGGGCCATCATCACCGATCCGCAGATTGTGCTGGCAGACGAGCCGACGGGCGCGCTGGATTCCAAATCCGCCCGCATGCTGCTGCAGACGTTCGAAACATTGAACGTCTATATGGAGGCAACCATACTCATGGTCACGCACGACGCGTTTACCGCCAGCTATTGCAGCCGCATACTTTTTATCAAGGACGGCAAGCTGTTCAATGAGCTGATACGCGGCAACGACACGCGCAAAGAGTTTTTTGACAAAATCATTGATGTCGTGACACTTCTGGGAGGTGACAACAGCAATGTTTTTTAAGCTATCCTTCCAGAACATGCGGCGCAGCATCAAGGACTACGCCGTTTATTTCCTGACGCTGATGCTTGCCGTGTGCATTTTCTATATGTTCAACGCCATCGAGGCACAGCAGACCATGTTCGATATTTCGCAGGCGCACTCCACCATTTTCCAGAGCCTGACCATCGTCATGTTTATCGTCTCGTTTTTTGTCGCCGCGGTGCTCGCCTTCCTGATCATCTACGCAAACAAGTTTATGATCAAACGGCGCAAAAAGGAGTTCGGCATCTACATGACGCTGGGCATGCCGCAGCGGCGCATCTCCATGATGCTGGTCACCGAAACGCTGCTCATCGGGCTGCTGGCGCTTGCCGCCGGCCTGGTACTGGGTATCCTCGCCTCGCAGGGCATGGCGGTGGTCAGCGCCAAAATGTTTGACGTCGCCATTGTCAATTACCACTTTGTTTTTTCAGAAGACGCATTCAAAAAGACACTGTTTGGCTTCGGCATCATCTTTATTGTCGTCATACTGTTCAACACGCGGGCAATCACCCGCCTCAAGCTGATCGACCTGCTCAATGACGAGCATAAAAACGAAGTATTGAAGGTGCGGAAAAAATCCACCACCGTCATTTTCTTTATTGTCGGCGTCTTCCTGATTGCCGCATCATACTACTGTGTGCTGGCGCCCGGCGTCGCCAACATCACGGTCACGCTGGGGCCAGGGCTGCTCCTCAACACCGTCGGCACGCTCTTCCTGTTTGCGTCCATCTCCGGCTTTATGCTGGCTGTCACACAGCGGAACAAACGCAAATACTTTAAAGGGCTCACCATGTTTACCATGCGCCAAATGAACAGCAAGGTAAACTCCAACTTTGTCTCCATGACGTTTATATGTGAAATGTTGTTTTTGACCATCACCATATTGTCTACCGTCACCAGCGTCAACTCGGCCACGCACGAGAGCATCAACAAGTTTGCGCCGTACGACGCCAGCTTTACCATCCACCAGACGGAGAACCCGTCCGGCCGGACCGTGGGCGAAGTGCTGCCCGAGCTGGGGATTGTGGAAGACCAGTTTTTCTCCGACCATTACGAATACAGCACCTATGCCACAGGGCTGACGGTACGTGACATTGCCACGCTGAGCAGCGACAGTATGATATCGCAGACCGTGATTGACGAAGCGAACAATTCGCAAATCGAGGCGATCCGCCTATCCGATTTCAACGCGCTGATGGCGTTGCAGGGCGCCGAGCCGATGACGCTTGGTGAAAACCAGTTTGGCGTCGTATCCACCATGTCGGATATGGTCCAAAACGGGCTGGAAACCTATGCCGCCAATCCACACCCCATCACGGTCGCCGGCAGGGAGATGGCATTTGCACAAAATTCGGTACGCGACAACGGCCTATGGACGTCGCTGGCCGGCTATACCTACCTGATGCTTGTTATCCCGGACGACATTGCAGGCAGCCTGCCGAAGCAATTGGATATTTATGTAGCGGAATATAGCGACAACACCGCGCAATCGGACGACTTCCTCTACACATTGCTGCGCGACAAGGCCAGCAAGGACGATGCATCCGGATTGGAGGCATTCCAGACGAACACCGGCATCAGCGTCAAGTACGCATCCCGTGCGGACGTGACCGCCGCCAATTCGGGCATCACGACCATGCTTGTGTTTGTGGGCATCTATATGGGGATCATCTTCCTGATTGCCGCAGCGGCAATCCTCGCCCTGCAGCAGCTTTCCGAAGCGTCGGACAGCAAACACCGGTTCAACCTGCTCCGGCAGATCGGCACAAATGAAAAGATGATTTCGCAGGCGCTTTTCTCGCAGGTCGGCACCTACTTTATGCTGCCCCTGATACTGGCATTGATCCACTCCATCGCGGGTATTTCCGTCATGAATTCAGGCATCAACATCATCGGTGGTATAGATGTGCTGTACGCCGCGGGCATCACAGCCATATTGATGGCGGTGGTGTATGGGGGATATTTCCTGGCCACATACTTTGGGTGCAGGAACATCATCAACGCAAAGCCCGGACGGGTGGATTAGCCTGTACTTGTCGCCACAAATAATTCAACTATAAAGCCGCCTTAGGGCGGCTTTTGTCTACAGGCTGGGCTGTGTGTTTTACACACAGCTCATACGCAGTGGATGCTTCATTCCCTTTATCTGCTACCGGCAGCGGTCATTACGCATCCCTCAGAGAATCACCCGTGAGTTTTGA
>DHOD01000064.1:8031-8389 GCA_002407725.1 Christensenella sp. UBA5399 | reverse complement strand
ATCACCCGTGAGTTTTGAAAGAGAAACTTTCAACATTTCATTCAGATTTACGCGTTTAGATTTTTTGACAGTCCGAAAGCCACTCATGGATGGCTTTGCAGTATCCCTGCTTCTTCCAACATTGCGTAGCGTTTCACATGTCTGCTATAATACCCCTATGAAAAAACGTGGATTCCTTGCAATTATTGCAGTCAGTATAGTATTCCTTGCCGCTTGCGGCAGCGGCCCCCAGGCCGAAAACATTGTGACAACCAATCCGCCCACGCCTACGGCATCCGCCGCACCGGTGGAGACGGAGGCCCCGTCACTGACCGCAACCGCAACGGTAACGCCCTCGCCGTCCGCCGAGGCACCGGAG
>DHOD01000064.1:7729-7890 GCA_002407725.1 Christensenella sp. UBA5399 | reverse complement strand
GCCGCCGAGGCACCGGAGCCCGCCATAGCGCAGGAAACCGTTGCACCCACAGAAACGCCGCCAGCCGCATACAGCGCCATCCCGCTGCCCGGCGAAATGCGGGCAATGTGGATTTCCTTTATTGAATTTCAGGACATCGACATCTCTACGGAAGAGGCGCT
>DHOD01000064.1:6329-7710 GCA_002407725.1 Christensenella sp. UBA5399 | reverse complement strand
AAATGTACGACAACTGTGCCAGTCTGGGGCTCAATACTGTGATTGTCGCCGTGCATCCTTTTATGGACGCGCTATACGAAAGCGCATACTTTCCCTGGAGCCATCTGGTCACCGGCACACAAGGGCAGGATCCGGGATACGACCCCATGGCTGTCATGGTTGAGGAAGCGCATGCGCGCGGCCTGCGGTTTGAGGCATGGCTGAACCCGTACCGTGTCCAGCACCCGATACATGGGCCGGATACGCTTTCGGCCGATAACCCCGCCACCATAAACCCTGCCTGGGCGCGTGACCAGGACGGCCTATGGCTGGATCCCGGGCTGCCGGAAGTGCGCGCGCTCGTCGTCAATTCTGTTACGGAAATTGTGGAAAACTACGATGTGGACGGCATTCATTTTGACGATTACTTTTACCCCGAGGGCAATACCTCCGCATTTGACGCGGAAACCTATGAGCAATACGGCGCAGGCATGGACCTGGCCGCGTGGCGGCGTGAGAACGTCAACGAAATGATCCGCGGCGCGTATGCCGCGGTCAAAACTGCCAATCCTTCCGTTTCATTTGGCGTCAGCCCACAGGGCAATAACGAGAACAACTACAACGAGCAGCACTGCGACATCAAGCTGTGGATGGCCGAGCCTGGGTACGCCGACTATATCATGCCCCAGCTGTACTGGGGGTTCAATTATATCAAAGACGGCAGCAATAAAGCCTCTTTTGCCAACAAAACAGCGGAATGGGCCGGCTATCCCCTGCACGAGGATGTCCGCCTGTACGCAGGACTGGGCGCATACCGCATCGGTGACGGCGATTACAGCGACAACAGCCAGGGCGAGTGGCAAAACGGCCACAGCGTCGCGGACATGGTAGGCTACCTGCGCGAAGCGGATGGCTTCAGCGGCTTTGCACTGTTCCACTACGACAGCCTGTACCCCCCGCAAGGCAGCGGGTATCCCGACATTGCCTCGCAGGAGGTTTCCGCGCTGGCTGCCGCCCTTCAGCAATAACCAGCTATACTTTGCTGACAGGGCGTAGTAACTCGTAGCCGATCGTCTCCGGCAACATACGCTGGTAGTCCTGGCATGCCGCTTCATTCCACGCAAATCCCTGTGCGGCGGGGTCGTATCCCCACGCCAGGTCTTCCACTCTGTTCATGACCGCCTCGCAATCCTGCAAAAAATCGAACGGCGGGTGGACAAACGCAAGGTAATAGCTGGCCGGGTATTCCCTGATTTCAAACCCTTCCGGCACTTCGCCGGCATAGTCCGCCGGGACGCCCAGCCCATAACAGTACCCCTTCTGCCCGTCCTGCCAGTAATAAGCGCCCGTGTGAACGGGCAGCACCGGCAGCGCGACATGCGCCATACTTTCGACCGTTCCT
>DHOD01000064.1:0-6183 GCA_002407725.1 Christensenella sp. UBA5399 | reverse complement strand
TGTCACAATCGTGCCGTTCCCAAAAATCACAGTAAGTCTGCACCTCTTTGTCCCATATCCCAATAAATTTGTGCGCCGGGATATACTCCATCCGCACATACGGTTTTGTTAAAACATTTTCGCTCATACTCTTCTCGCTCTCCTTTACAATATGCTCGGGAAAGAGAACCTCCTTTTTGACAGTGAGCCCCAGCGGCCCGGGCGCACTGCGGTATGCTGCCGGCGTGCATCCGTAACGCTCCGCAAAAGCACGCGTCATCGCCTGCTGTGACGAAAATCCGTATTTGACCGCAATGTCTATCAGCCGCGCGTTCGTATCGCGGATCTCCATGGCGGCCCGCGCGAGCCGCCTTTGCGCCACATAGCTCTTGATGGTTTTGCCCACCACACGGTGAAACTGGTTGGAGCAATAGTATGGCGAATATCCAATCTGCCTTGCCATGGCGGGCAGCGTCGGATTCTCCTCCAGGTGCTCCTCGATCCAGTCGATCATTTTTTGTATCGCTTCGTTCCACTCGTACATAGCTCTCTCCCTCGCACAATCATACCAAACCGAAAAGCGCGTGTTTTTACATGAGTTGCGGTTTTGCACTATGCATTATTATATCACGCAATATTTCTTTTTCCTTTTGTTTGCTATATACTGAACATACTCAAATAATGGAAGAGGAAAACAGTATGATATTACGAGGCAATATTTTTTCGCAGTCGTTGATGATGGATACCGGCATCACCATCCTGACGCCCGGAAACATCGGGGAAGGCGGGCCCTGTGCCGTCACATACCTGCTGCACGGCGTTTGCGGCTGCAACAGCAATGTGATTGATTACACCATGTTTATGGCGCACGCGGCCGGTTATCCTTCCATCTTCGTCATGCCGGACGCGCACCGCAGCTTTTATGCGGACATGGTTTACGGGCAAAAGTTTTTTACCTATATTGCGGAAGAGCTGCCGGAAATCTGCAAAAGTACATTTCATATTTCATCCCGGCCGGCGGATACCTATGTCATGGGCATCTCAATGGGCGGGTATGGCGCGCTCAAATGTGCGCTGGCCTATCCGGGCCGCTACGCCGCCTGCTGTGCGCTCTCACCCGGCTCGCTTTATCTTAAGGACTTCCTTGCCGAAATGCGCGAGCACGACCGGCACGGAGCGCCGCTTTCACCCTGGGGCGCCATGCTGATCGACGATTTTCGTGCCATATGCGGGCATGATTTTACCTGGACGCCGGAGATTGAACTGCTGGAGCTTGCCCGGCGCATCCCTTCCCCCACAAATGCCCCGCGGTTTTACGCCACATGCGGCGACGGGGACGACCTGGCTGGGCTGAATCGTCAGTTTGCCCGCGACATGCAGGAATTGTCTTTTGATTATACCTACGAGGAAGCACCCGGCAGCCACGACTGGTATTTTTTTGACGGCGCGCTGAAAAGGGCGTTGGATTTCGCTTTTCCACAGGAAGACTGACCTGCCTTCGCACCGCAATTTACATAATATTTGTTGCTTTTCCCATAAAATGGGTTATATATTGACCGTACCTGGCAACATCCAAAACGGTCAGGTATCAGATTGGGATAAAATATGAACAAGCGAAAAAAAGGCCTGATCATCGCATTATCTGCTGCTGCCGGGCTGATCATCATCTTTGCGGCCTATATCAACGATTATTACCACGCGCTCCCGGAGGCTGCCGCCATAGCGGCTACCATGGATGATGAAGACGGTAACCTGTTTCTGAACGGCACAGAGGATATCGGCATCATCATTTACCCGGGGGGCAAGGTGGACGAGCAGGCGTATGCGCCGCTGGCCAAAGAACTGAACAATGCCGGGTATCCTGTTGTCGTTGTCAAAATGCCCCTGCGGCTGGCAATATTCAGCCCCAACAAGGCAACCGAGGTCATGGAAGCGCACCCCGGCATTGACCGGTGGGTGCTGGCAGGCCATTCGCTGGGGGGCACCGCGGCCAGCATGTTTGTTGCGGACCACCCCGACAAGATCGCGGGCATTGTATTTATGGGTTCCTATCCGTATAAAGACCTGTCGGCACTCGATCTTTTCGCACTCGACATCACCGGCAGCAACGACATGGTGCTCAACCGTCAAAAGGCGTTTGAGAGCACGCCCCTGTACCCGGCAGATCGTGATTCACTGGTCATCGAAGGGGGCAACCACGCATACTTTGGCAGCTATGGAGAGCAGGACGGCGACGGGGAGGCCAGCATCACCAATGCGGATCAAATTGCGATCACGGCGGCCTACATCACAGAATCTCTTGACGCCCGGCCATAGTATATTTTGCAGCATCAAGAGTAAAAGCCCGCATCGCCACAGGCGGTGCGGGCTTTTTGAATATCTCAATCAGTGGTTGGTTTTATAGCAATTTGTCAAAAGGTTGGTAACAAACTTTTGGGATAAATTGTATATGCAAGCGGTTTTTCGCTTGTCTGGTTCAACCGATATGAAGTTAAACCGCTGTAAAGCTTACGGTAAATTTGCTTCCCGCGCCTTCCTCGGACGCCAATTCTATCGTTCCGTCATAAAGCTGCACGATATGCTTTACAATCGCCAGCCCCAGCCCTGTCCCGCTTATGGTGGCTCCCCCTGCGTTGTTTGCGCGGTAAAACCGCTCAAAAACCCGGTCACATTCATCGTCAGGAATCCCAATGCCGGTATCCTCCACAACAATGGAGACCGATTCGCCTTTTTGCGACAAGTCCACATGCACGCTGCCGCCCGCATGGTTATACTTGATCGCATTGTCGCAAAGGTTGAGCAGCAGCTGCCTGATACGGTTTTTGTTGGCGCGCATCGTGGCTTCGCCTGAAACCGTCATTGTAATATCGTTTTCCGCCAGCTTGGGTGATAACACATCCTGCACATCCTGGGCAACATCCTGCACCGCGACATTTTCAATGTGCTCGTCTATCGCGATATCTTCCAGCTCGGAAAGCGCAAGCGTATCATTGATGAGCCCCATCAGCCTGTCCGCTTCCGCCGTAATATACTGTGCGTATTTCTGGGTATCCTCTTTGTCCTGCACCATACCGTTTCCAATCAGCTGCGCATACCCATTGATGGATGTAAGCGGCGTTTTCAGCTCGTGCGATACATTGGCCGCGAAATCGCGCCGGGTGCGTTCCGCGCGGACCGTCTCCGTCACATCCATAATCAGCACCAGCATGCCATGCCCGCTTTTTGCAAATGTGCCCGGCGATACAAAGCTCAGATAATAGCGGTACGTCTTGCCCGTCTGCTCCTGGTACACGTCAAAGGAAGTCGTCTTCTTCTCCTTGAACGCTTTGCCGATGGGGTTCAGGACTTCCGGGCTGCGCGTAAAGTGCAGCAGGTTGACATTGGTGATGTCGTCCTCCGCGTCAAATATATTGCGCGCCGCATTGTTGATGAGCAGCACATCCTGATCCTTATCCAGCACCAAAAGGCCTTCCTGGATATTGTCCAGTATGACCGCGGATTTTTTGTTTTCCAGCTTGACCTGCGAAATATACCGCCGCAACCGTTCCGTCAGGCGTGCAAACGCTTGCGAAATCTCCTCCACCTCGGCATATTTGTGGTCGACATGGAACTCCGAGACCGTCCCGTCCATATAATCCTGTACCGATTCGTAAAACCGGCGCATAGGCGTCAAAACGCCTTTTGCCAGAAACCCGGCAAAAACCAACGCAATGATGGTCAGTACGATGAATGTAATGATCATGACAGGCAGCGCCTGCTGTACAAAGTACATGGTGCTTTCCATCGGGATGGACAGCCGCAAAACGGTTCCGTCCATTGCTTCCGCCATATAGATGGTTTCAATGCCGGTAGATTCGGACCTCCTAACCGCCATCCCCACGCCATCCTTCCGCGCTTCCTGCACTTCTTCACGGTCGTTGTGGTTTTCCAGCGTTGCAGGGTCTGCCTGCGTATCCGCCAGCACCGTCCCGTCACTGCCAACCACTGTGATGCGGATGTCCTGCCCATACGCCTGCGCGTACTGTTCCGCCACATCCTGCGGGTTCTCAGCCAGCTCCCGTCCGCTTAGCTTCATCGCGTTGATATCGCCCCGCAGCGAATTGGTGACATTGGTCTGGTATGTATTCCGAAAACTCTCCACCGCTGCAACCATCGTGACAATTTGTGCAATCACAGTAATGCAGACAATGAGTAATACAATTCTTTTTTTCAATTCACTCTACCTCTGCCGCAGAAAACACATAACCGACGCTGCGTACGGTTTTAATATATTTGCCCGCCGCGCCCAGCTTTGCGCGCAGTGTTTTGACATGCATATCCACCGTCCTCGTCTCGATATCCGTTTCCACGTCCCATATCTTATTCAGAAACTGATCGCGCGTCAGCACGATTTCTTCATTGAGCACGAAATACCGCAGCATTTCAAATTCTTTATAAGTCAAATCAACCGCTTTGCCGTTCACATACACCTTGCGCCGCGACAAATCCATTTTTAGCACGCCGGTTTTCAAATCCGCCGCGTGTGCCTTTTGGGTGCGGCGCAGCGTTGCGTTCACCCGCGCAATCAGCTCCAGCACGCCAAACGGCTTGGCAATGTAATCGTCCGCGCCCATGTCCAGCCCGGTCACTTTGTCGATCTCCGTATTCTTTGCCGTCAAAAAAATGACCGGAATGGAAGACCCCATATTCTGCAGCCTGCGGAACACCTCCAGCCCGTCTATGCCCAGCAGCATGATATCCAGCAATATCAAATCGATTTTTTCTTTGTTTGCGGGGTAACCGGCCAGAAAATCTTCGCCCGATTCAAATACATGCGCCTCGAACCCGCCCGATTGCAACGTGACGCGTATCAGCTCGCGTATGGACGCGTCGTCTTCCACAATGTGAATACATGCCATTGGTCCGCTCCTTTGTTTTGCTTCCAACATTATATCATATTAAAGGATCCGCTCGTTCTTGTGCGTGCCTTCAATGGCAAAAAATGTCCAGTCCGCAATATTCTCCGCATGATCGCTGATACGCTCCAAATACTTGATGATCAGCAAAAAATCCACCACATAATCAATGGCTTCCCTGTCCGCATACGCAATATCCATCAGCTCGCCTTTCACCTGATTAAAAAGCGCATCCTGCACGTCGTCCATCCGGACCACCTGTTCCGCGATAGGCGCGCTCATTTTCACATACGCATCCACAGCCATGTGCACCATCTCCACCGCCTGCTTTTCCATCTTTTTGAGGTGCTCCGGCTTCTTGCTGCCTTGCTTCTTGCAAAGTGTAACGGCAATCTCGGCAATGTCCGCGGCCTGGTCGCCGATGCGTTCCAGGTCTGTCGCCATTTTAAGCGCCGCCGAAATAGCGCGCAGGTCGCCCGCGACCGGCTGCTGCTTCATGATCAGCTTCATGGACTGGCTCTCTATCCGTTGCGCCATGGCGTCAATTTCATCGTCGCTTTCCATCACCTTGCGCGCCAGCACAATATCGCAGGCGTCCAACGCCTGCATTGCCTGCTCAATCGCCTGCTCCGCCATCGCCCCCATGCGGATGAGGTCAAGGTTTAATGCTGCCAATTCCTGTTCGTATCTCGTCCTGGTCATTTATCCAAATCTCCCTGTGATATAATCTTCGGTGCGTTTATCCTGCGGCATGCCAAACAACGTGTCCGTATCGCCGTATTCCACCATCTCCCCCAGCAGGAAAAACGCTGTTTTGTCCGAAATCCTGACTGCCTGCTGCATATTGTGCGTCACAATGACCACAGTATATTGCTTCTTCAGTTCGCTCATCAGGTCCTCTATTTTGGTGGTGGAAATGGGGTCCAATGCCGACGTCGGCTCGTCCATCAGAATCACCTCCGGCGAGACCGCAATGGCCCGCGCAATGCACATGCGCTGTTGCTGGCCGCCGGAAAGCGACAATGCGCTCTTCCGCAGGCGGTCGCGCACCTCTTCCCACAACGCCGCGCCCTTCAGCGATTGTTCCACGATATCGTCCAGCTCACCCTTGCTTTTGATACCGTGCACGCGCGGCCCATACGCAATATTGTCGTAAATGCTCATGGGAAAAGGGTTGGGCTTCTGAAACACCATCCCCACCTTTTTGCGCAGCATGGTGACGTCCACGCGCGGGTCGTAAATATCCTCGCCGTCCAGCGTCACGGCGCCGGTGATTTTCACGCCGTCCACCAGGTCGTTCATGCGATTG
>DHOD01000016.1:5668-17375 GCA_002407725.1 Christensenella sp. UBA5399 | reverse complement strand
CATATTGTTTTAATTGCTATACCATTAATTATTCAGACTTTCCTAATCTTTTTCATTGCATATCTAGCAAGCAAGGTTATAAAACTACCTCATGAGATAGCAGCGCCTGCTGGTATGATTGGTGCCTCTAACTTTTTTGAACTGGCAGTTGCCGTTGCGATTGCATTGTTTGGAACACAAAGCCCAGCTGCACTTGCTACCATTGTAGGGGTTCTAACAGAAGTGCCTGTTATGTTGATATTAGTAAAGATAGCGAATAATACAAGGCACTGGTTTCCAGAAAAAAGCTAGAAAGGAGGTAATGCTTAATGAGTAATAAACTAAAGGTCGCATTTATATGTGTTCATAATTCATGTCGAAGCCAAATAGCCGAGGCACTTGGTAAGCACTTTGCAGGAGATATATTTGAAAGCTACTCTGCTGGCACAGAAACAAAACCTCAAATTAACCAGGATGCTGTGCGCCTAATGAAAGAGCTTTATGATATAGATATGGAGAAAACTCAACATTCAAAGTTGCTTGATGAAATACCTCCAGTAGATATTGTTATTACAATGGGGTGTAATGTGGAATGCCCTTACCTTCCATGTAAACACAGGGAAGATTGGGGGTTGGATGATCCTACAGGTAAGAGTGATGAGGAATTTAAAAAAGTAATATCAACAATAGAAACAAAAATAAAAGAGTTAAAAGCAAAACTAAAGTCATAATAATTATAACGCCAATTACAAATCTAGTAGTTGGAGTTATAATTATATATGTCGATATGTTCCCGCCTACCGATAGTGCAAAAAGTGCCTTTGACTTGTTTCCGACTACCGACAATGTAAAAGACATCAATCCACCCCGCTCGTTGCATGTAAACCGCGCAAACAGATCCTCCTTCGGCATCTCCTGCCCTATCTGGCTTATCCCATTCCTCATAACCGGTCGCCTCCTTGTTTTATATTCAGCATGCCCGCAGCAATGAAAACCTACAATTATTTGATTGTCATTCCCAATATGCGCTCGCCCCGGGTACCCACGACAATCGTATTTCCAAACACCGCCGGCGATGCCTCGATGTTGGCCTTGCCCGTATCCAGCGTATCGAGGAGCGTTCCTGTCTCTCCATCCATCAGGTACACCTTGCCCCGTCCGCACTGGATGATATACGGTGTGCCGTCCTCCGCATACACCGCCACCGGCGAGCTCCACGGGATCACGGAAGAACTCAAAGAAAATTCGTCCATATCAAATCTCCAGCGCTCTTCCCCCGTTTCTTTGTCCAGCGCAACCAGTATCCCCGTGTTTTTATACGGTGTGCGGGCAACGGGCACAATCACCAAATCCGATATAGGCCCCTGCCCCAGCACAGGGGTTGCCTGTATGCCGCCCGATAGGCCATTGACCGTATGTACTTCGTACGGCTTTTGCCATATGATGTCTCCCGTGACGGCGTTCAATTTGTACATGGATACCTGCCCCGTGTTGGTTTCTGCATCCTTTTGCCAATGCAGCGACGGGGCGATATAGATGAAACGGTTTCCCGCCGCGTCTACCTCGTACACGGGCGAAGCATTGGTGTCATCCAGAATATCCTGCAGCCAAACAACCTCCATCGTGTTGATATCCATACAGACCATATTGCCCGCGTTGTCCGCGATGTACAAGAAATGGTCTGCCACCACCGCGCTGTCTTCCATGCCCCACCAAAATGCTTCCTCACTGGTTTTGTCGGTAGAATACGTCCACTTCACCTCATCTGACGGCCGGATGGAGAGAGCGCCGTCTTCCGGGTTATATTGCGTATTCAACTGCATCGTGTATAGTATGCCGTTTTCGCCCGGGTAAATCAGCGTATCCGTTTCTACATCCACCAGGGGCGAGCTGTCGTACCCGTGAAACAGCCGGGGCGAAAAAGGATCCTTCCCCCCAAATCGATACAACAACGAACAATCGGTCAGGCTGTATATGGAAACATCGGGGAGGCCCGCCTCGCCTTTCATCTCCTCCATCGAATCACCCGGGCCCACAAACAGCATGGGGATGCCGTCGGGCCGTATCGCGCCCGCCCCTTTGAACGGCAATCCCACATCCAGCGCATCGCGCGTTGCGCTGCCGTCCTCCAAATCCAAAAAATACACCTTGCCATCCATGGTGGCATAAATGATTTCCGTCAGGCCATCTTTGCTTTTTTTGCCGTCGTACAGGTTCATGACCTGCCGGGTTTGCGCATCCCAACGCACAATGATCGGCTGCCCCGTCCAGCCGCTGCCCGACCATTCGCTTGCGCCCTTATCTTTTGTCGTCGAGCTTTTGGGCATTGTCCCTGTTTCCACCGTCCAAAGAAGCTCCAGTTTTTTTTCTGTCACAACCGGGCTTCCGTAACTTGCGGTATCCCGGTAGTTGTCTCCGCGAAAGGTCACGATGCCCTCCATGTCCGTGTAATCGCTTCCCTCCCCAAAAAAGATGGGGGCCTGCCGCACAAACGGCCCTTCCCAAAGCTCGCCATTCACCATCAGCGCATCCGTAAACCCTGCGTTTTCAGGCTGTGTGTTTTGTACGGGGAACGGCTGGCCTTCCGCCGCATGATCCAGCGCGGATGCGTTTTGCACAGGCGGTATATCCTGCGCAGTCTTTTGCCCATAATACCGGTTGAACACAAAAACTCCACCGCCAATAAACAGCACGGCTACCCCCAGCAATACAACTAATAAAATACGTTTCTTCTTCGTCATATATTTCCTTTCCATGTGCATATGTCGTTATAATTACAGACGAAGCAGCCGTCCAATTGTTCCATTTATCCGTATATGCTTTTTACGAAAAAGGATGTGCGTGTATCATAATAACGGCAGCTTTTCGTAGGGTGAGAAGCCGCCATTATGATTTATGATCAGTTGTTTCCAAAGAACGCTTCTTCCTCAAGAAAATTCCTGGGTTTGCCTGCGGCCGGTTGCTATTCCGTCTTCAGCCGCGACGCGGTTTCCACAATTTCTTCCTCTGCGCGGTTGACGTCGTGCATCGCGCCCGCAATAGACTGCGTGTTCTCCGATATTGCCTTGGTGCCCGAATTGAGCGTATCGCTGAAGCTCTGGATCTCGTTGATCATGGGCAGCACCGTCTCGTTGCTCGCAATAATCCTGTTGGCCGATTCGGCGCTCTGCTCCGCCAACCGCTGCATTTCTGCCGCCACCACGGCAAATCCCTTGCCCAGGTCGCCCGCGTGCGACGCCTCCACCGATGCGTTGATCGAAAGGATCTTTGTTTGCAATGATATATTCACAATCTGCGACCCCAGCTTGACATAATCGTTGATCCTGCTCTTCAGGTCCTCCATCATGTCATTCAGCTTAACCGCAATATCATTAACGCCCGAAATCTCCTCGTTGATCTGCTCCACCCGCTCTGCTGCGCCGCTCGTACGCTTGGACGATTCCGATATCGAATCGATGATCTGGTCGACATTTTCGGACAGCGACGCGCTCATCCTGTTCTGCTCGTCCAGCATGGTGGATATCTCCAACTGTTGCTCCCGCAGGATGCTCTTGTGGTATTCCACGCAGTTGCCCGGATGGTTGATCCCCTTGGCAATGGCGGACGCCATCTCCTCGCAGGTGTCAAACCCACATGAGCAGCAATCAATATGCTGCTGGTCATGATCGGTTTTGTACAGTTCGCCAAACGCCTTCATAATCGCGCTGCCATCCACCGGAATTTCGCCAACAGCTTTATTGCTGTACTTGCGCTTAAAATCATCCAGGTTCAGCGTGCTATAAAAATCGTCTGTTTTTTTCTTTTTTCTGTCAAAAAGCTTGACGACAGGGTTCTTTGCGGTTGCCTTTGTATTGCAGACTTCCTTTTCCGCGTCGTTCATCGCCTTGCTTACCTGCAGCCCGCTCGCGCCGTCGTGCTCTTCACAGAGCGCGCCTGTACCCATGTTGCAACCGTGCTGGCAGTTAAGTATATCCACAAGCAACGGTTTTTCCGTCGTCCTGGATTTTTTGTAATCGTCCAGAAAATACTTGCATGCGGGCTGGCCCTCCACCTGGTACACCCACGCATCGGGCACCGCGTCCACCACATTGACCTTCAGGCCGCCCGGCATAGGATAAATGCACCCCAACCCATGGTTATCGTTGTCAAACTGGGCGGGCTGCGCTTTTGTATAATCCAGTCCCCTGCGTTTCAGTTCCTCTTCCAGCTTTTGGAATGTGACATTATAGTCTACGATCCTGCCTGTGTTCTCATCGGAAAACTCGTCCTTTCTGGCGATACAGGGTGAAATAAACGCATAGCGGCCGGGAATTTTCTTATACTTTTTCATGTAGACCGCACAGCACATTGCAGGGCTGTGCAGCGGCGCCAGGTCGTCCATCAGCTCCGGCCTGTGCTTCTCCACATAGTTTACAATCGCGGGGCACGGCTGCGATACCAGCCCGGCCCGGTTGTTCTCCGTGATATACTTCAAATATGCCCATGTGCAGATATCCGCACCAAATGACGTATCAAAAATAAATTTGACGCCCAGTTGTTTAAGCATCCCCATCAGTTTTTCGTATTGCGGATAGTTGGAGCGGATGGCGGGCGCCACCAGCGCGGATATATCTTTACCTGCTTTCAGGTCGTCTAAAAAGCGGGCCGTATCATCCTCAAAATCGCGCGCTTCGTGCGGGCACGCTTTGATGCACATGGCGCAGTTGATGCACTTTTCCGGATCGACATGAATTTTATTCTTGTCGTTCTCCAGCACCGCCACATTCGCTTCCGGAATTGTACAGGCAGATATGCAACGGTTACACCCCGTACATTTTTCATTGGTAAAGATACGTCCCTTTGCCAGTTGCTGCATTGCGCAGTCCCCCAATCCATGTTTTATACCAACCCCAACGGTTCCGCCGACATCACTTCGGCAACAAGGCAATAGAATATTTATATATTGATTATATTATTTGAATTTCGTTTCCCCGCCCTTCACGGACGCGAAAGCTCCACCACGCCTCCGGCCTTCCGCTGCTCAATGTAATTGACAATGTCGCCTACTGTGTCAAAAAGACGCAGATCCCTGTCGGGGATTTCCAGGTGAAATTCCTTCTCGAACGCAATCACCATATCCATCAGCCCAAACGAATCGATCTCCAGGTCTGCGACCAGGCGTTTATCCATTGTGATTTCGTCCGGGTCGTGCGGGCAAACGGTCGCCAGCAACTGTTTTACTTTTTCAAAATCTACCATATTTCCTCCTTACGGCCCCTTCTGTCACCGGGTAACGGTGAACCTCTTTATCGTTTTCTTCGTCGTCTTCTCAAATTCGCGGTCCCTGACGCGCACATCACGCACCTGCTTGTATGTGGGCAGCGTTTTGTTGACCTCCGCAATGTCCGCCTCCAGCTCGCTTTGCAGTGCGGCCGCATCCATTTCCGCGCGCTTTTGCTCATCCACAAACACTTCCGCCATCAGCCTGACCTCGCTCAGCCCGTCTTCCAGCGGCGCATACACCATCACTTCTTTGATGTATGGCACGCGCATCAGGTATCCTTCAATTTCCTCCGGATACACATTCTTTCCGTTGGAGAGCACGATCAGGTTCTTCTCCCGCCCGGTGATAAACAGGTACCCATCTTCATCCATATATCCAATATCGCCGGTGTTAAACCAGCCGTCTTCCATTACCTCGGCAGTCGCGGCAGGGTTCTTGTAATATCCCAGCATCACGTTATCGCCCTTTGCCCAAATCTCGCCGTTGCCTTCCACATTTTTGTCCTTTATTTTAACATCACAGCAAAAAATTGGCAAACCGATCGAGCCATCTTTTGGCTGTTGGTCCGGGTTGACCGAGACGACAGGCGCGCATTCGGTGATGCCGTAGCCCTCTATCAGCGTTATCCCCAGCTCGCGGAATGCCGCCGGCACATGCTTGGGCAACGGCGCGCCGCCCGAAATCATAAATTCCAGGTTGCCGCCCAGCTGCTCTTTGATTCCGCTAAAAAACGCGGCCCGTCTGTCCTCACCCTGTTCCAGCAGCGCATTGCTCTTAACAATGGCGGCTTTCAGTTGCTGCTCGCTTCCCGCAGCCTTCGCGCCCTGCCATATGCGCGCGTAAATCATCTCGGCAAACGCGGGAACGATATACATCATATGCGGTGAAAAGCGCTGTAGATTTGGCATAAAGTTGCGCAGGCTGTCATTGATGCAAATCGTGGTGCCTGCCATCAGCGCCGCCATGATTCCCGCCGCGAACTCGTACGAATGGTGTATGGGCAGCACCGACATTGTCGTTGGCCGGTATTTAACCAGTTTCACCAGGCCGCGCGCATCTTGCAGAATGTTCCATTGCGTCAGCATCACGCCTTTGCTTTTACCCGTCGTGCCCGATGTGTACAGCAGCGACGAGAGCGCGTTCTCATCCAGGTTTGTTGCCATATACGCCGCGTCGCCGGGTGCGCGGCACTTGTCCACAAGTTCATCAAACGCCAGGTGGCCGTCGCCGCCGCCTGCCATGCCGATATAGTGCCGCACCGCCTTCAGGTTATCTTGTATCCCGCGGATCACACCGCTATACGATTTGGCATATACCACCGCGACCGCGCCGCTGTCATTGATCACTTCGGCAATCTCGTCGTCGGGCAGCTCCTTATCGACCGGCACAATGACGCCGCCCCCCGTGACCGCCGCGAAATAAGCGGCAATCCACTTCACGCTGGTCTCGCCGATGACCGCCACCTTGCCGTCCGGCAGCACGCCCAAATCGGCCAGCGCAGACGCCAGTCCCACCACCATATCCTTAAACTGCTCTGCCGACGTGGGCGCAATCCCCTCGCCGTCCACCTCGCGAAACACATCTTTTCCTTCATAATACTGCGGAAGGTTGAAAAGCAGCTCCCTGAAATTTTTCGATTTATCTTTTACTGCATACATATACTAATCTCGTCTCCTTTTATTTTTTGTCGCGTAATACCAACATCCAATAAAATGGCATCCCATTTTATTGCCGCATTTTTTGCGGTATGGAAAACCGGCTTGCCGGCTTTCTATCGATGATTCGTATTATGTCCTGTCGTCTATGATATGCGGGTTTGCATTTACTCTGCTTTATCGGCCGATTTTGCGCGCCGCCGCCTGACCGTCTTATTACGGACATACGCCAGCGTCTGGTGCGCGTTGTCCTGTTTGCGGAACTCCACCACAAACTGCTTCAGCGAGCCCATCAGCGCCGACAGTTTGATATAGCCGTAGTTTCGCGTATCAAAATCGGGCCAGCGCCGGCCCAGCATGTTGCCTACCGCGCCCAGGTTTGCCCAGCCGTCCTCGTCGGACAGCTCGTTTATGATGGGCCGCAGCACACCCACCAGCTTTTTCATCTCGCCCGCCGTAGGCGGCGATGTCTTCTTTGTCTCCTGCTTCGCCTTGCCTTCTTCGTCATCCGGATGATCGTCGATCTGCGCGGCCAGCACCTCAAGGTATTTAAACTGCTCGCACGACGCGCGGAACGGCGCAGGCGTTTTCTTCTCCCCCATGCCAATCACCCGCATACCCGCTTCGCGGAGCCGCGCCGCCAGCCTGGTGAAATCGCTGTCCGACGATACGATGCAAAAACCATCCACACTTGCGGAATACAGTATATCCATTGCGTCGATGATCAGCGCCGAATCGGTGGAGTTTTTGCCCGTTGTATAATTATATTGCTGGATCGGCGTGATCGAATAGTTCAGCAACGTGGGCTTCCATGACGAAAGCTGCGGCTTTGTCCAGTCGCCGTAAATCCGTTTGTACGTCGGCGTGCCATAGTTTGACACCTCGTCCATGATGTATTGTATATACTTCTCCGAAACGTTGTCTGCGTCTATCAGCACGGCAATCCTGTCGTTATTCTCCATGTTATGCTTAATTCCCTTCTTCCTCGTCCTGTTCCATCAGTTGTACCGTCATGCGCACCGGGTTGTGGTCGGATGAGCGGAATCCTTCGTCCAGCGTCTCCACCTCCAGCACCTGTATGTTGGACGACACAATAAATCCGTCTATCACATAGTACTGCTTCTCTCCCTCGTCCGTATACGGCTCATTGCCCAGCCTGCATGTCGGCGTCGATCCGTCCGTCACATAGCGGAACCCTTCGGGCAACAGGCCTTCATCCAGCACGCCGGGCTGCCACCAGTCCTCGTCCACCACAGGGTACCCCGCCCCGGGGAATTCCTGATTGAAATCGCCACCCGCAATCACATAATTGCCGTCCTGATATTCCTTGCGGATCAGCTCCATCAACATACGGGTCTGCTCTTCCCTTCCATCGCCGTCGTCGTACGCCTCCAGGTGCAGGTTGATCAGCACCAGGTCCGCGCCGCCCTCCATCGGTACACGCTCTGTCAGCAGGCACCGCTTGAGGTTGAACATGCGCACCGGCCAGCTGAACGGCACCGGCAGCGATATGCGCTGCGCCCGCTCCGCCTCCAGCGTGCTGAACGTAGCGAGCCCGCTGTGCACCTTGCCGATGGGCGGCACCGGATATGGCACAAACGCGCTTTTGTAGTTGGTCGCGAATGCCGCGTCCATCTTCATCTCGTCGTACAGCAGCAACAGCTCGTCTGTCTCAAACGACCGCTTGGAATCCCTGTCCACCTCCTGCACAAAATACACATCTGCCGGATTGCCGCTTATGATGTCGGTGACGCCTTCCATGTTGCGTTCCACATCCTCCACGCTCTCGGGCTGCACCATGTCGCCGCCGTCCATAAAGAAATCCTGCGTCTCGCCCAGGCCTCCATAGCCTATGTTAAATGTCATTACCGTAAGCTCGTCGCCCGGCGCAACCATACGCGTTTCGGCGTCACCCGCCATGATCTCCAGCGTCTCCGCATCCTTGGGGTTATATTCAAAAAGCGTCATGATCCCCAAAAACGCCATAAACACGATCGCTATGATCAATACTGCGATCAACACCCATTTTATGATTTTTTTTACCAGACGAAACCTGTCTTCCATATTCATCTTCCAACCTGTCCCGTTGTCATGGACCGCCCTGTACCGAATAATTGATTCCTGCCTTCCTGGCCTGCGAATGCTGCAATTTTTTCAAAATCGTATATCGCCTGCCATCCTTCAGGAAGTACCTGCCCGTCTGCTTGAACCAGAAGGGCACGCCGCTTGCCACACACTGCTCCCGCAGATCCAGCACCCAGCGATAATCGCACGGACGCGCGTCCATGCCCGATTCGCCGCCTGCCACAACCTCGTCCACACCCGGCCCCAGATAGCGGGAAAGCTCTATGCCCTCCAGCAATGGTTCGCAAATGATAACGCGGTGCGCAATGGGCGCCGACAGAAACAGCGGCAACCGCTCGTCGGCATACTGCTGGTTTTCCACCGTGCAGCCGATACACACATTGTCATAACCCTCGCCCCAGTCGTCCGGCAGGCTCACCATAAAGCGGTGTATCCGCTTGGTGATAATCAAAAATTTGATATCCGCCCGCAAACGTATGAACTCCCATGCCTCGCGGCGCCATCCGTCCGCCTCCGGCAGGAAGAAGTCGGATGTCCCACAGGTAAAAAGCTCGCGGCCGCCCGCAAGCTTGTATTCGCCGCTTCTGTCTTTTTTGACCGGCAAATCAAACGCCTGCGTTTTGTAAACCACCTCCGGGTCTCTGCCCACCGATTGGTCGCGCCGGTGCATATAGCAGTTTGCACAGCCGGGGCTGGTTTTGTGGCAGCCATGCCACGGGTTCCATGCGTTCATACATACAGTATAGTGATTTTACAGTCAAAAAACAAGGGAAACATGCTGGTTTCTAGTGTTTTACAGCCTGTTTTGCCATAGATTGTGCAGCCAAAGTCGTTGGGAGATTATTGTGGGTCACCGAAACATGATATATCGAGAATTTCTATCAAACAAAGTACCATCAAATTAAATAAAAAACATTAGGCCTGGTAACAGGCCCTAGGTCATTTTGTCATATTGCCTGGGCACAACGATGTACGAGAGCAGCACTGCCACGCCCATCAGCGCCAGCATCATCCAATACGCCGCATCAAAACCCGACCGGTCGATCACATAACCCATGATGACCGGGCCCGCAAGGATGCCCACCGCGTATGCCGACTGGAAGAACCCCGTTGCCCCGCCCCGCTGCGCAGGCGGCACACAGCGAATCACAAGCCCCGCCGTGATGCCCTGTGTGATGCCGTAACACACCCCCGACAGCACCTGGCCGAAGTACAGCCATGCCATGTTGATGTGGTACAGCGCGGGCAGGCAGGACAGTGCGCCGATCGCAAACGAAATGGCAAGCGCGTTGCGCGCGCCCATGGCTTTATACGGTTTTGTCCCCACAAAAAACGCCGAGATCGCCGTCACAATAAAAAACACCAGTATGATGAGACCCAGTTGCACATTGTCCGCCCCCAGCGCCTCCGCGGCAACCGGTGTAAATGTGTTGGCCGTAGAAAAGCAAAGGAACTGGCTCAA
The DNA here is from genome assembly GCA_002407725.1 of Christensenella sp. UBA5399. Taxonomy (GTDB): domain Bacteria; phylum Bacillota; class Clostridia; order Christensenellales; family Christensenellaceae; genus UBA5399. The sequence continues at coordinate 6,931 of DHOD01000016.1, read as the reverse complement.
TATGCCGAGTGCCGAAAACGCCAGCAAATGCTTGTTTTTGACCAGCAGAAACTGCTCCTTCATTGATGGAACAGCCACTTCTTTTTTGGGCTTGACCTCCTTGAGGCCAAACATCAGCGCCATGCCGATGACCGCCACCACAAGCGAAGCCACAAACGTGGCGTGATAACCGAAAAATTGCGCAACCACCGAACAAAGCGCCGCAGCCGCAAACTTGCCTATACTGGCCGACGCATTGATGACGCCCTGCGCCTTGACCTGCTTGTCCTCGCTGTTGTATTTGGCATACGACGCGCTGATCACCACCCACCACGCCGCAGCCGCGCCCGCCACGCCGCGCGCAAACACCACCATGTACACATTGTCGTTTTGCAGTACAAACAACAGGCACGACACCACAAGTATGGCAAAACCTGTGATCATCATCAGGCGGTCCTTGCCAATCTTGTCGGACACCGCGCCCAGCGGCCACCGCAGTACGATCTGCATGACGCCGTACGACCCGCCGATAATGCCGATCATCACGACATTCGCGCCGATCGACGCCGCATAAGCGGGCAGCGTGGGTACATAAACATACATCGACATCCAGATCAACGCCGCCGCAAGATTCATAATTACAATGTTGCGTTTTACTTCCATACCAGCAACAGTATATACCTTTTGCCGAAACGCATCAAGCGGATTTTAGCGTAATGTAAATCACCTGGGGACGTGCGAAAACGCGCGGTACCATGGTGTAGTTTCCCGTGCCTTTGGATACAAACACGTCGGTGCCGGACGCGTCCTTGGTCATACCGCCCATAAACTTCTGCCCAAATTCCGTCACGCCCACAAACTTCCACAATGCAGGCGCAAATGCGCCAAACACCGTGATTTGCCCGCCGTGTGTATGGCCCGATAGTATCAGGTCCGCCATGGACGTATCGTGGTGCATCGTAGCGTCGGCGTTGTGCGTCAGCATCAGCACAAAATCGCCGGACGCGGCGCCCGCCGCCGCCGTTTCAAAATCCGGCTTCCCGTTCCAGTAATCCTCGGTACCCGCCACATACAGCCCGTCCGCAACGCGCACGCCGGAATTTTGCAGCGTTACAATGCCATTTTCCGCATGTGCCGCAAACAGCGTTTTTCGCCTGTCGTGGTTACCCTCCACGCCGTATACGCCGTCAGGCACATTTGCTGCGCCCAGTACCGGGATGGAATCATATCCATATTTTTTTGAGCGGTGGTCGCCGCCCAACAGCAATACATCCGCGCCGCGCC
>DHOD01000016.1:2946-5525 GCA_002407725.1 Christensenella sp. UBA5399 | reverse complement strand
CCTTTCGATCTCTGCTACAACGCCGGCCAGTTCGTCCTGCTCGATGTCATGCGTATCCGTCACATACGCAACCACATAGCCGTCCAGCGTGTCGTCAATCTTATCTGAACGATATTCCACCTCGACATATTCCGTGGCCCTGTCAAAAGTGAATGCGGAAACGACGTGTATCGCCAATACCACCAGCGCCGCAAATATAATCACCATATATACTTTGATTGTTTTTCTCCTTTTACTTCACTTCCATCCCTTCTTTAACAATACCAAACATCAGGCGTAGCGCAAATAGCGTCCGCATTAAGAATCAGCCCGGATCCTCCATCGATACATTCTGATCATCGGGAATCTGCTGCCCCTCGGCGGGGGTTTCCGGCGCGGGCGTTTCTGCCGCCGCTTCCTCTTCGCGGGCGCGCTGCGCGTCCTCGCCACCTTCGTTTGCCTCCGGGTTCCGGGTCGAGTAATCGGGCGTTTCCGTCGCCGTTGCGGTCAACTCCGTATCGTTGTTCTTGCCCCCGCAACCGTTGCACGCCACAAACACCACAAGGCATACTGCCGCCATGAATATCAAAATCAACTTTTTCATAAATCGTCTCCTCTCATGTTGGTGCCTGTATGACGACGCCGGTTATTGAAATGTTCCCCGTTTTCTCTCTCTCGGGTGATTCGAACCCTTCACAATGCCTTCTCCAAGGCATTTCTCTCTTGCGATTCTTTTTTTTGCAAACACAGTCTTTTCACGGTTGCTAAAACCACCGGAGGATAGTAGAATGAAATTATAAGCGCCGGGGTTGGCGCCTTAGGTGTTTTTGTCCGTTTGCAAAGGGCAAAAACAAGGTGTGTAAAGGAAGGGAGTATATGTTATGGAACAATTACCTCTGATTATCTCTCTGGTTATCGTAGTTGCTGTGGTGCTGGTGATCGTTTTCGCCGGGAAAAAATCTTTTGGGAAATTCAGGACGCGCGACATTGTCGCCATCGGCATCGGCGCCGCGCTCTACGCCGTCGTTTCTCTGTTGATCATCCCGGTTGGGCCCAACACGTCCTTTCGAATCGCCATTGCGCTGCTGACTATACTCGGCTCGATATTCGGCCCAATCGTCGGCTTTCTGGCGGGCTTTATCGGGCATGCCCTAAACGACGCGTTTATGTATGGCAGCGTTTGGTGGAGCTGGGCATTTATGTCGGCGTTCATCGGCCTCTTTGCCGGGCTTATCTGTAAGGATAAAACCTTTGACGTACTGGGCGGCAAGATCAACGGCAAACAGATCGCGCTGATGTATGTACTGGCGGTTGCCGGTATGGCTGTAGGCAGCCTGGCGTCGTATGCGGGCGATGTATTCCTGTATGGCGAACCTGCAGATAAAGTTTGGCTGCAAATCATCATTGCCAACGCCATGAACCTGATTGTCGTAGGCGTGATCGGCATTCCTGTCACCATTGCCATCGCCAAAATACGCGGGCGGGGGCGCAACCTGGAAATTGAGGAAGACCCGCCGGACGACCAACTGCAGGAAGAATAATTTTGACAGTATATTATGCATGTACAATTTGCCTCCGGGAACGGGGGCAAATTGTGTTTGCAGACACATGGAGCAATAATGGCCATCATAACCGCCAAAAACCTCACATTCAAATATGACTCGTTGAAAAATCCCACGCTGCATGATATCAATCTGGAAATTGGCGAGGGAGAAAAGGTGCTGATCGCCGGGCCCAGCGGCTGCGGCAAATCCACGCTCGCCCACCTGATCAACGGACTGATTCCCTACACGTACAAAGGGGATATCTCCGGCGAACTGACGGTGGACGGCATCGATCCTTCCGCCCTGACCATTTATGACGTCAGCGAACATGTGGGCACCATCCTGCAGGATCAGGACGCGCAGTTTGTCGCGCTCACCGTTGCGGAGGATGTGGCGTTTGTATATGAAAACAACAACGTGCCCATCCCCGAGATGCGCGAGGGCGTCAAGCAAACGCTGGAATGGATGGACATGCTGGATTTCAGCGACAGTACACCGCAAAACCTCTCGGGCGGCCAGCGCCAAAAGGTGGGTATGGCTGGTGTGCTCGCCTCCCGGACGCCCATACTGCTGTTTGACGAACCGCTCGCCAACCTGGACCCCATGAGCGGCTACCACGCAATGCAGACCATCAATTATATCCACGAGCAGGCAAACAAAACGGTCATCGTCATCGAGCACCGTATCGAGGATGTGATCGAGCATGGGTTTGACAGGATCATTGTGATGGAAAACGGCAAAATTGTGGGCAACGACACGCCCGACGCCATATTGACAAGCGGTATGTTGAGTGATTGTGGGCTTCGTGAGCCACTGTACATCGAGGCAATCAAAAACTGCGGCGCGGATATCTCCCACGCAAGCGGCTTGTCCAAAATAGAAAACTGTATGCCATTCAAGGATTGCGTACTCCAATCGTACAAATCGACCCATGTGCCCATCCCGCCTCCCAATGACGATGTCATACTGTCGGTGCGGGATATGCGCTTTCGTTATTTTGACGATTCGCCGCTCGTATTAAACGATATCTCCTTCGACATCAAAAAAGGCGAGTTT
>DHOD01000016.1:0-2777 GCA_002407725.1 Christensenella sp. UBA5399 | reverse complement strand
GGGCAAATCCACCATACTAAAGGTGTTGACCGGATTTTTGAAAAACGCGGAGGGCCGGATCGAATATCGCGGACGCGACATCACCGGCGACAGCATACGTGAACGCGCCAAGATCATCGGCTATGTGATGCAGAACCCCAACCATATGATCACCCAGAACCTTGTTAAGGACGAGGTTGGTTTTGGCCTGAAAAACAACGGTTGGAAGCAAGCGGCCATCGACGAACAGGTCGGCAAGATACTCAAGGTGTGCGGGCTTTACGGCTACCGCAACTGGCCCATCAACAACCTGAGTTACGGGCAGAAGAAGCGTGTCACGATTGCCAGCATTCTTGCGTTGGAGCCGGAGATCATTGTGCTCGACGAGCCCACCGCAGGGCAGGACCAGGCAAATTATGTGCGGTTTATGACTTTTCTTGAGCAAATCAAGCAGCAGGGCACCACCATCGTCATGATCACGCACGACATGCAGCTCTCGCTGGAATACGCGGAGCGCGGCATCGTGCTGCACAATGGGGAAATTATTGCCGATAAAAATATTTTTGAGATATTCGCGGATGAAAGCGTACTAAAAACCGCAAACCTGAAGCACACCTCGATCACCACGCTGGCAAACCTCTACGGAATCGAGCACAAGGACATGTTTATGGCATACTTTGTGCAGCGGCTGAAGGAGGTGGGTACAATTGAATAGCAGGACAGGTTCATTATTTTACAAAACCGGCTCGGTCATTGAGGGAATTGACGGCAGCATCAAGCTGATGTGGGTTATCTTCTGGAGTGTGTTCACATTCATGTTCATGGATTTGCGTATTTTTGTCGCCCTGATTATCGCGGGGTTGATTCTGTTCAGGGTGTCGCGCATCCCCTGGCGCAAGGCTAAGGTTTTGTTTATATTTGTACTGATCTTTACAGCGTTCAATTCGATTTTTTTGTTCCTGGTCACGCCCACATATGGATCGGAACTGACCGGCACCTACACAACGCTGTTCCAGGCGGGCGTGTACCAACTGACGTATGAAAACCTGTTCTATATATTGACGATTTCCGTTAAATATATCGCGCTACTGCCTATCACAATCGTGTTCCTGTTCTCGACACATCCCAGCCTGTTTGCCAGCAGCCTGGACCGGATCGGCGTACCATACAAAATCGCCTATACGATCAACATCGCACTACGGTATATCCCCGATGTGCAACAGGAGTTCAACAACATCACCAGCGCCCAGGAAGCCCGCGGCGTGGCATTTGACAAAAAGGACGCCAAGCTTTTCCAGCGGTTGAAGAATTACACGACTGTGCTGATCCCCATGCTGTTGACCTCCTTTGATAGGATCGAGATCGTCTCCAACGCAATGGACCTGCGGGGATTTGGCCGGTACAAAAAACGCACCTGGTATGTCCGGGAACCTTACACGAAGATCGACATGGTCGCCTTGGCGGCAGGCATCGCGTTTCTTCTGCTGGGCATCTACCTGAAGGCTACCTCCCCCAGCTATTTCTGGTACCCGTTCAATTGAGCCTTTACTTATGATGCCCTGTTATGCTAATATATCTAAGGTGAAAACCGATTTGTGCACACGGATATGCATGAAAGCTGAATAACCTAAAAGTCACGGAGAGGTGGCTGAGCTGGTCTAAGGCGCACGACTGGAAATCGTGTGTACGCTAATACCGTACCGAGGGTTCGAATCCCTCCCTCTCCGCCATAATGTGTTGACGAAAAAGATGCACAGCCTTGAAACCCGCTCACTGAGCGGGTTTTTGGCATATAGAGGGAGCGTTTTCAGAAAACAAAAACCAAAGATGCATGGTAATCGTAAAATGGACTCGAACCTCTATTGAAAAGCCCTATCTTATGCACCATATTAAAAATTTCCGAACAACTTTAAGGCCGTAGGTGTTGCTCAAGATGCCCGCGGCCTTTTGCATTCCGCAAGGAAGGAGGAACCCGAATGTCAGAAAAAGCAACAAACATCTTTACTGCTGAAGAAATGGATATCGTCCGGCAAACCGATTTGCCCAACCTGCTGACCTCGCTCGGATATCAAGTCACAACAGTGGGGCGGTTTCAGTCAACGAAGGAGATGGACAGTCTGCGGATCAAGAATAGGCGGACATTTTATCGGTATTCGGAAGGTGTTGGCGGCGACGCGATCACATTCCTGCGGTATTATCATGATATGGATTTTGAGCAAGCGGTCAGCCACCTGCTGGAGTTCAATGGGCACAGCAACGTCCGCTCCGCCCCTATCAGGGCAAAGCCGTTTGTGCCAGCGGAAGAAGAAAAGCCGGAATTTCATTTGCCGGGCAGGAGCGGCGACAATAAGCGGGTCTTTGCATACCTTATGAAACGCGGCATTTCCAAAGATGTGATCAGCCAATTCATAAAATCCGGCCTGTTGTATGAAGATGAGAAATACCATAATTGTGTTTTTGTTGGAAAAGACGCCCAGGGGCAGGCTGTGTTCGCGTACAAACGCGGTACCTATGATAAGAACGGCGACGGCTTTAAGGGAGATGTGCCGGGCAGCGACAAAAATACCGCGTTTCGCCTGCCGACCGATCCGGCAAAGGAAACGGTCGGTGTGTTTGAGTCGCCTATTGACCTCATGAGCTACATGACGTTACACAGGAATGTAAAAAACAATGCCATAGCCCTCTGCTGCCTGCACGACGGCGCCCTGGAACGATACCTGGGAGAAAACCCGCATATCAAGAGAATCGCATTGCGTCTTGACGGAGATCAATGGGGCTGGCGTGCCCCCCAATCCTTG
>DHOD01000120.1:2614-8882 GCA_002407725.1 Christensenella sp. UBA5399 | reverse complement strand
GCCAGTGGATTCTGTACATAAAAAGCCCACCGCAACTGCTGTGGGCCTCCGAAAATTTTCTTGATGTCTGTTCCCAGCCGGCTTTTGTTAAAAGTCTTTCAAAATAGTTGTGCAATCCTCATTGACAGACCACTTATAATCCTCTAGATTGTCGGTGAACTGCCCGCCTACAATATCTTTGTCCGCCCAGGCTACATGCGACCCCATCACGCCCCGGTCAAGCGTTTCCTTATCGCGGGGATCCACAAGGCCCTTCCCTTCCTCAAACTGCACATACAACGTGTTGATCATCCTGCTGGATTTATCGTAGACCATATACTGGCCAATTTCTTTTTCCGCCATCACACATTCTCCCTACTCAATTGTTTTCTATACCATAATTTAACATATCCTCGGTAGTTAGTCAAACTTTTAATGTGTTTTTTTATGTTTTTTTCTTCTTGTGACTCTATCGTTTGCTATTGAAAACTTCTTAAAATTTCTACCGCTTTGTCGCTGGCCGATGCCGCGTCATCGGTATATCCGTCCGCCCGAATCTCGTCGCAAAAACCCTGGCTTACAGGCGCGCCGCCGATCATCACCTTGATCTCGTCCCGAAGCCCCCTGCTCTCCACCTCATCCACCACATCCTTCATCACACCCATAGTTGTGGTCAAAAGCGCCGAGCATCCAATAACGTGTGCGCCTTCCGCCGTTGCCGTATCGACAAATTTCTGCACCGGTACGTCCGTGCCCAGGTCTATCACCTCAATCCCCTTGCCCTCCATCATGATCTTCACAAGGTTCTTGCCTATATCGTGCAGATCGCCCTTGACAGTGCCCAGCACCACCTTACCCTTGCTGTCACTGTCACCTGCGGCCAGCAACGGCTTGATCATATCGATACCCGCATTCATGGCCCGCGCGGCAATCAGCACCTCGGGCACAAACACTTCGTTATTCTTAAACTTTTCCCCTATTTCAGCCATACCGTGCATCAGGCCTTTATCCAGTATATTCTTTGCCGGCAGGCCCTGCGCCATTGCGGACGACACCGCGTTTGCAACGTCCTCCATCCGGCCTTGCTGTACATATTCACTTATTTCATTATATAAATCCATCGCTCTTCCTCTTAGTGACTTTATTTACAATATCATCATATAATAACTTCAAATAATGCGCAATATGCTTTCATCCCCCAGCCTTCATGTACCAGAGACCAGGTCTTTCTTCTAGCCCACATTTATCCATTTTTCCCAATATTTTTTCGTTTTGATTCATTTTCAGTTTTATGGTATACTATGGGACGTTATACGATTCACGAATTCAAAAACGGTTTAAGGTTTTTCTATCAGTGATTGGTATTATCAGCGCTTTGCGCTTAAAATGATTGAGGAGAATGTATGAACAAAAAGATACTTGTGCTTTGCACAATATTGATGATGGTTACCGCCCTTGTCTTCGGGTGCGCAACGCCGGAAGAGGAAGCACCTTCCGCCGCCCCCACGCAGCTTACATCACAGCCCGACACCACGCCGGAGCCCGTTGTTGAAACCACACCGGAGCCGGAGCCGGAAGACGATGCCGTGATACCGGAGAACATGTCGCCCACCACCGGCCGCCTCGACACCACAACAACCTATGGGCCAGTTATGGTGCAGATCGACAACGAAGGCGGAGGACGCGCCCGGCAGATGAACCTACAGCAGGCCGATGTTGTGTACGAAACCCTGATTGAAGGCGTCGATACAAGGCTTTCCGCTATTTTTAACGATGTGATTTATAAGGATGATGCGCCCGACAAGCTGACAACCGGTCCCATTCGTTCGTCCCGGTATTATCACCAGTGGATTCAGGGGGAATGGGATGCCCTTTATGTGCACATGGGCGGCCCCGACTCTACCAATAACCCGGAAAGCGATATTTGGGGCGATTCCGGCGACCATGTCAAGCAGCGCATCAACGGCGCAGGCAAGGGCACCGCAAACTCCAACATGTTCTACAAAAACGACCGCGGCGAATCGATATCCGACTATGCCATGACCGACGTCATTGCCGATGCGGAAATCTATAATTATACGCCGAAAGAACGCGAACCCTTCCAGTATTATCCCCTTGAGGATTATGCCGATGAGAAGGAAATAGAGAAAATTGATCTTTCCTTCCTGAAATCCCCCGGGTTCGTCTCTTATACATACGATCCCGCAACCGATCTGCTTACACGTTACTTCAACGGGGATGAGTCCATCGACCATGCCACCGGCGACCCCATCCAGGTGCAGAACCTGATCGTGCAGTTTACAACGGTCACCACCATGCCCAACGATTCCCCCCGCCAGCTGGTCAATATGTTTGGCGAAGGTCCTGCCGAGTTTATCATCCATGGCAAGCACCTGACGGGTACGTGGAAGCGCGCGGACAATTCCGAGTCTACCGAGTATTATCTCGACAATGGCGACGAGGTCACGTTTGCCCCCGGCAACACATGGATTGCTGTGCATCCCAACACCAAGGCTGTGGAAGTTACCTATCAGGATGGTTCCACCTATGATTCGCATGAATAAAGCCCATTACAGCATATAAGTCAAAAACCAGCCGGACGCATGCCGGCTGGTTTTTTTATAGCATGATTGCGCTCTTATTCACATCCGCGCATTCCCTCTATTTTTTCTCAAACACGATACTGTCTCCCAGCTTCAGTTCCTTTCCATCAAGCGTCAGCGTTGCAGACGCTTCCTCTGCGCCGTGCTCGTACAGCAGTACTGTGTTTCCGTCCACCGCATAGGCCATGCTCTGTGTCCCCAGCGGCATGACCAGAGCAACGTTACCATCCTCACTAAAGTCCATCCGGCTGATTGCCACACCTGTCAACAGCTGGTCCGGATCCACATCTTGGGCGCCCTCCACCGCATAAGAAGCGCTCTTGACCACCCATGTCCCCACAATTCCCGTCGAGCAACCCGCAACCGCAACTGCCACAAGCGCAGCCATCACCAATGTCATGATTTTCCGCATATTCATCCTCCGCTAAATTTCCATATTACTCTTGCATTGCCACTATTTTATCATATTTTTCCATCATATAAACGGCAATTTTTCAGTCCCATCAAAAAAGGGCCGCCCCGGCAGCCCTTTGCAAAGCAATTATTTGCTGTCTCCATCCGATGCGATCGGATGGTATGCACGGCCCGCCAGCTCGCTGTCCACGTAAAACAGGCCCCCTTCCACATCCGCCGCCGTCTTCACCTTCTCTATCAATCCCTGGGCATTCTCTTCCTCTTCCATCTGCTCGTCCACATACCATTTCAAAAACTGTATTGTTTTATAGTCCCGCTCCGCCTGTGCCGTATCCATAATTTTATAAATCAACGAGGTCACCAGTTGCTCGTGCTCCAGTGTCTTTTGGCAGATGTCCATCACACTCTCAAATTCCTGCGGCGGGCGCTCTATCGCCAGCAAATCCACTTCTGCGCCCACCGTGACCAGGTAGTCCAGCATCTTCATCGCGTGGGCACGCTCCTCCTTCACCTGTACATAGAACCAATTGGCAAACCCATCCAATTTCTTTTTGGACAGCCATGTGGCCATCGCCAGATAAAAATATCCCGAATAAAATTCATTTTTCATTTGTTCGTTGATCTGTGCGGTCAGCTTTTCACTCAACATATCGGCCCCTCCTGCCGGATAAAATTTTCTCTGTTCTATTGATACCACCTCAAGTACGCAGTAAACAAGATTCAGCGCACCAATTCCAGCTCTGCCTCCAGGGCCGCCCCGCCGCCGTCGTATGCAGTCAACATCCCATAAACCATCTGTGCACGTGCTCCTGTGCCGCCACAGCCCCACCGTGAGGCAGCATGCATCATGGAGAGCGCCGCCTCTGTAATAAAGACCGCTGTTTCCGCATCCAGCGCAATATCCTTGTTGGCATATACCCTGCTAATAATCTCCTGGACCATCTCCTTGACCTGGCTGCACGCGCCGCCCAGTATCCTGTCGACATAATCCTCTCCAGGCTTCATGTCCACCACATATTTCAGTATATTGTTGGATTTTTCCATCATGCGCCCAATAAAATTCTCTGTCAGGTCAAAAAGCGCCTCCTCCGGTTGCTTGCCAAACACCGCCTGCATCATCGCGGCTTTCAAATTCTCAATATCCCCCGCCAACACCTGTGCCAGCAGTTGTTTTTTATCCTCGAACCGCGTATAGACAGTCCCGACCGCCAGCCCGCATCCCGCGGCAACCTTGCGCACGGATATCGCTTCAATCCCTTCGCTGCGGTATATCGCTGTCGCCGCATGTATAATTTTTTTGCTTACGTCCGCAATTTTCTTTGGCATAACTTCTTCCCTTGCCGTGCATCATTTTGTATAGTTCAATTTATACATCAAACAGGATTTGTTGTCAAAGATTATATCCTTTCTGTTTTTTCGATTGCGCAAAACGGCCCGATCATGTAATATAAATATAGTATCGCATATTTATATGTTCTTGGGAGTGAGTGATTTTTATGGCAAAAATATTGAAGAAGGAAAAACTTGCACAAGATATTACACGCATGGTAATTGATGCCCCCCTGATTGCGAAAAAAGCGCAGAGCGGGCAATTTCTTGTGCTGCGGACACATGCAAAGGGCGAGCGTTTTCCCCTGACCATAGCGGATTATGACCGCGACGCGGGCACTGTGACCGTCATATTTGCCCAGGTAGGTAAATCTACCCTGCAGCTTGGACAATTAAGCGAAGGCGATGACATTTTGGATGTCGTGGGCCCGCTTGGCGTTGCATCGCATTTTGACCCAAGCATCAAGAAAGCTGCCGTAATCGGCGGCGGCCTGGGTTGTGCCATCGCGCTGCCCCAGGCAAAAACGCTGCATGCCATGGGGGTATCGGTCGATATGATCGCCGGGTTCAAAACCAAGGACCTGGTCATATTGGAAGATGAGATGCGGAGCGCTTCCGACAACCTGTATATCTCTACCGACGACGGGAGCTTCGGTGCAAAAGGTTTTGTGACCGATGTGCTGAAAGAACGTATGGATGCGGGCGTAAAATACGACCTTGTCGTCGCGATCGGCCCCATCATCATGATGAAGTTTGTATCCGAACTAACACGCCCCTCCGGCATCAAGACACTTGTCAGCATGAACCCCGTCATGATTGACGGAACCGGCATGTGCGGCGGCTGCCGCCTGACTGTGGGCGGTAAAACAAAATTTGCGTGCATCGACGGGCCCGATTTCGACGGCCACGAGGTGGATTTTGACGCCGCTATGCAAAGGCTGGCGATGTACGACGGCCTGAAGGAGCGCGAGGAAGATTGCAACCTGATCCAATTGGCGGAAGGAGAGCAGCAGTAATGGAGAGAAACATGCAGCCCAACAAGACATCAATGCCGGAGCTCTCTCCAGAAGAGCGGGTCAAATGCTTTGACGAAGTCGCCATGGGTTACACCAAAGAGCAGGCCATCAACGAAGCCAATCGCTGCCTGGAATGCAAAAACCGTCCCTGTGTGCCGGGCTGTCCCGTCAATGTGGCAATCCCGGAATTTATTCATGAAATCAAGGAAGGCAATTTCCTTGCCGCTTATAAAAAAATTACTGAAACAAACGGACTGCCCGCGGTGTGCGGGCGTGTATGCCCACAGGAATCACAATGCGAAATGACCTGTGTGCGCGGCATCAAGGGCGAGCCTGTCGGCATTGGACGGCTGGAGCGTTTTGTTGCGGATTACGCAATTGCGCAGGGCGCGCTTGGCGTATCCGGCCTGCCGCCCAAAAACGGCCACAAAGTCGCCGTTGTGGGCAGTGGCCCCGCAGGGCTTACCTGTGCGTCTGACCTTGCCAAAAGGGGCTACGAAGTCACGGTGTTCGAGGCTTTCCACACCGCGGGCGGCGTGCTCAAATACGGCATCCCGCAGTTCCGTCTCCCCAAGGAGATTGTCGACCTGGAAATCAACGTGCTCAAGGAAATGGGTGTGGAAATCCAACTGGATATGGTCATTGGCAAAATACTGACGCTGGACGAGCTAAAGGAAGACGGCTACGAGGCCATCTTTATTGGAAGCGGCGCAGGCCTCCCCTCCTTTATGAACATCCCGGGCGAGAACTATAACGACGTATATTCGGCCAACGAATTTCTGACGCGTTCCAACCTGATGTACGCATATATGTATCCGGAATACGACACGCCTATGAAGCGCTACAAAAAGGTTGCGGTTGTAGGCGGCGGCAATGTCGCGATGGATGCTGCGCGTGTCGCAAAACGACTGGGCGCAGGCGAGGTCT
>DHOD01000120.1:1926-2454 GCA_002407725.1 Christensenella sp. UBA5399 | reverse complement strand
AGGCGCAGGCGAGGTCTATATTGTATACCGCCGTTCCGAAAAGGAAATGCCCGCGCGTGTGGAGGAAGTCCACCACGCCCAAGAGGAAGGGATCGAATTCCACCTGCTCACCAACCCCATCGAAATACTGGGGGATGAAAGAGGCAACGTCACAGGCATGACATGTGTGCGCATGGAGCTTGGCGAACCCGATGCATCCGGCAGGCGCAGGCCTGTCGTCATTGAGGGCAGCGAATATACACTGGACGTGAATGCGGCAATCATCGCCATTGGCCAGTCCCCCAACCCGTTGATCAAAAATTCCACCCCCACGCTTGCAACAGAATCATGGGGCGGCATCATCACCAACGAGGAGACCGGCGAGACATCCATTCCCGCCGTATATGCGGGCGGCGACGCCGTGACAGGCGCGGCCACGGTGATACTTGCAATGGGTGCAGGCAAAATAGCCGCCAACTCCATTGATGAATATTTGAGTAAATAATACTAATATTCAAGAAAACATCTACGTTTTTATTGGAGAATAGT
>DHOD01000120.1:0-1756 GCA_002407725.1 Christensenella sp. UBA5399 | reverse complement strand
GTTTTTATTGGAGAATAGTATAAAAAGACACAAAAAAAGCGATACCTCTTACAGTATCGCTTTTTATATTGTTATCATAATCATTTTACCTCATCAGTGGGCAGTATTCTGATCCCCGAGTCGTTCATAACCGTATGTATACACATGGTTATTCTCAATTATGATCGCCTTTTCAATGTTGTCCTTCTTGGAAATCTCAAATAATCTTTCCACGCCGGACTTCTTCTTCATGTTTTCTTTCTTTGCTATCATGATCACATCCTCCTTTCATCATTCCTTGTACAGGCTTAAGATCGTACCCGTTTTGACTGCCGGCTCCGGCGCTGCCAGCCATTGGCAAAATCCCCCGCCTCATACCATATATATAAACGGCGAAGTGCCGTTTATCACAAATATTTGTCAAAAATTTTAAAATCGTCGCATCTTACTATATTATATCACAACCAGAATCACATTTTGTGACTAAAATGTAAACAATCAACAGCAGTGTTTAGCTTAATAGAATATCGTAAAAACACGAAGAAACCTTAGCAGGCCGTACAAGGCACTGTATCACCCCCTCCCGCACCCTACATGTGGGGCCTATATTGCCGGGGCCGCTTATGATTGTGTGTCCGGCAACTTACGCCTGCCGGTTACATCCACGGCTTCCATATCGTCTTGTTTGCTTATGACAGATGTACAATACGGGCAGCGGGTCGCGGCTTTGTCCACCTCCATCATGCAATAAGGACACAGGTGCTTTGGCGCGCCCTCCTTGGGCTTTTCCATCTTTTTTCGCATCCCGTTGATCACCTTGACAAACAGGAATATTACCAACGCGACCAGCACAAAATTGATGATTGCATTGATGAACGCGCCATATGCAAACGTGGCGTCCCCTACTGAAAAGCTCGCCGCCGAAAAATCGATCCCCCCTGTCAAAAGGCCGATCAGCGGCGATATGATATCGTTAACCAGTGAATTTACAATTGCTGTAAATGCCGCGCCGATGATGACGCCGACCGCCAGGTCTATCACATTCCCGCGCGATATAAATTCCTTAAACTCCTCAAAAAACTTTTTCATGCTTTATCCTCCCAATATAGTATGTAATTTATTTATCACAATTTTCCATAGAATCCAATCTTAACATTTTGTTTTGTGTTATTATAAAGTATCAATCAAAAGGCAGGACGCGTTTTTGGATACGTTAAACCTTATTTTAATGTTATTACTTGTGGCGGTAGCTGTCAATTTTATTATATTCGCAGCCAAGAATGAGCGTGTGAAAGTGATCAAAATTGATAAGGATTTTGTCGTGCGCTACCCACGCGTGTTCTTTTGGGTCTGCATCATCTTTTTTGCTATGGTCCTGACGCTCGCCCTCAACATGGTTGTGTGGCAAAACGTGCCGCCCGTAAACCTGATCATGGTCATTGCGCTATCGGCAATCGGCGTGCCGCTGCTGCTGATCTCGGTCGTCTGGAAAATCAAAGTGATGCCCGAATACATCATCTATATCAACGCGATCGGGTTCAAACGGCAGATTTATTATAAGGATATCAGCCGGGTCATCGCTACCAAAACGCGTATTTTCATGGATACCACACTCAAAAAGTACCGCTTCAGCGCCAATGTGGTCTACCGCGAGTATTTTTTGAAACGCCTGGACATGAACGGTGTGGATGTGGAACGGTATTGAGTTTATGTATACATCTGTTGTATTATAATACTGATCCCAAATAGGAACGTCTAAAAACGACATTTCTATTGA
>DHOD01000121.1:36179-40365 GCA_002407725.1 Christensenella sp. UBA5399 | reverse complement strand
TATGGCCTAATTAGATAGTCAGGTAAAAAAATGTATGTGCGTATCTATAAGCATATGTCTCTCTCCTGTTTTCAACAGATTCCAGTATACAAAAAAAGGATAAAAAGGGCAATATACCAAAAACGAGTTTTATGGTATAATGATTGCAATATTGCAGTTTGTTAAATGGCTGCGCAAGCAAGCTTTGCTATCGCGCAGCATGCAGCCTACGTTACTATTATATTTAAAGGCTGTAAAAACTGCGATGCAGCAGATGTTTTTCTGCGCACAGCGTGCGCTATGAGTTGTTAGCATGCTGTAATGATAATGATTGGATGGGGTGCCCCGCAGGCCCGCGCGAGGGTATGGGTCTATAGTTTAGTGGGCCGGAAAGGCTGATTGATTTTATGGCAAAGAACATTTTGATCGTTGACGACGAACCTACATTGGTCAAAGGACTGCGCTTTAACCTTGAACAGCAGGAAGGTTACAATATTGACGCGGCATATGACGGGGAGGAAGCGCTGGAAATATTCAACCCCTCCAAGCATGACCTTGTGCTGCTGGATGTGATGCTTCCCAAAATGGATGGGATGGAGGTATGCCAGAAGATCAGGAGCATATCGGATGTTCCCATTATCATGCTGACGGCCAAGGGCGAAGATATGGATAAAATCATGGGGCTTGAGTTTGGGGCGGATGATTATATGACAAAGCCCTTTAACATGCTGGAGCTCAAGGCCAGGATCAAAACGATTTTGCGCAGGGCCACGGCCAGCAAATCGCAGATAAACAACCAGTCTGTTAAAGTAAAAGACATGACGGTTTATCTGATCAACCGCAGTGTTGAGATTGAAGGAAAAGAGATCGATCTCACAGCTAAGGAGTTTGACCTTTTAAACCTTTTTATTTCCAATAGGGGGAAAGTGTTTGACAGGAATACGCTGCTTGACTTGGTATGGAAACATCAGGGAGACCTGCGTACGGTGGATGTACATATCAGGAGGCTGCGAGAAAAAATAGAAAAAAACCCTGCAAAACCTGAATACATATTAACAAAATGGGGAGTTGGGTACTATTTTACGGCTAAGTAAACTACAATATTCCATAAGATGGCGGTTTGTAATTATATATCTGATCCTTGTTGCGATAGTTTTTGGAATAATTTCTATTGCGGTGTCTTCTCTTGTGGAAAATTACCTGATTACCCAGCGGATAGACGATACAAAAAAAGATGTGCGGAGCATATCGGTGCAGGTTGCTCCTTATTTGGTGCAGTCCGATGCCACGGAGATGTACAACATCGTTTCCCAAAGCAGCCAGGATTTGGGCGGCAGGATGCTGGTGCTCAATGATTCGGGCATTGTGCAGACCGACAGCTTTTCTGCTATGAACGGGATGCACCGTACGGAAAACGAGGTTTACGACATACTGTACGGAAAAAACTCGACCTCCTATGGATTCCACAAAATTCCGGATAACAGCGGCGACGGGTATTTTTGGGCCATTTATTGTACGGCCTCGGTTATCAACAACGGCAAAACAATTGGTGTTGTGCTATATTCGTCCAGCATACAGAATGTCGTGCAGGAAACGGAGAACCTCCGGCTGCAAATGCTGTGGATTTACCTGATCGCGTGTGTGATCATATTCCTCTGCAGTATGTTTATGACCAACATTGTCACAAAGCCTGTCCAACAACTGACCAACGCCGCAATAAAAATCTCGAATGGAGACCTGGGGAGCAGGACGCATATTAAAGGTAGAAACGAGCTTGCCGAGCTGGGGCGGACTTTTAATATGATGAGCGACCGCCTGCAGAATATGGACAAACAGAGGAGCGAATTTGTATCGGATGCCTCGCACGAACTGAAGACGCCGCTGGCCTCCATGAAAATACTGGTGGAGTCGTTGCTCTATCAAGACCATGTTGACGAAGGTGTATATAAGGAATTCCTCGCCGATATCAACGGGGAAATTGACCGGTTGACGGGGTTGATCACAGATTTGCTTCTGCTGTCAAAGATGGACGAAGAATCCATGGGGCTCAACGTGGAGCGCATCGATCTTGTCTCCCTTGTCAAAAAAAGCGTCAACGCATTGCTACCGATTGCGTCCATGCGTAAGATTACGGTTGACCTGGAAACGCCGGATGATTTGGTGATGGAGTGTGATGCACTGAAAGTCCGTCAGGCGTTAAATAACTTGATCGAGAACGCCATAAAATATTCTTATGACAATGGCTATGTGGATGTGCGGGTCAAAAGAATAGGGCAGGAAGCGCAGGTTACCATTGCAGACAAAGGCGTGGGTATGGATACGGAGCATCTTGTACATATTTTTGAACGTTTTTACAGGGTGGATAAAGCACGGGCGCGCGATACGGGCGGCACGGGGTTAGGCCTTTATATTGTCAGGCGGATTGCGTTGCTGCATGGCGGCAGGGTGGAGGTGTCGAGCAAGGATGGGATAGGGTCAACATTTACGCTGGTGTTGCCTGTAAACCAACCAAAACCAATGCTGCCCGATAGAAAGATGGGGGATAAGCAATGAAGCGAAAATTTTTCGTAATGATATTGATTATAAGCATACTGGCGACTTTTGGTTTGACAGCGTGCGCCGATCCGGTCATTGAGACGGAACAGGATGCGGTTGTGCCGATCAACCCTTTACCCGAGGCTGAAAGCAAGGAAAAAACAACGACAAGGCTGTACTTTGGGTACCAGCAGGAGCGGTTGCTGGTAGGGGAAAACAGGGTTGTCGACGTGACGGAATTTGAAAGCATAGAGACGTCCATCATTGAGGAGCTTACCAAAGGGCCTTCCGCAGAGCGGGTGGAGTTTACACAGCTCATTAACCCGGCGACGCAGGTCGTCAACATCGAATCGCAGGGGCAGTTTTTGTTTGTAACGCTCAGTCAGGAATTTTTGCAGAGTTTTGGCACGGAGATTGATCTGACGGACGAGGAGCAGTTGAGTAATGAGAAAAGACGGCGCTACCTGGCAGTGTATTCAATCGTCAATACAATTGTGGAACAAGGCACATACTCGCGCGTAAGCATACTGATTGACGAGGAAGGAAGCGGCAGGCCTATCACGCTGGCAGAGGTGGGGCTGGAAGCGGAAGAACCCGCAGAACCTTTTGAACGTGATAACGAGATTGCACTGACTGCGCGAAATACGATGCGCGAGATCTTGGCGGCCATCGAAAAAAAGGAATGGAGTACGCTATACGGGTATATCGCCTATAAAAATACTTATGGGGCGGATAAACCATCACAGGAGGATTTTACAAACGAGATCGTATCATCCAAAATATCAGTGGCGGGCACACAGATACTGGATGATGTTGTATCCCAGGATGGGGCTACGGATATCATCATGGTGGATTATGAATTGAAGTTGCAGGACGGTGAACCGCGTAACCTGACCAACATTCCCATAAAGTTGATACAGGAAAACGGTGTGTGGAAAATTACGTACACAACCTTTAAAAACAAATTTTTATCGTAAGTATAAAGAGGAGAAGCATGAGAAAATTGTTTTTGCTCCTTCTTGTGGCGGTCATGCTTTTGCAGGCATGCACAGCAGTCAAGGAGGATGAAAACACAAATGCATATGCGGAGCAGGCCGGTGAATTGACCGTGCAGGAGATTGACCTTGTACCCGAGATCATTATTTCACCGGTGCTGTATTTCCTGAACGAATCCCAAACAAAGCTGCAGGCGGAAACACGGGAAATACGTGTGCCGGCGTACAGGTTGCGGGAGGATTATGTGATCCGCGCGCTGATTGAAGGCCCGGTAAGCGAGAACCTCCGGCCGGTCATGGATGGCATGGGGCTGGAGTATCTGGAAATTATGCCGGACATGCTGAATGTTTACCTGACGCGCGAGAGCTATATACGGGAAGAGGATATTATGAACGCGAAACTTGCCGTGGCGACGACACTCGTGGAGTTTACCGGCAAGAAATATGTGAATATTTTTATCAACGGCGTGCAAACAGGCTACCGGAGCAGCGAGCCTACCGGCGCGCTTACCAACCTGGGCAACGATCTTTCGGAAGAGAAGCTTTCACTCAGGGGAAAATCCCAGTCGGACAATCCGGATATGCAAACGGCTTTATATTTTCTCGATTCTTCCGAAAAATTTCTGCTGCCGGAGGTGCGGCGGCTGGTTTTCAGGGACAATGAGTATGTGCGGACC
>DHOD01000121.1:34025-36053 GCA_002407725.1 Christensenella sp. UBA5399 | reverse complement strand
GGACCATTGTTGATCAAATGATTGGAGGGCCGTCGGATACGGTGGATCACCGGTCCTCGCTTGACAGTTCGCTCCGGCTGCTTGATTACGAGTTTACTTTTGATGAAAACAGGCAACAGGTGTTAAACTTAAAGTTTAACAAGGAGCCTGTTGTGTATACAGATGAGTTTGTGGACGGGCAGGAAATGGCCCTTGCGGCGCTTACCTATACGTTAACGGGATTTATTCCGGAATTGTACGGCATTACATATCAAATTGGCGAAGTGCCTGGAAACGGCAAGGTTTATACAGCAGAGCAGTATCGGCCGCTGATTGGGTCGGATATCCTGGTGTACCTGCCCAACGGCAGCACATCGACGCTGCTGATCGGTGTTGAACGGATCATCCGTCAGGATATGTCCACAGACCCCGGTGTTGTGCTCAGCGAACTGATGAAAGGGCCGTCGGCGTACGACAGGAGTGATGCGTACCCCGCCATGCCTGCCGGCATTACATACGAGGATGTCGACGATATCTATATTGCGGGCGATATGATGGTGGTGAACCTGGATAACGCCGTGGATGCCAAAATGATGGCTGTGACGCAGGAAAACGAGTTCACAATGATCTTTTCAATTGCCAATACACTGACAAACTTTGAGGGGATTCGCAGTGTGCAATTTTTAGTTGAAGGGGAAAGGGTGGAATATCTGGGTGAGGGGTGGATCTGTTTGATCGACCCGATCATCAAAAACCCGGGCATTATAAGGTATTAGCGCAATGGATATGGGGAAAAACAAGAAAATAAATATTCAAAAAATCACAATGGTTGCCGTGATGGCAGCCCTGATTTTTGTGGTGACTTGGCTGGTAAAGGTTCCGTTGCCGGGGGCGGGGGGACAGGCGTATTTTAATTTAGGCGATATGCTGATTTATGTGAGCGCCTATATACTGGGCGGGCCACTGACGGCCCTGGCCGCGGCAATAGGCAGCGGGCTGGCCGATTTTGCTGTGGGCGCGTATCTTTATGTGGTTCCTACAATCATAATAAAGGCGTTGATGGGGCTGGTTGCGGGAATCATCGATAACAAGAAGGATGTAAAGCGATACCTGCTGGCGTGCGTGGTTGCAGGCGCGATCATGACCGCGGGGTACACCCTGTATGAATATGCGATTGTGGGCGCGTTGTATGCGAACATCTCATTTTATATGAATCTGATCCAATGGGCAGCCGGGGTTGCTGCCGCAATGGCTTTTTATCCTGCCGCCAGGCGGATATATGTCTACTATAAATCAAGAAACTGAGCGGACAATGCAAAAGGTAATGAACAAAAGGCCAATCGTTTTTTGCGTATTCTTTTTTGTTATAGGGATAGCGGTCTCTTATTATGCTGCATTGCCGTCCACCCCGCTTCTGGTTTGCCTGATCGCGGCGGCTGTTGCATTTCTCATCGTCATGATCGCAAGTGATGCAAGGAAGGCCCTGTGCATTCTTTATGTTGTGGCATTTTTGGGTGGTGCGGTATTGTTCGCGTTTCAGTATCCCACCGATTTCAGTGCGGTAGACTTCACCAAGGAGTATACGATACGGGGCCGGGTGTCGGACAGGCAGCTTGGAGATTACAACCGTTTTACAGTCGCGGACGTTACTTTGACCGACGAAATAGAG
The DNA here is from genome assembly GCA_002407725.1 of Christensenella sp. UBA5399. GTDB lineage: Bacteria > Bacillota > Clostridia > Christensenellales > Christensenellaceae > UBA5399. Next base: position 34,405 of record DHOD01000121.1, on the reverse strand, counting down.
ACAATCGATTTTGAAAAAAGCATTTATGTATATTCGAACGAATTGCTGGAATATGGTGATCTTGTAGAGTTTGTCAGCACGATTGACCCGCCCTCGCTGCCACGCAATCCAGGAGATTTTGACGAAAAAATGTACCTTGCATCCAATGGTATGGGGTTCAGTGTTTTCGCCTACGAGATTGCGGTCAGGGGGAACGAGCCCGGGCCATATGGCGCGATCCTGCACATCCGGGAATCCATTGCAGAAAACATTGATACATACTTTACTGCGGAAACAGCGCCGGTTGCAAAAGCGATGTTCCTTGGAATGAAAAGCGAGATCGATGACGACTTGCGCGACCAGTTCAGCCGGACGGGCATATCGCACATATTGGCAATATC
>DHOD01000121.1:20393-33883 GCA_002407725.1 Christensenella sp. UBA5399 | reverse complement strand
ACCACATATTGGCAATATCGGGGCTGCATGTTTCCATCATCGCGGCGGCGTTCAATTTTCTGCTGCGCAAGCTGCGGGTGGACAGGCGCGTACGGTTTTCGGTTGTCATTGCCGTGCTGGGGCTGTACACATTGGTCACGGGGTTCGCCCCCTCCATTGCGCGGGCATTCCTGATGACAATGTTTATATTGATTGGGCGCTGGCGGTTTGGCAACAGGGATATGTTGACATTCCTGTCGCTGGCGCTTGCCACGACGCTGGTTTTCTGCACACCGCAGCTCTTTATGCCGGGGGTCTTGTTGTCGTACGGTGTGATGTTTGGGCTTTTCTGCCTGACGCCGCCCATCGGCCGGTTCTTCAAATCGATCAAATTTGACAATGGTTTTTCACGAACGCTGGATACATCGGTCTCTGCCAGCATTGCCGCCGCGCCTTTGTCTTCTTATTATTTTGGCGGATTCTCATGGATTGCGCCTGTCGCCAATTTTTTTGCCATCCCGCTTACCGTTGTGATTGTGGTTTTTACGGGGTTATTTGCGATTGCATCGCTTTTTCCGCCTATCGCCTCCGTCTTTGCGTTTATCCCGCAGGCGGCGGTGCTGGCTTTGGTTTTTCTCAATTCGTTGCTGGCGGATGCGGCAAATTTCACATTGATGGCGCCGCTGTTTCCCGTATGGGCGGCCATGGCATGCTTTGTGGTCATCTTTATATGTTCGGATTATGTTTTTATCAAGGCAAAGATCAAAGCGGTGTTTGGCATTGCGCTTGTGGCTGCCCTGTTTTTTGGCGTAGCAGTGCCGCAATATAACCTTTATCAAAAACCGCTCGAGATTACGATACTGGATGTAGGCACAGGCGACCTGGTGCATGTACACACGCAGGAAAAAGATGCCTTGCTGGACAATGGGGGAACGCTTCAGCGGTCCCGCCTGGCCGATTATACGGAAAACGCTGAAATTGTATATGACATAGCGGTTGTGACCAATGATAAAACGCAAAATCTGACAGACCTGATAGAGCAGGGGAGTATCAAAGAGCTGATGGTACCCGAAAATTATGAGCCGAAATATGAAGATAGCCTGGTGCCTTTGGCCCATTACAGCCTGTATGATACAATGGACCTGAATAAAGACGTCAGTGTGACTGCGATTGCCGAGGATGGAAAAAATTACTCCTTTGTAGTAAGGTATAAAGGGGAAGATATCTGTGTGGTTCTGAACAACAAGGCGGAAGATATCGAATATGACAGTTCCGCCGCCTGTGTCAAGATTGCTAAAGGCGGCGCGGAAGGTACGGTGGATGGTAGGTTGCTGGATGCCATCCGATCCGACGTCATGGTTGTTTCTGTCAAGGCGTACAACAGGCAGGACTTGCCGGACGAGGGAACGATCGGGATGATGGAAGAAGATGGGAAAACCATCATCACGACGGCACAGAGCGGTGCGGTGACATTGCTTGTGGATGCACAGGGAAATGTGGAAATCGAAACGATGAAGTGAGCAGAAAATGAATATACGTGAAGCGATCAAGCTGTTTAACAATAAGGAATATAAGCAATATACGTTGTTTTATGGCGAGGAGGAATATCTGAAGGACGCAGGCGTATCGGCATTGACGGAGGCGGTGGGCCTCGGCATGCCGGAGCTGAACCTGTCGGTGTTCAAGGACCGGCCCGATGCGCTCGAGGTGGTGCGCGCGCTGGACACATTGCCTTTTATGGATGCGCATAGAATTGTGCTGATCAAGGATACAGATATATTGACGGCGGCAAGCCCGGCCGAATGCAGCCAGCCGATTGCGGATACCGATTTTTCCGCAAGCAGCATTTTTATCATCTCCTTAACCGGGAAGCCCGACAAGCGAAAAGCGCTTTATAAGCTAATTGAAAAGCAGGGCATGGTTGTGGAGTGTTCCGCAATCAAGGATTTAAAACCATTTGTGGTGAGCGAAGCGCAGCAGCGTGGCCTGCATATATCCGGCCCAAACGCGCTGTTGTTATGCGAATTCTGCGATAACGACATGAACGCGATAAACAGTGAGCTGGAAAAGCTGGCAAGTATTTGTGTGGGGAGCATAGAAAAAAAAGACATCGAGCGGTATGTATCGCGTGCGCAGGGATATAATATATTTAAAATACACGATTCCCTTTGCGCAAAAAATGTGGAGGCGGCGAAACAGTTGATTGACAAAATGCTGGAGGAGGATCCGTATTCACCGGGGATCATCAGCCTGCTTTCATCCAACTTCCGCCAAATGCTGGTGGCGCGAACATGTAAGGATGCGGGATACCAGGAGGGGCGAACGGTAAAACATATTCAGGAAGAGACTGGCGCCAAGGAATGGACGGCAAAGCGCGCGGTCAGCAACTCCCGGTTTTTTACTGCGGCGCAACTGCGCGAGGGGATCAAGAAGCTGGGCAGGATGGATTATGATGCGAAGCTGGGGGGAATTGTGCTGGCGACAGACCTTTTTCCGCTGCTGGTGGACATCTATATGCAAAAATCCAAATAATACTATTCACTAATTAAAACACCCTGTGTTTTAATTCCGCGCAAATGCGTGGGGCTCATAATGCTTTTCTAGGTGAATCCGGCTGCTGTAGGCAGCAGACGGAGAGAGGGCACCCTGGGGTGTGGCATTATGATCCGGTTAAGCCGTTCAATACTTTCACTTCAAAAATGACATGGCAGTTTTGTGCCGCATTGCATGCGGCTATAGAAAGTTCAATTTAGGGCCTTTCTATCAGTGATTAGTATTATAATACGAACGATCAATAGATTGGAAAATAGAAGAACGCAAAAAAGACCGGGAAATGACCGCCCGGTCAGATTTATTTGAAAGGGTATATTTACTCGGCAGCCTGGCTGCTAAGCTTTTTTGCCAGTTGAGCTTTTGTGCGGTTTGCTTTGTTCTTGTGCATGATGCCTTTGATGGCAGCCTTGTCGACAGCACTGACAGCTTTTGTATAAAGCTGTTGCTTGTCGTCTGCACCGGCCACAACCGCTGCGTCAAACTTTTTCAAATCCGTTTTAAGCGCGGATTTAATCATCTTATTGCGCATGGTCTTCGTAGCGATAACTTTTACGCGCTTTTTAGCTGATTTGATGTTCGGCAACTCGTTCACCCCCATTTTCAAAATTCACAAGGTGTATTCTATCACATTTGACGCGATATTGCAAGTGAAATTGTATGAATAAAGCATCTTCTGTACCAAAGGGTAGGGATGCCACACATTATAGTTTATTTTTATGTGTGGATGTATTATAATATTTGATGTTGCCGTATAAGCAGGGGGTTGTTTTTTATGTTGTACGGTTGCGAATTTTGCAGGAGATATGGATACTTTAATGAAGAAGATCATGTTAGGAAATGAAGCCTTCGCACGGGGGGCTTACGAGGCAGGGGTGAATGTTGTTTCATCTTATCCCGGTACGCCAAGTACCGAGATTACGGAGTATATTGTAAAGTATGATGATGTGTACGCGGAATGGGCGCCCAACGAGAAAGTGGCGCTTGAGGTTGCGGCCGGGGCGTGCTATGGTGGTGCGCGGGCGCTCTGCTGCATGAAGCACGTAGGGCTCAATGTGGCGGCGGACCCACTCTTTACGGTTTCTTATACGGGCGTCAACGGCGGTTTGGTCGTAATGGTGGCCGACGACCCGGGGATGCATTCCAGCCAGAACGAGCAGGATTCCCGTTTTTACGCGCGCAGCGCGCACATCCCAATGCTGGAGCCGTCCGACAGCCAAGAGGCTGCGGATTTCATGAAAATTGCATTTGACCTCAGCGAGAAATACGATACGCCGATCCTTGTGCGCTCAACGACAAGGGTATCGCACTCGCGCGGCATTGTAGAAGCAGGCGAGCGGCTTGCCCGCGAGATCCTTCCATATGAGAAAAACATAGGAAAATATGTCATGATGCCCAACATGGCCAAAAAAAGACATGTGATCGTGGAGCAGCGCATGAAGGATATGGCGGCGTTCGCCAATGAATTTGCGCAGAACAAAGCGGAATATACCGGCGGCGGCATAGGCGTGATCACCAGTGGCATCTGCTATAATTATGTCAAGGAAGCACTGCCGGAGGCAAACGTGTTGAAGCTGGGCATGGTGTACCCGCTCCCCGCCGAAACGATCAGGGAATTTGCATCGAAGGTCGAGAAGTTGTATGTAATAGAAGAGCTGGAGCCCTTTATTGAAAACCAGATCAAGGCGATGGGCATTGCGGTAACGGGGAAAGAGAGCTTCTCGGTGCAGGGGGAATATTCCACAAGCCTGATACAGGAAAAAATACTGGGTGAGAAAACGAAGGTCATCGACGCGGGTGACGTGCCCATGCGCCCACCGGTGCTTTGCCCGGGCTGTCCGCACAGGGCGGTGTTCTATACGATCAACAAGTTGGGGCTGACGGCAATGGGCGACATTGGCTGCTATACATTGGGTGCAACCCCGCCGCTTGGCGCGCTGGATACAACACTGTGCATGGGCGCATCCATCGGGATGGCGCACGGCATGGAAAAAGCGCGTGGAAAGGACAGCGCCAGGAAGCTGGTCAGTGTGATTGGCGACGGTACGTTTATGCATTCGGGCATCACGGGGCTGGCCAATATGCTGTACAACGGGGCAACCTCCACAGTGTTGATACTGGATAATTCCACAACGGGCATGACAGGGCACCAGGACCATGCGGGAACGGGCAAGAATGCAAAAGGTGAGGCGGCGCCCGCGGTCGACATACCCAAATTGGTAAAGGCATTGGGCGTAGAGGATTTGCGGATCGTCGATCCGTTTGATTTGGACGAATTGAAACGTGTTTTGCAGGAAACAACACAAAATGATGCGCTTTCAGTTGTGATTGCAAAGCGGCCTTGTATGCTGATCGACAAATCGCAGCAAAAGGCGCCGCTGCATATAAGCGACCGGTGTAAAAACTGCGGAAGCTGTATGAAGCTTGGTTGTCCGGCCATTGTGCAGGGCGAAAACGCCGTGGAGATCGACCAGTCGCTGTGTGTCGGCTGCGGGCTTTGCGCAGAAGTTTGTCCTTTTAACGCCATTGACGGAGGTGACCAATAATGAAAAACATTGTGATTGCCGGCGTTGGCGGGCAGGGGACGTTGCTTTCCAGTGTGATTCTGGGGCAGGTGGCGCTGAAGCTGGGTTATGACGTAAAAATATCTGAAGTACATGGAATGGCGCAGCGTGGCGGCAGCGTTGTTACATATGTAAGGATTGGCGATAAAGGAGAGAAGGTATACTCCCCGATCATCGACCCGGGCCAGGCGGATATACTCCTTGGGTTTGAGCAATTGGAGACATTGCGCTGGTTGCCGTATGCGGGTAAGGACTGCAAGATCTATTCCAATACCCAGCAGATATTGCCGATGCCCGTGATTACCGGTGCGGCAAAATACCCGGACGACATTCCCGGAACGGTGAAAAAGCATTTTGATGACGCGGTCTTTGTGGACGCGCTTTCGCTGGCGGTCCAGGCGGGCAGCGTACGCGCCGTCAATGTTGTGCTGCTTGGCGTCATGGCGAAGGAGATGGACATTGACGAAGCGGTATGGATGGATGTGATTGGCAGCACAGTCAAGCCGGCATTTAAAGAAATTAATGAGAAAGCATTCCTTCTGGGAAACAAAGAGGTGATATAACGAATGATGTGGAACGAGACCTATGAGGCGATGGAGAGGGACAAGCTGCGCGAACTGCAGTCCAGGCGTCTGAACAACCTTGTTTACAAGGTATACCAGAATGTGCCGTTTTACAGGGAGAAAATGCAAAAGCTGGGTGTGTGCCCAGAGGATATCAGGAGCATCGACGACATCACGCTGCTTCCGTTTACCACAAAAGATGATTTGCGTGATTCGTATCCTTATGGCATGTTTGCGGCGCCATTGGAAGAGATCATACGCATACACGCGTCGTCCGGCACAACGGGCAAACCGACTGTGGTTGGGTATACGCAAAAGGATATCACGTCGTGGGCGGAGTGCGACGCCCGTGCGCTTGTGATAGCCGGCGGCTCCAGAAGTTCTATTGTGCAGGTGGCATACGGCTACGGGCTGTTTACCGGCGGGCTGGGGATGCATTACGGCGCGGAAAAAATCGGCGCGTCGGTTATACCGATTTCCGGCGGGAACACCCAGAGGCAGATCATGGTGATGAAGGATTTCGGCTCCACGATTGTTTGCTGTACGCCCTCCTATGCGATATATATGGCGGAAACAATGCGTGAGATGGGCATAAACCCAGCGGATCTGAAGCTGAAGGCGGGTATATTTGGCGCGGAGCCATGGACAGAGGAAATGCGTATTCAAATTGAGGATATGCTGCAAATCAAAGCGCTGGATATTTATGGATTGAGCGAGATCACAGGGCCGGGCGTATCCTGTGAGTGCATGGTGCAGCAGGGGATGCACGTACAGGAAGATATGTTTTATCCCGAAATTGTGAACCCTGATACGCTGGAACCTCTGGGCTACGGCGAAAAGGGCGAAATCGTGTTTACGACGCTCACCAAGGAAGGAATCCCGCTGCTGCGCTACAGGACACGGGATATCACCTCGCTTACGGACGAGCGTTGTCCCTGCGGCAGGACATCTGTCCGGATGTCGAGGTTGCTTGGGCGTTCTGACGACATGCTGATCATCCGCGGCGTCAACGTATTCCCATCACAGATAGAAGGAGTGCTGGCAAAGTATCAGGAAATTGCGCCATATTATATGATTATTGTCTCGCGTGAGAGCAACACCGATGTGCTGGAGATACAGGTGGAGTTTTCCGAAAACCTGTTTTCCGACGAAGTGCGCATCATGGAGGAGCTGGAACAGAAAATTGCCGCCGAGCTTTATTCGGTGCTCAACATCAATGCAAAGCTGACGTTTGTGCAGCCCAAATCTTTGCCGCGAAGCGAGGGCAAGGCGCAGCATGTGATCGACAAACGGCATTAAGCGGGGGAAATGAAAAATGTTTATTAAGCAGATATCGGTTTTTTTGGAAAACAAAAAGGGAATGCTTTATAACCTGACGAAAATACTGGCGGATAACCAGATCGACATCAAGGCGCTGTCCATGGCGGATACGTCTAAGTTTGGCATTATCAGGCTGATTGTGAGCGACCCGGAGGGTACGCTGCGCATCATCAAAAGCGCGAACTTTACCGCAAGTGTGACAGAGGTGCTGGGGGTGGAGCTTGAGGACCGCCCCGGTGGGCTTGCCGAAGTATTGGGCGCGCTCAAGGACAGCGATATTGCGGTGGAGTACCTGTATTCTTTTGTCGGTACATCGTGCAAGAACGCCATGATCATTGTGCGGGTAGAAGAACTGGAAAAAGCGCATGATGTTTTGCAGCAGCACGGGTTTCCGATTGTCACGGAGGACAGGGTTTAATTTGATGCGCTTGTATAGAAAAACCTATGCGAAAATTGATCTTGAAGCGATCAAGACAAACATAAAAAATATCGGCAAAAAACTGCCTGCCGGGTGCAAAATCATGGGGGTTGTCAAAGCCGATGCATATGGGCATGGTGCGGAGCAGGTGGCAAAGGCCGTGCTGGAGGCCGGGGCCGGGGCGATTGCTGTCGAACTGGCCGAGGAAGGCGCCCTGTTGCGGGAGGCGGGCATAACCGCGCCCCTGCTGGTGATGGGGGGCGCAAATGCAGACCAGGTAGAATTGGCGGTGGAACATGGCCTGACGCAGTGCGTGTTTGATGTTGACGGGCTGCGCATGCTGGATGCAGCGGCAGGCAGGCAGGGCAGGCGAGCGGCTGCGCACATCAAGTGCGATACAGGGATGGGACGGATCGGGCTGCGGGAAACGGAGGACTTCAAAACGCTTTTAGCCGCAGCAAATGAACTGGACAATGTAGTGATCGATGGCATATTCACCCATTTTGCCTGTGCGGATGAAGAGGATCAATCTTTCTCACAAGAACAGCTTGACCGTTTCAAGGTGTTTTTGAACGTAGCGGCGGACGCGGGGTATAACCTGAAAGTGCATGCGCTCAACAGTGCGGGTGGATTGTGGGGCAAAGACGGGCATTTTGACTATGTGCGGTGTGGGATTTCCATATACGGGTACCATCCGTCGGAATTTACAAAAAGCGGCGGTGTGCAGCTGGTGCCCGCCATGCAGGTGATGTCCGAGATATCCCAGATCAAGACAGTGGAGGCGGGCACGCCGGTGGGATATGGCAGCACGTATGTCACGCCGCGAAAAACCACCATTGCGACAGTGCAAATTGGGTATGGCGATGGCTATAACAGGCTGCTTTCCAACAAAGGGAGAATGATTGTCAAAGGAAAAGATGGCTATGCATATGCAAATGTAATCGGACGCGTGTGCATGGACCAGACAATGATAGATGTGACGGAAATTGAAGGTGTTTGCCAGGGTGACAGTGTGATTGCGATGGGGTGCGCAGGCGATTTGCATGTCACGGCAGATGATATTGCGGCGCTGTGCGGCACAATCAGCTATGAGGTATTGCTCAGCTATTCCAAAAGGGTGCCGAGGGTGTACGAATGAACGATGAAAAAGGTAAAATCAGGGCAAAACTATTGGAAATGCGCAGGGGATTGTCCTCAAAAGATATTGAGGAGGCTTCGGCGGCAATTTTCCAGAGTATGCTACAATTGGATGTTGTAAAGGATGCGGAGCACATCCTGATATACAGTAATTTTGACAATGAAGTAAAAACGGCGGAGATGACCGGTTGGTTGCTATATCAAAAAAAGAACGTATACCTGCCGCTTGTTGAAGGCAGGGAAATGTTTGCGGCGGATATCAAAACCACACTGGAATTAAGTGATTTCGGCGTTGCGCAGCCCAAATGGGAAAATGCAAAAATTATTTCTCCGGAAAAGTTGGATCTAATCATTGTACCCGGCGTTGCTTTTGATAAGCAAAAAAACAGGATTGGATTCGGTATGGGGTACTATGACGCCTTTCTGGCCAAAACCAAGGCATACAGGCTGGCGCTGGCGTATGATTTTCAGATGCTGGACAGCATCCCGGCGCAACCGCACGATCAAAAAATGGACAGCATTATGACGCAGGAACAGCAGTGGGTCTGACATGAGGATTATTGCGGGAGTAAAACGGGGAACAAAACTGCTGCCCCCTTATAATAACAACGTGCGGCCTACCGCCGACAGGGTGAAGGAAGCGATATTTGGGCGGCTGCAGTTTGAGATACAGGACGCCGTTGTGCTGGATCTGTTTGCCGGCAGCGGGGCGCTGGGGCTGGAGGCTGTGTCGCGCGGGGCTGCGGAAGCCTTTTTGGTGGATAGCGACAGCCGTGCCATTGATGTGATCGAGCAAAATGTGCGCAAGACAGGATTTGAAAATTCTGTAAAAATAATAAAAAAAGATTATGCGGATGCAATTAAAGAGTTTAAAAACAAATTAAAGTTTGATATAGTATTGATAGACCCTCCATATAGCAGCGGTTTTTATCAATCCGCAGTGGAATTGATTGCAGAGAGCGGGATATTGCAGGATGGCGGGATTGTCGTGTTGGAATCGGCAATGGCGATGGAAAGCGCTTATGGAGGTATGGACATAGAAAAGACAAAAAAGTATGGAAAAACGTATGTGACATACCTGAAGGGGGGAGTATGAGGAGCTGCATTTATCCGGGGAGTTTTGACCCGGTGACCAAGGGGCACCTGGATATTATCGAGCGGACGGCGGCGCTGTTTGACAAGGTACATGTGGCGGTGCTCAACAACTCCCAGAAGAAATATATGTTTGATATCGGCGAACGGGAAGCAATGCTCACGCGTGTGTGCGCAGATTTTGATAATGTGGATGTCTGTACATCGGGCGGACTGCTTGTGGGACTGATGGAACAGCTTGATACCAGGACGATCATACGTGGCCTTCGGAGCAACGCGGATCTTGAGCTTGAGCAGCAGCTTGCGGCGGTAAACGGCCAGTTGCTGGAAGGGGTCGAGACTGTCATACTGCTATCCAGGCCAGAGATGATATATGTCAGTTCAGGTCTTGTAAAGGAACTCATATCGTATGGGGCGGATGTATCTGGCTATGTCCCCGGATCGATACTCGATATAATACACGGGAGGAACAGTTGATGAAAGTCCTTGAATTGCTTGACGAAATTTTGGCGGAGATCGAAGAATCCAGAAAATCAATTTTTTCTAACAAAAAGATGATCGAGGTCGATTTTGTGCTGGAAATTTTGCAGGAGATCAGGGAAGCGCTTCCGGGCGACTTGGAAAAGGCACAAAAAGTTCTGGACAACAGGGATAAGATTATTGAAGAAGCGGAAAGCAAAGCGCACAACGTGCTCAAAGGCGTCGATTCCAAAATAAGCGGCATGATAGACGAACACAGGGTCACGCAGCTTGCATATGAAAAGGCAAACCGCCTTGTGGATGCCGCGGAAAAGCAAGCGTACGAACTGCGTATTGGCGCAAACGATTACGCCGTCAACGTGCTGGACGACTTGGCGTCTTATATGCAGGAATACATGGATATCATTTCAGAAAACAAATCGAATTTCATTAATAAAAAGAACAAGGACCAGGCGGAATTTTGACAAAGTTTCTTATTTAAACAACATAAAAAAGGAAGTCCGCAGACTTCCTTTTTTATTGCGTGTTTTTGTTTTCTCTTAATACATTCCACCGGGCATTCCGCCTCCCGGAGGCATTGCGGGCGATTCCGGTTCAGGAATATCCGTTACAACGCTTTCTGTGGTCAGAAGCATTGCGGATACCGAAGCGGCGTTTTGCATGGCGGAGCGCGCAACCTTGGTGGGATCGATGATGCCGGCCTTCATCATATCCGTATATTCGGATTTTGATACGTCATATCCAAAGTTTTTGGATTTGTCGGCCATAATCTTTTCCACAATGATGCTGCCTTCCAGCCCTGCGTTTGCCGCAATCTGGCGTACGGGCTCCTCGAGGGCACGCAGTACGATCCTTGCACCGGTACGCTCGTCACCGGTCAGCTTCTCGATCAATGCGTCCACGTCAGCTTTTGTTTTCAGCATTGCGCTTCCGCCGCCGGGCACGATGCCTTCTTCTACCGCTGCGCGTGTTGCAGCCAGAGCATCTTCGATGCGGAGTTTCTTTTCTTTCATCTCAGTCTCGGAGGCAGCGCCTACCCGGATTACGGCCACACCACCGGCCAGTTTAGCCAAGCGCTCCTGCAGCTTCTCTTTGTCATAATCGGATGTTGCTTCGTCAATCTGCACTTTAATAGAGGAGATGCGAGCCTGGATGTCCTCTGTTTTGCCGCCGCCCTCAACGATTGTCGTATTGTCCTTGTCCACTTTGATCTGTTTGGCTGTACCAAGCATATCAACGGTTGTATCCTTCAGTTCAAGGCCGACCTCTTCAGCAATCACCGTGCCGCCGGTCAGGATTGCGATATCCTGCAGCATTGCCTTACGCCTGTCGCCAAAGCCGGGCGCTTTCACTGCAACGCAGTTGAACGTTCCGCGCAGCTTGTTTACAACAAGTGTTGCAAGCGCTTCGCCTTCGATGTCTTCCGCGATGATGAACAGCTTCCTACCCAATTGAACAATCTGCTCAAGCAGGGGAAGAAGGTCCTGTATGTTTGTAATCTTTTTATCTGTGATCAGTATGACCGGATCGTCAAGTACGGCTTCCATTTTGTCGGTATCGGTTACCATATATGCGGAAGCGTAACCGCGGTCAAACTGCATGCCTTCTACAACGGCAAGGTCTGTCTGCAGTGTTTTGGATTCTTCCACGGTGATAACGCCGTCGTTGCCAACCTTCTGCATTGCTTCAGAAATCAATTCGCCAACGCTCTCGTCGCCGGCGGATATGCTTGCCACATGCTCGATGTCCTTGGAATCGGCAACGGGCTTGCTCATCTCTTTAAGGCCGTCAGCAACCGTATCGGACGCTTTCAGTATGCCTTTACGGATGCCCATGGGGTTTGCGCCGGCCGCAACGTTCTTCAGCCCCTCGCGAATGATGGCCTGTGCCAGCAGGGTAGCGGTTGTGGTGCCGTCACCCGCGACGTCGTTTGTTTTGGTAGCAACCTCTTTGACAAGCTGTGCCCCCATATTTTCAAATGGGTCGTCAAGCTCAATCTCTTTTGCGATGGTCACACCGTCATTTGTGATGAGCGGGGAACCGAACTTTTTGTCAAGGACAACGTTCCTGCCCTTAGGCCCCAATGTTACTTTTACTGTATCGGCAAGCTGGTTAACGCCGCTTTCAAGCGCGCGCCTAGCTTCTTCGCCAAATAAAATTTGTTTTGCCATGAAAATCTATCCTCCTGTTATTTTACTATTGCCAGAATGTCCGACTGCCGGACAATCACATACTCGGTGCCGTCAAGCTTGACATCGGTACCCGCATACTTGGAATAAATGACCTTGTCGCCCGTGGATACTTCCATCTTTACTTCTTTACCGTCCACCATACCGCCGGGGCCAACTTCCACGACCTCCGCCATCTGGGGTTTTTCCTTGGCTGTTCCCGGAAGAACAATACCGCTTTTTGTTGTCTCTTCCGATTCAACAGCTTTAATCACTACTCTGTCGCCTAATGGTTTGATTGTCATAACCATGCCTCCTAATTTACTATATTTGTTAGCACTCATCTAGCTCGAGTGCTAATATTCTTAATTAATAATATAATGATAAACATAAATAAGCAAGTAAAACTTTTTCTGAAATGAGATTAAATCAATGCAAATTTTACAAATAAACAAATTTATATTAAAAATGCTGCATCATCCGGCCAAATTCATAAGATAGCGCAAAAACGCCTTTTAAATATATTGTTACATATTGTGGTGGCAACCCGTTTGGTGATATACTAATGCCAATGTAGGCACCAGAGCTTTATATGGATTGGAAGGGAGCCCAATATGGATAAATGGGATAAGCGGTTTATGGAACTGACAGTGGAAATTTCCAAATGGTCCAGTTGCTATAAACCAAACAGGAATGTAGGCGCTATCATCGTGAAGGGCCGGCGCATACTCACAACCGGGTACAACGGCGCGCCTGCGGGCGTGGACAGCTGCAAGGAGCGCGGCGAATGCCTGCGGAACAACATGGGGATTGCATCCGGCGAACGGCAGGAGCTCTGTTATGCGATACATGCGGAGCAAAACGCAATCATCCAGGCGGCGAAGCTGGGGGTATCCATTGACGGTGCAACCATTTACTGTACGCACCAGCCGTGTGCCATTTGCGCCAAGATGATTGTGAATGCGGGGATCGAGCGTGTTGTGTACTTGAACCCGTATCCCGACGATTTTGCAAAAAAAATATTCGATTCTGTTGTGATCGAGGTAGAACAATATAAGTAACCAACACCGGTTATGCCTTGGATAAATGACTTTTTTGTTACATTCCATGGGTTTTTCTGCGTTTAATGGTATAATAATTATAGTTCACATAATAATAATATATGACACGTTTGCATGAAAATACGCGTGTTTAAATGAAATTCGATATGTTTGTAGGG
>DHOD01000121.1:8076-20201 GCA_002407725.1 Christensenella sp. UBA5399 | reverse complement strand
AAGCGAGATTATGCATTTGCTCGGCGCAAAAACAATTTGTGGAGAAGATGCGCCGGATGGGGAAATATATAACGCCTGTGGATCGGATATGATGAGCGATGTACTGGCGTTCACAAAGCACGACGCCATATTGCTGACGGGACTGATCAACAACCATGTGATCAGGACGGCGGAAATGCTGGATGTACAGTATATTATGTTTGTACGGGGCAAAGTGCCGCCGGAAGACGTGGTAGAGATGGCGCAGGAGCTGGGCATGGTTTTGATGACAACAGACCTTCCGATGTTTACAGCATGTGGGATTCTGTACAGCAACGGTATAAAAGGGGGCATGCGCGGTGAATGACAACGTACTCTATACCCGCGTTTACGAAGTACATAAAGAAGACTTTGCCGCAGCAGGCGAGGCATCCGCAAGGGTGAAGCGCAAGCTGAAGCAGATTGGGATCGATGCTGCCATCATCCGCAAGATTGCCATTGCGTCGTATGAGGCCGAGATCAACATGATCATTCACAGTTACGGCGGCACCATGACGATCAATATTGGGGAAAGCTCGATTGTGATCATTTGCGCGGATACGGGGCCCGGTATTCCCGATGTGGAGCTGGCCATGAAGGAAGGGTATTCTACCGCACCGCAGAACATACGTGAAATGGGTTTTGGCGCCGGTATGGGGCTTTCCAACATCAACCGGAACTCCGATAATATGAGCATTACAAGCAGCCCCGAAGGCACAACGATCCGGATGGAATTTGAAACATGAGCCGGAAGGAAAAACAAATGGAAAAGTACTTTCATTCCGTGACATTGGATAAAGAGAAATGTTCCGGGTGTACAAATTGCATAAAGCGCTGCCCGACCGAAGCGATCAGGGTGCAGCAGGGCAAGGCAAAAATATTGGCCGAGCGCTGCATTGATTGTGGGGAATGCATACGGGTGTGTCCGTACCATGCAAAATCGGCGGTGACAGATTCCCTTTCCAGCATCAATAATTTTAAATATAAAATTGCGTTGCCAGCCCCGGCCTTATACGGTCAGTTTAAAGCGCTTGGCAAGGTGGAAAGCCTGCTTGCGGGGTTGAAAATGATGGGATTTGACGACGTCTATGAAGTGGCGAAGGGCGCGGAAATTTGTTCGGCGGCCATTGCGAAGCGTATCCAACAAAGCGATACAAAACCGCTGATTTCTTCCGCCTGTCCTGCGGTTGTGCGGTTGATCCAGGTCCGGTTTCCTGATTTGATCGATAACATCGTGGATGTCGACGCACCAATGGAAGTCGCAGCAAAAGTGGCAAAAAAGGAATTTGCGGAAAAGAATCATGTCGATATATCGGATATCGGCGCGTATTTTATCACGCCCTGTCCTGCGAAAATGACGAGCATCAAGACGCCGCTTGGCAAAGAAAAAAGTGATGTTGACGGCGCCATATCTATGCTGGAAATTTATGGATTGCTTGCGGGACAGCTGAAAGGCGAAGCAAAAGAGTTTAAAGAGGAGCGCGCGGGAAGCCGGGGCGTGGGCTGGGCCAACAGCGGGGGAGAGGTTGCCGCTGTCGGCAATAAAAACGCATTGGCTGTCGACGGCATTGCCAACGTGCTGAAAGCGCTTGAAGATATTGAAAACGATAAACTGAAGGAGATCGACTTTTTTGAGGGACTCGCCTGCACCGGTGGTTGCGTAGGGGGGCCGCTTGTGTTTGAAAGTGCGTTTGTCGCCAATTCGCGGATCAAGCGGATATGTGATATGCTGGGGACTGCGAGCGATATGGACGGCAAAGCGGAAGCCTATGTGGAAGATGGAATGGCGAGCCTGAAGGAAACCGTACAGCCCCTTGACGTGCTGAAGCTGGATGACAACCGTGTGGTGGCCATGCAAAAGGTGCAGCAAATCGAGGAACTGGTGGAGCGGTTGCCCGGGCTGGATTGTGGAAGCTGCGGGTCGCCCACTTGCCGCTCGCTGGCAGAAGACATTGTGCGCGGCAATGCAAACGAGTTGGATTGCATATTTATATTGAAAGAAAAGGTACGGTTCCTGGCCGAAGAAATGGTTGACCTGGCCAGCAAAGAAAGTAAGGAGCAAAAAGACATATGACAACAATAAAACAATTGGAAGAAAAATTGGAATTGAAGAAGCTGACCGATGGCGGCGAAGCTGGAACGGAAGTGAAGGACGGGTGCGTATGCGACCTTTTAAGCTGGGTCATGGCGCGCGGCGAGGAGGGTATGGCGTGGGTCACAGTTCAGACGCACCTCAATGTGATTGCTGTGGCATGCCTGCACGATTTTGCCTGCATCATCATACCGGAAAACATAGAGGTGCCCCAATCCACAATCGATAAATCCAACGAAGAGGGTATTACAATATTTTCTTCACCCAAAACATCTTATAAGTTGTGCTGCGAAATGTACGATCTTGGTATTGGAAAGTGACTGAAATCTACTACGACCTGCACATACATTCCGCCCTTTCACCCTGCGCGGATGATGAGATGACGCCCAACAACATTGTGAACATGGCATTGATCAAGGGATTGGACGTTATTGCGGTGTGTGACCACAACTGTGCGGACAATACCCCTGCAATCGAGAAGGCCGCAGAAAACAGCGGCCTGTTGTTTATCCCCGGGGTAGAGGTCAATACGGCGGAAGAGGTGCATCTGCTTGTCCTTTTTGCGGAAGTGGACAAGGCGGTTGCGTTTGGCGATGTGATATACGATTCTCTGCCGGACATGAAAAACGAACCGGAATTCTTTGGAAACCAGCTGATTATGGATGCGGACGACGAGGTGACGGGCATCAAAGAAAAAATGTTGCTCTCCGCCTCGGCGTTCGGTCTTTCGCAATGTTATGGCATGGCTGCGGAATATGGCGGGGTTGCGATACCTGCCCATGTAAACAAAGAGGTAAATTCACTGTTGGCCAATCTTGGCTTTTTTCCGGAAGATATCCATATCCCCACCATCGAAGTGTGGCGTGGTGGAATGGAACTGGATACAGATGGTTTCAATTTGGTATACAATTCTGACGCCCATACGCTGGGGGATATCGCGGAGCGCCAGAACTTCCTTTTATCCGCAGTTAAGGACCGGGATAGCATATTGAAAAAACTATGTGCAAAAAAAGACAATCTATGATAGAATATCTGAAGAAAGTTTTTATATGTATTAGGAGGATTTTGTAGAATGGCTGAAGCAGCAGAAGTCCAGGCAAAATATGATGAACTGGGCACTTACATTCAATCAGTGAAGGGAAAACCCGGCCCGTTGATGCCGGTTATGCAAAAGGCACAGGATGTTTTTGGTTCCTTGCCGTTTGAAGTACAGGAATTTATATCCATGCAGATGGACATCCCGATGGTGGATGTGTACGGCGTGGCGACTTTTTATTCGCAGTTTGCGCTGGAACCCAAGGGAAAGCACGTCGTCGGCGTGTGCATGGGTACGGCGTGTTATGTCCGGAAAGCGGAAGGTATTCTGAACGAGCTCGCGGACCAGTTGCAGGCGGCTCCCGGGATGACAACTGCCGACGGTCTCTTTACGCTGGAGGCGACACGTTGCCTGGGATGCTGTGGGCTTGCGCCTGTTATCATGATCGACGACCAGGTGTACGGCAGGCTCGTTCCGGAAGATATTACGGACATCATCAATAAATATAAATCCTAAAGAAGCGGGCAATGAAAGAGATTTCACTGCATATCATGGATATTGTCCAAAATTCGATCAGCGCAGACGCAACATGCATTGCGGTTTCGCTGGAGATATCGAAGGAGCAGGATTTGCTCACCTTGCATATATGCGATAATGGCAGGGGAATGGACGAGCAAATGCTGGCAAATGTGACAAGCCCGTTTGTGACGACAAGGACAACCCGGAAGGTTGGATTGGGCATATCGCTGCTGTCGGCGGGCGCGATGGCAACCGGTGGTGATTTTGCAATCAATTCGAAGCTGGGGGAGGGCACGACGGTAAAAGCCGCATATGTGCTCGATCATATAGACCGGCCTCCGATCGGTGATTTTGCAGGCACAATGCATACGTTGATCGTATGCAATCCCAATATTGATTTTGTCGTACGGTTTGTGCATGACGGCGAGGATGGACAGCTTGACACAAAAGAAATACGGGCTGTGCTGGGCGACGAAGTCCCATTGGATTCGCCCGATGTATCGCTTTGGATTGCAGACAACCTGAAAGAGATTTTCCCGCCGGAATTTGCGGAAATTTAACAAATGAAGTGCAAACACCCCTTGTGCGTTTTGGAGTGTTTTTTCATATGAAAGATCTTCTGGAAAAAATTGCATTTTTGTGTTTTCTATGTTAGGATAGCAATATGATACGGATCCCAAATAGAAAACACTAAAATCATGTTTTCTATTCAACCTGCCGGTTGTCGCAAATCTACTTGTTGATTTACTTGGGATCAGGCATTGACGTCATCCCAGCGTATTTCGTCAAAAAACGAAATACGCTACGCGCTTACGCGCACATTAAAAACATTCTATGTTTTTAGTTTGGTATTGGTATAAAAATCAGTTGGGGGCAGGTATGTGGGACGGTAATTTGTTGGATCGGTTGCATGCGGAATACAGCGGCTTCTCGAAAGGGCAGAAGCGCATTTCTGATTTTATTATGCAAAACTACGACAAGGCCGCTTTTATGACGGCAGCATCGCTCAGCGAGGCCGTGGGGGTCAGTGAATCCACAATTGTCCGCTTTGCTTTTGCAATGGGATATGAAGGATATCCGCAAATGCAAAAGGATCTCAGAGATGTGATACAAAATAAAATGACCACGCTGCAGCGGCTCAACCTGATGGAGGGCCTGAGCCCTGAAGAGATTGTCAATACTTCATTTAAAACAGATATCAACAATCTGCAGGTAACCAAAGAAAAAATCGACCTCCATAAAATAGAAACGATTGTGGATATCATTGCGAATGCAAGGACGGTCTATCTGTTGGGCGCGCGTTCCAGTGGGCCTTTGGCGGAATTTTTGCGGTATTATATGAGCTATATGATGGGCAACATCCATTTGATACGCTTTGACGGCAGCGACATCTTCAGCCAGATACTGCATGCCGACGCGCGCGATGTTGTCATTGCAATGAGTTTTCCGCGGTATTCAATGACCACGATCGAAACGATGCAATTGATGCGGGAAAAAAAATGCAAACTGATTGCGATCACCGACCACGAAGCATCGCCTCCGGCACAGCTGGCGGATTATACGTTGACTGCAAAAAGTTATATGAACTCTTTTGTAGATTCATTTGTGGCGCCGTTATCCATCATCAATTTGTTGATCATTAAGCTGGGGTTGAAGAAAAAAGATGTGTTGCAGGAAAACTTCAAGGAGCTGGAACGTATGTGGGGGCTAAACGATATATACGCAGGCAACTTCCCCCTGCAGGATGACAGTGAGCAGCAAAATGTTTGACGTCATTGTGATTGGCGCCGGCCCGGCTGGGATGATGGCTGCATATGCCGCAAGCAACAGGGGCCTTAAAACGGCTGTATTTGATAAAAATGAAAAGGTGGGCAAAAAGCTTTTCCTCACAGGCAAAGGCCGGTGCAACATCACAAACGTTTCATCGGATTTTTTCTCCAATATTGTGCGGAATCCCAAGTTCTTATTAAGTTGTTACAATAACTTTTCCAATATGGATCTTATACAACTGTTCAATCGCAATGGGCTTGCGACAAAAGTGGAACGGGGCGGCAGGGTCTTTCCGCAGTCGGATAAATCCAGCGACGTAATCAAAACATTAAGCAAAATAACGCAAGATGTCGGAGTCAAATTGCATCTTCATTCGCCAATCAAGCATATCGAAAAAAAAGAAGGGCAATTTCTGATTGGGACACGCGATGGGGAAATGGCGTGCAGAAGCCTGGTCATTGCGACGGGCGGCCTATCTTATCCTTCAACCGGTTCCACAGGGGACGCCTTCCGTTGGGCGCATGAATGGGGACATTCCGTCATTGCGCTGCGGCCTGCGCTGGTGCCACTGGTCGACAAAACCGGGATATGTCAAAAAATGCAGGGCCTGACCTTGAAAAATATTCGGTTTACCTTATTTCAAAATAACAAAGAAGTATATGCAGAACAAGGCGAGATGCTGTTCACACACTTTGGGTTATCGGGGCCTGTTGTGCTGTCTGCCAGCAGTTTTATTCACTATGATCAGGATATTTCCACATTGATGGGGGAGATCGATTTAAAACCTGCGCTTACACAGGAGCAATTGGATGCAAGGCTGCTGCGTGATTTTGATCAAAACAAAAATAAACAATTGAAAACATACCTGCCTGCGCTGATGCCCGCAAAGCTGGAAACGCTCTTTTTTGATGTGGCAAATATTGACCCGGAAATTCGTATCCATGAAATTTCACGCGAAGTACGCGGACGCATTGTACAAACGTTAAAGGGTATGCGGATTGCGATCAGCGGGACAAGGCCGGTGGCCGAAGCAATTATTACCGCGGGCGGTATCAACGTGAAAGAGATCAATCCCAAAACAATGGAGAGCAAAATCGTTAAGAATCTTTATTTTGCGGGAGAAGCATTGGATGTTTCCGCGCTGACGGGCGGATATAACCTGCAAATTGCCTTTTCTACAGGGTATGCCGCAGGTGTTGCGGCAGGCTGATTGTTAATATTGTGTTAATTGACTTTCTATGCGAAAAAAGTTACAATAGTTTTGGGTATTTGTAATATTTTGTGTATAACAAATTAACCATAATGAAAAATTGAAGAATGGAGGTGGATTTGCTAAGTGGCAGAGGTGCTTATTCCTATCCTCGTAGGCGTCGGTTGTATTATCGTAGGGTTGCTGATTGGTTACAACTACAGGCGAAATATTGCGGAAGCTAAGATCGGACGCGCAGAGGAATCAGTTAAACGGCTGGTGGACGACGCCCAAAAGCGGGCCGAGGTCATCAAGAAAGAAACCGTTCTGGAAGCACAGGAAGAAGTTCATAAACTGCGTAGCGAATTTGACAAGGAAAACCGAGAACGACGTAATGAAATAGCAAAAACTGAAAAGAGATTAGTACAAAAAGAAGAATCACTGGAAAAGAAACTGGAAAATGCAAGTCATAAAGAGGAGCAACTGGAGAAGCGTTCGAAAGATATAAACAAGCTTAAGGAAGACCTTGAGCAGGTGCACGCTCAGGAGCTCGAACAGCTCGAGAGGGTATCAGGCCTCTCGATTGACGATGCAAAGGGGTTATTGCTTGAAAAAGTGGAGCATGAGGCCAGGCACGATATGGCGGTCATGCTGCGTGATATTGAGCAGACAGCAAAAGATGAGGCGGATAAGAAAGCGCGCCACATCTTATCGATGGCAATACAAAAGTGCGCCGCAGACCATGTGGCAGAAAGCACTGTATCGGTTGTGAACCTCCCCAATGATGAAATGAAGGGAAGGATCATCGGCCGTGAAGGCAGGAATATCAGGGCGCTGGAGACAGCGACAGGTATCGATTTGATTATCGATGATACCCCTGAGGCCGTGATACTTTCAGGTTTTGACCCTGTAAGAAGGGAAGTAGCGCGTATTGCGCTCGAAAAACTGATTGTTGACGGCAGAATCCATCCTGCACGTATTGAAGAGATGGTGAACAAGGCCCAAAAAGAGGTCGATGCCCAGATCAAAGAAGCCGGTGAACAGGCTGTATTTGATGTAGGAATCCATTCGCTCCATCCGGAGCTGGTGAAGTTGCTGGGCAGGCTGAAATACCGTTCCAGTTACGGTCAAAATGTATTGAAACATTCTCTTGAGGTTGCGCACCTTGCGGCGGCTATGGCAGCTGAGATTGGTGCAAATGAAAAACTTGCAAAAAGGGCGGGATTGCTGCACGATATCGGAAAGGCCGTAGACCATGAGGTCGAAGGCCCGCACATCCAGATCGGCGCAGACCTGGCCAAAAAATACAAGGAAAATGCCGACGTGATCAACGCGATTGCCGCGCACCATGGTGACGTGGAACCCAAAACGGTTGAGGCAGTGCTTGTGCAGGCTGCGGACGCCGTATCGGCGGCAAGGCCGGGCGCACGTCGCGAATCACTCGAAAATTACGTCAAACGTCTTGAAAATCTTGAAGAAATCGCAAATTCGTTTAAAGGTGTCGATAGGTCGTATGCCGTACAGGCAGGAAGGGAAATACGGATTATCGTAAAACCCGAGGATATCGACGACGCAGGAACGAACCTGATAGCCAGGGACATTTGCAAAAAAATCGAGAGCGAGCTCGATTACCCCGGACAGATCAAAGTCAATGTCATCCGGGAGACAAGGGCAATCGATTACGCAAAATGATAAAGAGGAGCGAAAGCTCCTCTTTTTTACAGTATTCTATTCTTTTTTAAGGTATTTGGATAAAAGAATGATAACGATGTTGTAAATCATCATCAGGTGATATACTATGATTTTATTAATACTCATTCCAAATAGAAAAGCCCAAAAGACTTTTCTATTACCGCCTGAAAGGCAGCTTGAAACGATATCGTCGTTTCAAAGGAATGAGGTATTGGGCGGCTTTCCAGTCTGCTAACGTCAAAAAGCGTTAGCAAACCCGCGCAAGTGCGCGGAATAGAAACAACGTGTTGTTTTTATTTGGAAATAGTATAACGAAAGAATTGTTTCTAATTTATATTCAATCGCTTGACAAAATAAAATAAGGTAGGTGTGTTCTATTATGGAAGAAAAAGTGTACAGAATTGAAGGGGATTATCTTGAATCGTGCAACTGCGCCGTGGTATGTCCTTGTCTGGTAAACGGCGTGGGCAACAACAAAATTCCTGCGACAGACTGGCATTGCGATCTGTTCCTTGGGTATACGATCAAAAAAGGGCATTATAAGGATATTGACCTTTCCGGACTCAACTTTGTGATGGCATGCTATTCCCCGGGTCCGCTGATGTCGGTGCCCAACTGGGCAATTGCGCATTATATTGATGATAACGCCACCGACGAGCAGTATGAAGCGTTGAAAACAATCATGTCCGGTGAAGCGGGCGGCGTGCCGTCCGGCCTTGCTGCGCTGATGGAAATTGACCTGGGATATACGCGCGCCAAAATCACGATGGACTTCCAGGAGTTGAGCGTGGATCTTTCGATAGACGGCATTGCGGAATGCAGGGTCGATGCAATCACGGGCATGCACGATGGCGAGCCGGTCAAAATGACCAACATCCATCCGCAAACCCAAAACGGCGATTGCATACAGGGGCTGAACGGCCAGATGTGGTACAGGGACCACAACTACACATTCAATAACACAGGCCGCAGCGCGCTTTTTGCCAAATATATCTGGGCGGATACATCGGACATCGGCCTGAAAGCATAAAAAATTTAGACTTACCATACAATATGTTTTTTCAGCAATATCACGCCTTTGCTTGTGCAGCAAGGGCGTTTTGCTGTTTGAATTGAAACAATAAAACATCCATGGTATGATATTTTTATTAAGAGGATCGCACGTATTTTAAAATTATATAAGAAGGCGGAACAAATGAGAGAGATATATGAAAATCCACTAATTGCACGATATGCCGGCAAGCAGATGGCATATTTGTTTTCTGATGACAAAAAATTTAAAACATGGAGAAAACTTTGGATTGCGCTTGCCGAAGCAGAGCACGAGATGGGGTTGCCTGTCACCAAGGAGCAGGTGGACGAGTTGAAAGCACATGCCGAGGATATCAATTACGACGTGGCGGAAGCGCGTGAAAAGGAAGTCCGCCACGATGTGATGTCGCATGTGTACGCGTATGGCGTGCAGTGTCCAAAGGCAAAAGGGATTATTCATCTGGGCGCTACAAGCTGCTATGTGGGCGATAACACCGATATCATTGTGATGGATGAAGCGCTGAAGCTGGTGGAAATAGAGCTTGTCAACGTGATCAACGCTCTGTCCGCTTTTGCACTGCAATACAAGGATCTGCCCACGCTTGGGTTTACGCACTTCCAGCCTGCGCAGCTGACAACTGTGGGGAAGCGTGCAACGCTGTGGATACAGGACCTGTTGATGGATTACGAGCAGCTTAAATTTGTGCAGTCACAGGTCAAGCTGCGCGGCGTAAAAGGAACGACCGGCACACAGGCGAGCTTTTTGACATTGTTTGACGGGGATGCCGAAAAGGTGCGACTGTTGGAAAAAAATGTTGCGGAGAAGCTGGGGTACAGCAAATGGTACGCTGTAACGGGGCAGACGTATCCCAGAAAATTTGACAGCTTGGTGGTAGATCTTCTTTCGTCCATTGCACAAAGCGCATACAAATTCTCCAATGACATGCGGTTGCTGCAAAACCTGAAGGAAATGGAAGAGCCGTTCTCGTCCAAACAAATTGGTTCGTCCGCTATGGCATACAAGCGTAACCCCATGCGGTCGGAACGGATTTCGTCACTGAGCCGGTATGTTTTATCGCTTGCATCAAGCCCCGCCATAACCGCTTCCACACAATGGTTCGAGCGCACCTTGGACGACAGCGCCAACAGGCGGCTTGTGATTCCCCAGGCCTTTTTGGCGGTTGACGCAGTGCTCAACATTTACCTGAATGTGTGCGGCGACTTTGTCGTATACGAAAAGGTGATTGGGAAGCATATAGAAGAGGAACTGCCCTTTATGGCTACAGAAACGATATTGATGACGGCTGTCAGCCGGGGCGGTGACAGGCAGCAATTGCACGAAAAGATACGGGAATATTCAATGCAGGCGTCGTACAGGGTAAAGGCCGAGGGAAAACCCAATAACCTGATCGAGTTGATTGCCGCCGATGATGCGTTTAAGATGACCCGGGCAGAAATTGACGATCTGCTCAGCCCGGCCAATTTTATCGGGATGGCTGCCGCACAAACGGAAGAATTTATCAAAACCGACATTGCACCCATCCTGCAGGCGTACAGGGAGCAGTTGAACCTGAAAGGGGAGGTCAATCTTTGAAAACCGTTTCATAACGCGCCGAAATTGTGGTATAATACATATGTATGTGTGGTTTGAACACTGAAAATGAATAAGTGAGGTATAATAATGAAAGATTTGAAAGGTACAAAAACGGAAAAATGTCTCCAGGACGCTTTTGCGGGCGAGTCGATGGCGCGGATGAAGTATACATATTATGCTTCCCAGGCAAAAAAAGACGGCTATGTACAGATATCCAACATCTTCACTGAAACTGCAAACAATGAAAAGGAGCATGCCGAGCTTTGGTTTAAATGGCTGCACGGCGGCAGCATGCCCGACACCATCGCAAACCTGAAGGATGCGGCGGCGGGTGAGCATTACGAAACGACAGAGATGTATCCTTCATTTGCCAAAATTGCAAAAGAAGAGGGTTTTGACGAGATTGCTGCGCAGTTTGCCGGGGCGGGCCATGTCGAGGCCGCACACGAGGAAAGATATAAGAAGCTGCAAAATAATATTGAAACAGGCAAAGTGTTTGCGCGGGATGAAGAAGTGGTTTGGCAATGTGCAAATTGCGGACACTTGCAAAAATCCAAGGTCGCGCCGGGCGAGTGCCCCGTATGCAAGCATGCGCAGGCATATTTCCAGCTGATGGAAGACAATTTTTAAGCAGGTGAATGGCCAATTTCTTATTGAAAAACGCCTTTGATCGGTTTTTGATACGAAAATACAAGACGCCCCTGTGTGCAAGCAAGGGCGTCTTACACTGCCGGATAGTTTTTTGTTTTGAATCTATTGACTTTTAGTTTTCAATACAGTATATTATAAAGCGTCGCATTAAAGAGCATGCCTCGGGGTGTAGCGCAGTTTGGTAGCGTACGTGCTTTGGGAGCATGGGGCCGGGGGTTCGAGTCCCTCCACCCCGACCATACTTTTTTATGGTCACCCGTCCCAATATTTGGCCCCATGGTCAAGCGGTTAAGACATCGCCCTTTCACGGCGGTAACAGGGGTTCGATTCCCCTTGGGGTCACCATTATTTTTAAATGCTCTTTGTTGTGCGGGGGCCCTTAGCTCAGTTGGTTAGAGCAATCGGCTCATAACCGATCGGTCCGGGGTTCGAGTCCCTGAGGGCCCACCAAAAATGCTTTTTGCCGGTGTAAGGAGCATTTTCTCCGCCGGCGACAATCTGTTATGTTTTGGCCTGGTAGTTCAGTTGGTTA
>DHOD01000121.1:0-7720 GCA_002407725.1 Christensenella sp. UBA5399 | reverse complement strand
GTTGCGGGTTCAAGTCCCATCGCCAGCTCCAGCGGCGAGTCACCGCTGACATGTCGCGCACTTCACGAGGGGTGTGCGGCATTTTTCATGCCCGCGCATACGATCTGTCCTTATGAACACTAACTCCATCCACGTCGCAGCAAATTGCACGTTACTTCAATCCCATGTAAAAACCACTATGTCGCGCATCAGGAGCGGCGTGTGGTTTTTTGATCTCCTCGGTTATTTCAACGACTACTGCAAAATGGTATAATCTGTTTAGGGGAGTTTTATTTATGAAAAGTGTAAGGTTCGTTTTGATTGCAATATTGGTAATGGCATTCTTATCAGGATGTGCGCCGGCGTCAGAGCCTGTGAAGATAGAACCTGTTGAAGAGGCGTCGGCCGTCCAGCCCACGCCTGTTCCTGTCCCTACGCACAGCCCAACACCGGCACCTGTGCAAGCGCCGCCTACTCCCATTCCGTCGCCAACCCCTACGCCCACACCGGAGGGAATGATGATGATCGCTGATGGTTTTACATTGCAACCAATCCCAGAGGATGTCAAGCAGCGTATGCAGGACAAATCCTACCCCGACGATTGCACAGTGCCATATGACGACTTGCGCTACCTTCGTGTGCTGCATGTCGGGTTTGACGGGGAGGTGCACGATGGTGAACTGGTGGTTAACGTGCAGATTGCAGAAGATATTCTGCATATAATGAAAGCGCTCTATGAAGAGAAATATCCTATCGAAAAAATGGTGCTGATAGATGATTATGACGCAAATGACGAAGCTTCCATGACCGACAACAATTCATCCGCCTTTTGCTATCGTGTGGTAAAAGGGACGGGTACGCTCTCCAATCATGCATTGGGCCTGGCCATCGATATCAATCCATTGTACAACCCTTATGTAAACGGGGACCGCGTAGAGCCTGAGGCGGCCCGCATACACACCGACCGTTCACAGGATAATCCGTATTACATACACAGGGACGACCTTTGCTATAAGCTGTTTACCCAGTACGGATTTACATGGGGCGGTGACTGGAACGGCTACAAGGATTACCAGCACTTTGATTTGCGGGATTGAGGGAAACTTGTTTACACATTATTCATATCATGAAAATTGACATCTCAAAAGGGGTAAGGTATCATTAATACCGTTTGTTATGATAGGAAAATTAATGAGAAAAACCTTTATACAGCTGAAGAAAAATTGCAAAAAAGACAGCACGGGGCTGCCGCGATACCGGCTGGCCGTGTTGGGTGATTGCGCGACGCAGCATCTTGCGACTGCGCTTAAAGGCCAGGCATACGACGTGGGGGTCGGCCTTGATGTGTTTGAGGCGGACTATGACCAGATATTTGCCCAGGTCGCGGATGCCGGATCGGAATTATATGCTTTTGCGCCGGACGGCATACTGATTTATATGTGTGCGGAGAAGCTTTATGAGACGTTTTGCAACACGGAGCTACAGGAACGGGGACACTTTGCAGAAAGTATATATGCGCAAATAACCAAATACTGGAGCATGATTGGCGCGCACACCAATGCGTCTGTGCTCCAGTTTAATTTCATAGAATTGGACGACAAAGTGTTTGGCAATTACGCAGGCAAAACAGAGGGTTCATTTTTATATCAGATACGCAAGCTGAACTGTATGTTCATGCAAGGTGCACAAGAACACAAAAATGTATTTCCCGTCGATCTCGCGCAAACCGCTTTGTGGTTTGGTTTGGAACGATTCCGTGACCCCAGGTTGTATTATGCGGCAAAAATGCCATTGTCCATGGAAGCGTTGCCTGCGGTAGCGGCGCAGGTGCTGGATGTCATTTGCGCAATCATGGGACGCATCAAAAAATGTATTATACTGGATCTGGACAACACGCTGTGGGGCGGTGTGATTGGCGACGACGGGCTGGCGGGCATTCAAATTGGCGAGCTTGGTATGGGGCATGCGTTCTCTGATTTTCAAATGTGGATCAGGGAGTTGGGAAGGCGTGGCATCATATTGGCCGTATGCAGCAAAAATGAGGAAGAGACCGCAAAGGAGCCGTTTGAAAAGCACAATGAGATGGTGCTCCGTTTGGATGATATCGCGGTGTTTGTTGCCAACTGGGAAGATAAAGCCACCAATATCCGGCAGATACAACAGATACTCAATATCGGAATGGACAGCATTGTGTTTTTGGACGATAATCCGTTTGAGCGTGACGCGGTAGCAAGCCTGATCCCACAAATCACCGTTCCCGACCTGCCGGATGACCCTGCGCAGTATGTGCCGTACCTGCAAAGCCTGCATCTTTTTGAAACGGCATCGCACACCAGGGAGGCGGCCAACCGTGCGCAACAATACCAGGCCGAGGCACGAAGGATAGAGGCGCAAAAGCACTTTGACAGCTATGACGATTACCTGAAAGACCTGAATATGCAGGCAAATGCGTTGCCGTTTGACGAATATCATTACCCGCGTATTGCGCAGCTCACACAGCGATCCAACCAGTTTAACCTGCGGACGGTACGGTATACCGAGGCGGATGTGCAGCGCCTGGCAAACGACGGCAGATATATCACGCTGTATTTTACGCTGAAAGACAAAATCAGCGACTATGGCTTGATCAGTGTAGTAGTGATGGAAAAACAGGATGAAGAAACCCTTTTTGTTGACACCTGGCTGATGAGCTGCCGCGTGCTGAAGCGGGGCATGGAGGAGTTTGTTGTCAATAAGATGATTGAAACCGCAAAGCAAAACGGCTATCAAAATGTAGTAGGGGAATATATTAAAACACCGAAGAATGCGATGGTAGAGCACATATATGCAAAGCTTGGATTTTGCGATGCGGGCGGGGGCCGTTTTACAGCGGTAGTGGACTGCTTTACGCCCAACAATACATGTATTGAGGAGAGCAAACATGACAAATGATGAGATACTGCGGCAGGTAAACGAGATATTCCGGGATGTGTTTGACGATGCGGATATTACAGTAACAGAAGAGACGACGGCAGAGGACATTGAAGACTGGGATTCCCTGACGCATATCACGTTGATTGGCGAAGTGGAGGCCGCATTCGGATTTAAATTCGGCATGAAGGACGTGCTGGGTATGAAAAATGTCGGAGAGATGCTGGAGATTATCCAAAAGAACATTGGGTAATAGGAAAGAGCGGGAGTTTTGACGTTATTTTCAATTGAGTTTATATTGTTTTTTATAGCGGTGCTCGTCGTATATTACATTGTGCCGGGCAAGATACAGTGGATGGTGCTGCTGGCGGCAAGCGTCATGTTCTTTTTGCTGTCCAGCATTCCACATACATTTATTTTCCTGATCGTCAGCATATTGACCATCTGGTTTGCGAGCAACTATATCGGGCATCTGAACAGCGAGATAGAAGGCATGGAAGCGCAAGGTGACGGGATAGTTGCCGCGGTGCTCAAAAAAAAGCGCAAAACCATGTTTGTGGTTACAGTGGTGATCAACATTGGCATGCTGGCGGCGCTCAAATACACAAATTTCTTTCTGGAAAATGTGCAGATGCTGGTCAATGCGTTTGGCAGTGACCTGACGATAGGCGCGGTCCGCTGGCTTGCACCACTCGGCATCAGTTTTTACACACTGCAGGTGGTGGGGTATCTGACCGACGTATACTGGGGCATATCAAAACCGCAAAAAAATGTGTTTAAATTTGCATTGTTTACCTCGTATTTTCCACAAATTACATCGGGGCCGATCAGCCGGTATTCACAGTTGGAGAATCAACTTTTTGCGCGGCATGCGTTTGATTTTAAAACGGTTTGCAGGGGCGCGGCGCGGATGGCGTGGGGATTCTTCAAAAAGCTGGTGATTGCCGACCGGGTCGGCATATTGGCCAACGCCGTGTACGCCGACCCTGCCGGTTATCCGGGCATGTTTATCTGGCTGGGCACATTTGCGTATGTATTGCAGCTCTATGCTGACTTCTCCGGCAGTATGGACATTGTGCTGGGTGCCTCCGAATGCATGGGGATACGCCTGCCCGAAAACTTCCGTACGCCCTTCTTTTCACGTACGATACAGGAGTTTTGGCAGCGCTGGCACATTACGCTGGGGCAATGGCTGCGCGATTATATTATGTACCCTGTCTCACGCTCCAGGGCATGGGCAAAGATGGGTAGGGGACTGAAAAAACGATTTGGGAAAAAAGCGGCGCAGCGCATCCCTTCATATCTTGCAATGCTGGTGCTGTGGGTTGCGATTGGCATCTGGCACGGCAATGGGTGGCAGTTTGTTGCGCAGGGCTTATGGTTCTGGGTGGTGATTGTGGCGGGCCAGTTGCTCGCCCCCGCATTCAAAAAGACGGTTGGGGTACTAAAAATACAGACCGAAACGTTCAGCTGGCATTTGTTCCAGAGCATCCGCACATTTTTGATATTTGCCGTAGGTGTGCTTTTCTTTGGATCGGGCAGTCTACCCAATGCGCTGTATATGATCAAAAGCGGCCTGACAGTGCTCAACCCAACGGTACTATTCTCTGAAGACCTTGTGACGTTGGCGGGCGGGCAGACCAATTTGCAAATTATTGCGTTTGGCGTCATCATGCTGTTTGTGGTGGGTGCGTTTCAGGCTAAGGGCATATCGGTTCGCGACTGGCTTGGCAGACAAAATGCCGCTTTCCGGTGGATTGTGCTGTACGGATTGGTCTTCTGCGTGATACTGCTGGGGCTGTACGGCCCGGGCTATAACCCCACCGATTTTATTTATGGGAGGTTTTAGGCCATGACACAAGGCGGCACAACAATCAAACCAAAGCCAAAAGCCTGGATGAACATAATCAAAGCGGCTGCGTTTATATTGATCGGCGCGTTATTGTTTACGTGGATATCATACATGATGCGGCCTGCCGGTGATGAGAGAAAAAACGTGGTTGGGTTTTATGCGGAACCCGACGACACGCTGGATATCGTGGCGCTGGGTACCAGCACAACCGTGATGTATTGGATGCCGCTCAAAGTCTGGAATGAGTACGGCATTACTTCCTATAATTTTGCGACAAACAACACACCGCCCCAGGTGATGAAATACTATGTGACAGAAATGCTGAAGACACAGCATCCCGACCTGTTGCTGGTCGACCTGCGGCCATTTCAGTATGGGCCGCAGTTAAATACGGAAGAGCGTATTGTGGGCTTGCGGTATTCGTCGGATTCCTTCAATTATTCGTGGAACAGGCATGACATGATCAACAACAGTCTGCCGGAGGGCGAGAATCCCTGGCCGTATTATTTTGACATCGCGCTGTACCACAATGATGCGGAAGGCCTGCCCACGCCCGAGCAGGTGCAACTTTCGCTGAACAACAGCCACAATTATATGAAAGGTTTCCTGTTCAAAGAAGAACATTCTGTTGTGGAACGCGTAGAAGTAGGGGAAATCACAGAAAAGCTGGCAATCGATGGGGAAATGGAAGCGCTGCTCGAAGAATTTATGGATACCTGCGAGCAAAACGGCCTTGACGTGTTGTTTTTTGTTCCGCCATATTCCATGATGCCTCACGAAGACGATGGCGATTACGACATCACGGACGACCAGCGGATGCATAATTATATGGAGGACCTGGTTCGGGCACGTGGTTTTGATTACATCAACTGCAACAATTATTATGACGAGATCGGGTTGGATTTTGAGATTGATTTCTATAACCGGTCACACGTCAACATATTTGGCGCGGAAAAATTCACTGATTTTATGACAAGCTATATCCTGCAAAACCATCAGTTTACGGACAAACGGAGCGACCCGGCGTATGCGCGGTGGAATGAAGATTATGCACAGTACGCGCCGCAGGCGCAGGATACAAAGGAAGTTATACAGTGGATCATTGAAAATGAGGACCACGTGACAGAGAACCCGGATGGCAGCGGATAGTCAAATCATCATATTATGATCCTATTTATGCACCAGATACCTTTTAATGTGTCTGGTGTTTCTTGTATAATATTATTTAATTGACAATATTATGTTGCACATAGTATAATGGCATAAAAGAAGGTGAGTGCGATGGTATCGGAAGAATTTGTGGAAGGTATGGTATCGGAGATCCGGCGGGGGAGCATCATTCTTTGTGTGCTCAGTTGCCTGAAAAATGAAAAATATGGATACGCGCTGGTGGCGGAGCTCAATGAAAAGGGATTGACTATTGAGGCGGGAACATTGTATCCGCTATTAAACCGCCTGGAACGGCAAGGTATTTTGACCAGCAAGTGGAATACAGAGGGGAGCAAGCCACGAAAGTATTATATGATAAGCAATGACGGGCTTAGTACGTTGGAAGAACTCAAAAAAAGCTGGCGGCAGATATCCGCCACTGTAGAATCGATGTTGGGGGAATAAACCATGGATCTGATTGATAAGTATATTTATGCCGTAATAAGCAGGATTCCGCAAAAAAGGCGTGAGGAAACGGAAAAAGAGATTCGGTCAATGATCGACGACATGATGGATGCGTATGGCGGGGCGTCGGCGGAAAACGCACAGCGCGCGATAGAAGAGTTGGGCGACCCACGAAAGCTGGCGGACCAATACAACGACGCAAAGAAATACGTGATCTCCCCACGGATATATGACAGTTATGCCTTTGTATTAAAGATTACGCTTTACGCCGTCCTCATAGGCATCGTCGCCGTTTCTATTATAGAAGGCGCGACGGGAAAATACGCAAATGTGGGGGAGGGGATCGGCAGCTTTATTTCAGGATTGATTATGGGCGGGATCAGTACATTCGGTTTTGTGACGCTCGGGTTTATGATCGTCGACCGGTACAATGTCAAAATGGAACTGCAAAAACCATGGACTGTGGCCGATCTTAAGGATATTCCTGTGGAGTCGGCCCGGATCAAGCGCGCCGATTGTATTGTGGGAATTGTTTTTTCCACCGCATTTATGATATTGTTTGCGACGTTGCCATGGATCTTTTCGGCGTATATCCCGGTAGACGGCAGCCTGGAAATCATCAATGTTTTTAATATTGACGTCATCGGGCAGCGCATCTGGTTGGTTTTTGCCATTTATGCGGTTGGCGTACTGCGGGAAATCATGAAGTTGATTGCAGGGCGATGGTCGTTTATGCTGGGCGTTTTCCTTGCGGTTGCTGGGGTTGTATCTTTGATGTTCTGTTTCGGATTGTTTGGGGATATGGCTATCTGGAATCCTTCATTTGCACAGGATGTCACCGCGGCGGCAAATATAGAAGGGGATATCTTCATTTCCGTATGGTCCGCAATTACCAATCTATTCATATGGATATTGGTGATTGGCAGTATTGTGGGGATCGTATCTGATATTGTAAAAGGATTTAAAAACAGGTGATTACAATATAAAATGGAATTTTTGTCATTTTCTCTGTGTCTAAATCATTTTTATTGTTTATATATTATATAACAATATATGGGGAGGAACTAAAATGGAAGAGAAATACGAGCATGCCCCGTTGGATTTTGAAGCGGACGTTGAGGATTTGACATGTGAGGTAGCAAAGGGAAGCAAGGCGGGCGGTATTCTCATCGGCATACTGATGATCATTCTCGGCATTGTTTTTTTGATACGGCCGATTGACTCGGAAGTTGTTCTGATGTATTTTGCGACGGCCGGGTTTGTGATTTATGGTGTTTTCCAAATTATTGTGTACGCCAGGACCCCTGCTGCAATTCGAAACGGATGGAATCTTGCAAACGGGATTGGGCTGCCCCCAATCTTTGT
>DHOD01000081.1:2652-3121 GCA_002407725.1 Christensenella sp. UBA5399 | reverse complement strand
TACCCCGGCTGCGGTCGGCTTGCTGTACGCGAGCAATACTGTGCCGAGCATCAGAAGGTCATGGACAAACGCTACAACCAGTACGAGCGCGATCCTGCGTCAAATAAACGGTACGGCCGTAGCTGGAAACGAATCCGTGATCGTTACATCAAGGCACACCCTCTTTGCGAGGAATGCCAAAAGCAAGGAAAGCTAACGCCCGCCGAGGAGGTGCACCACATTCTCCCGCTCTCTAAGGGCGGCAACAGCAATGCCGAGAACCTCATGGCTCTTTGCAAAGCCTGTCACTCTCGTATCACTGCCGAGAGCGGCGACCGATGGGGAAAAGGATGTTGAAAGAGGCATCGTTTACATTTTGGTACGATGCCTCAAAGCAATCCATTTTTCATGGTCTCTCCCGGTGGGGGTATCAAAATCTCTAAAACAAAAAAATCTGGACAGCGGCGTGGGGCTTCGTGTTGAAAAACGC
>DHOD01000081.1:2024-2443 GCA_002407725.1 Christensenella sp. UBA5399 | reverse complement strand
CAAACGGTGGAATAGCCCCAGCGCACAAGGAGTGTGATGAATATGGCGAAAGACGGCACTTGCAGAGGCGGTGCTCGCATCGGTGCAGGCGCAAAAAAGAAGCCTCTCGCCGACAAAATATCCGCCGGCAATCCAGGCGGCAGAAAATTAACTGTGATGGAGTTTTCTGACACGGCAAATCTGCAAGGCAATGAAATGCCGGAACCGAACAAAATGCTCGAAGCCGTGCAAAAGGACGGCAAGACGCTTGTGGCAGCAGAGATTTACAAAAACACATGGCAATGGCTGAATGAGCGTGGCTGTGCGGCACTCGTTTCCCCACAGCTTTTGGAACGCTACGCCATGAGCGTAGCCCGGTGGATTCAATGCGAGGAAGCGGTTACCGAATATGGCTTTCTGGCCAAACACCCCACAACGGG
>DHOD01000081.1:1291-1789 GCA_002407725.1 Christensenella sp. UBA5399 | reverse complement strand
AACCGTCTGTGGATGGAAATCTTCCAGATCGTCAAGGAAAACTGCACCGGCGAGTATGGCGGAGCTAATCCGCAGGATGATGTGATGGAGCGGTTACTTACCGCTCGGAAAGGCGGCTGAAAGCTATGCTGATAGAAAAGATTCAGACCGATCGGCTTGTTCCCGCCGATTATAATCCTCGCAAAGACCTCAAGCCTGGCGATCCGGAATATGAGAAGTTGAAACGCTCTCTTGAGGAATTCGGCTATGTTGAACCTGTTATATGGAATAAAACCACCTCCCATGTCGTTGGGGGCCATCAGAGATTAAAGGTGCTGCTTAATATGGGCGTCACCAAGGTCGATTGCGTAGTTGTCGAGATGGACGCTGAAAAGGAAAAGGCGCTCAATGTTGCGCTCAATAAAATTAGCGGTGACTGGGATAAAGACAAGCTGGCTCTGCTCATTGCAGATTTGCAGGGTGCGGACTTTGATGTGTCGCTCACGGGCTTCGACCCCG
>DHOD01000081.1:0-1081 GCA_002407725.1 Christensenella sp. UBA5399 | reverse complement strand
AAAAGCCCGCCGTTACAAAGCTCGGTGATATCTGGACGCTTGGCCGCCATCGGCTGGTCTGCGGCGATTCTACCAAAGCCGACACCTTCACCGCTCTGATGGACGGGAAGCTCGCAAATCTGGTGGTGACCGATCCGCCATACAATGTCAATTATGAAGGAACGGCGGGCAAAATCAAAAATGACAATATGGGTAACGAAGCGTTCTATGACTTCCTGCTTGCGGCGTTTACAAACACCGAAGTGGCGATGGCGCAGGACGCTTCCATTTATGTGTTCCATGCCGACACTGAAGGGCTGAACTTCCGAAAAGCGTTCTCGGACGCGGGCTTTCAGCTTTCCGGGTGCTGCATCTGGAAAAAGCCGTCGCTGGTTCTGGGACGCTCGCCCTATCAGTGGCAGCATGAACCTGTCCTATTCGGCTGGAAGAAGAAAGGCAAGCACAACTGGTATGCTGACCGCAAGCAGACCACCATCTGGGAATTTGAAAAGCCAAAGAAGAATGCCGACCACCCCACCATGAAGCCGATTGCGCTGCTGGCATATCCCATTATGAACAGCAGCCTAACGAACTGTATCGTTCTTGATCCCTTCGGCGGTAGCGGGTCCACACTCATCGCCTGTGAGCAGTCTGATAGGATTTGCTTCACCATAGAGCTTGATGAGAAATACTGCGATGTCATTATAAAACGGTATATTGAGCAAGTCGGCAGTGCAGACGGTGTTTCCGTTATCCGCGATGGTGTCACGATGAAATATGCGGATGTGGCTGTCGATGAGTAAACTCATGCTTGGTTCTCGTTCCAACGGAGATGCCCTGCCATACACCTGTTTTGTTCTGTCCGGCATTGTGTTATCTACACAAGAAACCGCCGAATAATCGGTACAGTATTCTCCACAGGAATCGCATTAAACCGTTGCTATATCAGCGGTTTAGAGTGATTAATGTAATACCGAAAAAGAAAGGCGGTTTGAAAAATGGAACTCAAATACAATGTAACAGGCAGTGCACGCAAATCATTGATCGGAGCGATCAGCACGGCACTGGGTGCCCCAACTAACTACCTCGGTGCTCCTACCTT
>DHOD01000068.1:20131-25717 GCA_002407725.1 Christensenella sp. UBA5399 | reverse complement strand
GCGGGCAATACGGGTGTGGGACTGTTGCTTGCGTTGGTTGTTTGTGGGGCGCTGGGGCTTTTGAATGGGTTGTTTATTATGGTTGCGCGTATACCCGCCGTTTTGGTCACGGTTGCCAGCGC
This sequence comes from Christensenella sp. UBA5399, assembly GCA_002407725.1. GTDB lineage: Bacteria > Bacillota > Clostridia > Christensenellales > Christensenellaceae > UBA5399. Next base: position 25,595 of record DHOD01000068.1, on the reverse strand, counting down.
TATGCTTACCCGGGGGATCGCCATGTGGGCCAGCAACGACACGCCCGACAGGCTGCCGGCAGGATGGATGGAATTGAAAGTGCCGGTTGCTGTTTCGGTATTGGCTATCTCGCTTGCCATCGCCATACTGGTGTTGTGGCGGACGGGCAGGTTTGCGAAGGAGCAGAAGCCGATTCGCGGCGCAATGAAGTTCTTCTGGATATACGGATTGATTGCAGTGATCGGTGTGCTGGCAGGCTGGGCCGCAGCAATTTGTTTTGGCGTGGCCGATACCAGCATTGGCACCGGCTCCAGCAATGAAATGATCCTTTTGTTTGTTTTTGCGACAATCTCTGCCACTGGGCTGCTGAAGAACAATTGGGTTGCGCTGGTCTGGGTGCTGCTGGTGGCGATGTTGTGGACGATACACGATCAAGCGATGATCCTGCTGGAGCTCAACCCGTTTTCTATGATCGTGAGCAACGCGTCATGGGTGTTTATACTGCTGGCGGTGATGGCCATTGCGAAGCGCAGCTGGAAAAAGCCGATGCGGGTAGATTGGGGAAGATAGTCTGAATATCCGAAAGTATGATTTCCCGGTGAAGAATCCGGGTATTATTGAAAAAAGAAATCTTTTCAAATATAAGAATACTGTACATTTAACAGATAACAGAGATTGCAAAAAGGGAAGAGGGTGACGACGTGGCAAGGGTTTTGGCGTTTGATTTTGGCGCATCCAGCGGCCGGGCAATGATTGGCGAGTATGCGGGCGGCGACATTGCTGTGCGTGAGATTCACCGGTTTTCAAACGATCCCGTCAACATAAACGATACGCTGTATTGGGATGTGCTCCGGCTTTTTTTTGAAATTAAGCAGGGGATATCCAAGGCGGTGCAGGACGGTGGATTCGACACGATCGGCATTGACACATGGGGCGTGGATTTCGGCCTGATCGGTGGTGACGGGCAGCTGGTATCCAATCCGGTGCACTATCGGGACAAGCGTACGGACGGGTATAAAACCCTGGGGCTTTACCAAAAGACGACGCCGGAACAGATATACCGATCGACCGGCATACAGGAAATCCAGTTTAATACGCTGCACCAGCTGGCGTATCTTGCGGAAGAAGAGCCGGGCCAGCTTGCGCGTACCAGCAAAGTGCTCTTTACGCCCGATCTTTTAAATTACTTCCTGACAGGGGAGATGAAGACGGAATACACCATCGCTTCCACATCCCAGATGCTGGATGCGAAGAAGCGCGACTGGGATTACCGTTTGATCGGCGAGGCAGGCATCGACCCGGCAATACTGTGCGAGATCACCATGCCGGGGAATGTTTGCGGCGTGCTTCGGCCGGAGATCCAGGAGGAGCTGAATGCGCCGCCGGCCAAGGTAATGTGCATTGCCTCGCACGATACGGCTTCGGCGGTGTCGGTGGTGCCGACGCAGGACAAGCACCCAATGTACATCAGCAGCGGCACATGGAGCCTTATGGGGACGGAGTTGGGCGAGCCGATCACAAGCCGCGAGGCGTGGGAATATAACTTTACAAATGAGGGCGGCGCAGGCCGCACAATCCGGTATCTCAAAAATATTATGGGTACCTGGCTTAACCAGGAATGCAGGCGGCAGTGGATGCGCGAGGGTAGGGAATACAGCTTCTCTCAGCTTGACGGGATGGCGGGGCAATGTGCACCGTTCCTGTGCTTTATTGATGTGGATGCGCCCGATTTTATGCACCCGGGGAACATGCCGCGGCGGATCAGGGAGTATTGTGCGCGGACGGGCCAGCCAGTGCCGGAGACGGAAGGCGAGGTCATACGCTGTATCGACGAAAGCCTTGCGCTCAAGTACAGGAACACCGCCGAAGGGATGGAGAAGATGGTGGGTTTCGGCAACGATACAATCCACATACTGGGTGGCGGTGCAAACAGCGCGCTGCTCTGCCAGATGGCAGCCGATGCGACGGGCAAGGATGTGCTGGCCGGGCCCACCGAAGCAACCGTACTGGGCAACATCATGATGCAGTTGATTGCGGCAGGCGAAGTGCGGGACATCGCCGAGGCGCGCGCGATTGTTGCACGGACGGAAGAGATCAGGCGCTATGCGCACAAAGACGGGAAAGCATGGGACGCTGCGTACGCGCGGTATCAAGACTTGGTATAGAGAGACTCTTGTGAAGGAGGTAAAAAAATGAACTTTGATTTATTACACCCGGCAGACCAGATTGTGCTGATTATGCGGCGGCTGTATTCGTTTGGGATGACAACAACGTCGGGCGGCAACCTTTCCATCAAGGATTCGGACGGGGTCATTTGGATTTCACCGGGGTCGATTGACAAAGGAACGCTAGAGCGTGAGGATATTATTAAAGTGCTGCCCGGCGGCGAGGTGATCGGCATACACAAGCCTTCGGTCGAACTGCCCATACACAAGATGGTTTATGAAAGAAGGCCGGGGACGCGGGCCGTGCTGCATGCGCATCCGCCGTCGCTGGTCGCTTTTTCCGCCATACGAGAGGTTCCTGCGACGGATATGATCGCCAACATCAAGGTGACCTGCGGCGAGATACGCGTGGGCGGTTATGCGTTGCCCGGATCGGAGGAGCTGGGCGTCAGGATTGCGGACCAGTTTGCGCTGGGGGCCGATGTGGTCATCATGGACAACCACGGCGCCATTGTTGCGGCGGAAGACCTGTTTCAGGCATTCAGTATTTTTGAAACGCTGGATTATTGCGCGCGGATACAGATCAATGCATCGGCGCTGGGCGAGATTCGCAGGCTGACAGAGGACGAGTTGACACTGTATTCCACCAGGTATTTTCCTGATATGGAGGAGTACAGCGTCGGGGAATATTCATCGGATGAGCGGTATTACCGCCAGGCGATGTGCGGGTACATCCACAGGGCGTACAACCAGCAGCTTTTTACGGCGACGCAGGGCACCTTTTCCCGCAGGCTGCCAGATGGGTCGTTTTTTATCACGCCGTACGGGAAGGACAGGATGTACCTGGAGCCCGGCGACCTTGTGAACATCCGCGATGGGCGCAGGGAGGCGGGCAAGACGCCGTCGCGCGCCGTGATGCTGCACAAAGGGGTCTATGATGCGCATCCGGATATTCAGGCGGTCGCTATTGCGCACCCGCCCAACATCATGGCCTTTGCCGTGACGGGCAGGGAGTTTGACGCGAAGCTGATTCCGGAAAGTTATATTATGCTCAAACAGGTGCAGCGTGTGCCTTATGGGGCCAATCTGGTCAGGCACAACAACCAGGCGGTGGAAAAAATATCAATCAAGACGCCGGTTTGCATCATTGAGAATGATTGTGTGGTGGTGGCAGGCACGGGGTTGCTCAACGTGTTTGACAGGTTGGAGGTGCTGGAATATTCGGCAAAATCGGTGGTGGCGGCAGGACAATTGAAAAAAACGGTTCACGCGATGCCGGAGGAGAAAATAAAAGAAATTGAAGTGGCATTCAATCTCTGATAACGACTGATGCTATTCGAACAATAATGAGTGAAAGCGAATTAAAGTTGGTGAAAATGAAGCTCAACGTAGAGATTAACAATAGAAACGGGACAGGAGAGAGTGTATGGGTCTTTTAACGCAATTGGTGGAAATGAGCAACCGGTATGGCAGCGATGCGGATTATGTGCTGGCGGGCGGCGGCAATACGTCGTTTAAGCAGGATGGAATATTGTATGTGAAAGCGTCGGGTACGCAGCTTGCGACTGTGGGTGAGGAAGGCTTTGTCGCAATGGATATTGCGAAGTTGAACGCGGTATTGGATAAGCAGTATCCCGATGATGCGAGGGAACGCGAAGCTGCTGCGCTTGCCGATATGGCAGCGGCGGTGCGGCCCGGGCAGCAGACGGGTGCGCCCAGTGTGGAATGTCTTCTCCATGGGATTTTGCCGTATCGCTATATCCTGCACCTGCACCCGGCAATTGTCAACGGCATGACCTGTGGTAGAGACGGGGAAGCGGTATGCGCAAAGCTGTTTTCTGACGCGGCATGGATCGGTGCGACAAAACCGGGATATGCATTGGGAAAAGCGTGTAAGCAGGTGTTTGACACATACGCGGCAAGGAACGGGGCTGCTCCCAAGCTGGCATTTATGCAAAACCACGGCATGATTGCCGCAGCCGACACGGTAGATGAATTGGATACGATGATGACCCGGGTGATCCGAACACTGGAGGGGGTCGTGAAGCAAAAAGCTGATTTTACACCTGTGCCGCCCCCGGAAAGCGCGCAAAATATTGCGCCGGCGCTGCGTATGCTGTATGCGAATGAAGTAAGGCGTGCTGTAGCGGTGTTTTGTACAAACACGCAGGTTGCGTCGCTTGTCAAAAATGCGGATGCAGCCGCGGATGTCATGATGCCTTTTACACCCGACCATATTTTGTATTGCAATGGAAGGCCCTTGTTTTTGTGTGCGGAAGAGGACGCCGGAAAGGCGTTCCGTACGTATGTAAAGAAAAATGGCTTGGCTCCCAAAATCGTGCTGGTGGAAGGTATAGGCTTTTTTGCATTAGGTGCGAGCAGGAAGGAAGCGGATGCCGCATGCCAGCTGTTTTTGGACGCGGTGAAGATTGCGGTGTATGCGCAAAGTTTTGGCGACCCGCGTAGCCTGACGGAGGGATTTACGGATGATATATTGCATTGGGGCGCGGAAACAGGGCACGGGCGAATTGCCCCGGACGTCAATGGCAGGCGGATGGAGGGGAAGATTTGCATTGTGACAGGCGGCGCGCAGGGATTTGGCGAAGGCATTGCCCGCGGCATTGCGGCGCAAGGAGGATATGTTGTAGTGGCGGACCTCAACGGTGCAGGCGCGCAGCGGCTGGCGGGTGAGCTGGAAGGGCAGTATGGCAAAGGAACGGCAATCGGGGTGCAGGCCAACGTTGCGGATGAGCAGTCGGTGGCCGCGATGGTGCGGGAAGCAGTCCTGCAATACGGCGGGCTGGATGTGATGGTGTCCTGCGCCGGTATATTGATTGCGGGTGATTTGGACAGCATGACAGTCGATAAATTTGAAAAAGTGGGGAAGGTAAATTACACAGGGTATTTTCTGTGTGCGAAATATGCGAGCGTACCAATGAAAATACAGCGGCAGTACGCAGCCGGATATACCGCGGATATCATCGAGATCAACTCCAAGAGCGGGATTGAGGGAAGTAAAGCCAACTTCGCCTATGCGGGCAGCAAGTTTGGCGGCGTGGGCCTAACCCAAAGCTTTGCGCTGGAGCTTGCGCCGTTCGGCATCAAAGTGAACGCGATATGCCCCGGCAACCTGCTTGACGGGCCGCTGTGGACCGACCCGGAGAAAGGGTTGTTTAAGCAGTACTTTGAGGCGGGTAAAGTGCCGGGCGCAAAAAGCGCGGAGGATGTGCGTCGTTATTATGAGGGCAAAGTGCCGCTGAACCGCGGATGCACAACAGAGGATGTCGTGGTCGCGCTGCTGTATATTGTAGAACAGCAG
>DHOD01000068.1:17232-19997 GCA_002407725.1 Christensenella sp. UBA5399 | reverse complement strand
ATATTGTAGAACAGCAGTATGAAACAGGGCAGGCGGTGCCGGTGACGGGCGGTCAGGTCATGTTGAACTGATAACATAACAGAATCAAAGCGAATGAAAGCGAATGAAAAGCAGGGTTGCGTGAGAAAATCCTGATTTGAGGAGATAACATAGTGAAAAAGGTATTGGTGATAGGCGGAAGCTATTTTATAGGCAGGGTATATAATATTTTGGCCGACAGGACGGGCGAATATGAAATTACGGTGCTCAACAGGGGAAGGTATACGCTGAAGGGGGAGCACTTTGCCGCCCAGCTGAAAGCGGACAGGCACGATGGATCTGCGCTGGAAAATGCCCTAGACGGCAAACAGTTTGATACGGTTGTGGATTTTTGCGCCTATGATCCGGGCGACTGCGCGTCCTTGCTGGATGTGGTGGGCGGTTCTGCTACGCAGTATATACTGATCAGCAGCTGCAGCGTGTTCCGGCCGTCGGATGATCAACACGATGAGGAATTCCCGTTGATCGACCAGCAGCCGCAGGACGCGGTACAGGCCTATGCATACAACAAAATGCTTCTGGAAAAAGAAGCGAAAGAAAGTTGCAGGAAGCAGGGGGTTGATTGCACGATTTTGCGCCCGTCATTTGTCTATGGGCCGTTCAATTATGCGCCGCGGGAGTCATGGTACTTTAAAAAGCTGCTGGCGGGGGAGCCGATTCCCGTGCCGGTGGATGCAACGTCACGCTTCCAGATCGTATATGTCAAAGATATTGCAAAGGCAATTATGGCATGTACGGCAGATGAAAAGTCGTACAACAATTCTTATAACCTTGCGGCGCCCGAAATGATCGATTACAAAAAATGGATGGATTTTATTGATTCGCTGGGGGTTCCGTTCAGCACGCAGGAAGTCTCGGTGGAGCAGGTGTACAATGAAAACATCGAAGTGCCGTTCCCACTGGATCAAAATGAACTGTACAGCGGCGAAAAGATCACGCGGGAACTGGGCGTAGTATATACGCCGTTTGATCAGGGGATGCAGGAAACGTTTGAAAACTATCAGCGGTCCTTTGGGTGATTATTTGTAGTCTATCAGCAGGCGGGCAGTCTCGTTGTCGGTGATCAGCACGTCGAGCCAGCCGCCGACAAGCGCAGCATGCAATATTTTTGTTTTTTCAGTGCCCACGGCAACGCCAATTGCTTCGCGGGCATTTTTCCTTGTCAGGCAGATGTCGCCGGATACAAGCCGGTCGGCAACAGGGTGGTCGACAAGCTTACCTTGCGCATCCACAAAGTGCAGCGCAATATCGCCCACAGCTCCGACTTTTTCCAGCGCTGCAAATTCTTCTTCTGTGGTACATCCGGTGATCTGCTGCGTTTTGTTGCGTAAATATCCCACGCCAAATACGGCGATGTCCGCATGCTCGGACAGACGGATGGCCTCCTGGATGGAAGGGTCGTTTAGCAGTAGCATTTTTTCCTTTTTGCCCGCGACATAGCCGGGCGCGTTGAGAGGATGGCATGTCGCGCCGATCCGGTTGGCCATTTGGTATGCCAATTGATTGGACAGCAGGGAAGCGTCGGTGCCAATGCCGCCCACAAGGGGGACCACGGTGACGCCCGGAAAATCCAAAGGCACAAACTGCTGCACCATTGCGGCGATTGTTTTGCCCCAGAAGATGCTGATGGTGTCGTGGGGCCGGAGTATGGACGTAATATAATTGGCGGCGGCCTGTCCGCTGTATGCCAGCCGCAGGTCGCTACTTTCCGCCTGAATGATTTTTGCGCTTTTCAGCCCGTATTTGTCTACCAGTTGCTTCTCGAGTTCTTTGGCGCCGGCGGATGTGGTGTTTACCTCGATCCGTACAATGCCCAGTTCCTCCGCTTTTTTGAGCAGGCGCGAAATCCAGACGCGCGAAACGCCCAGCTGTTCGGCAATGGCGTTTTGGTTCATGCCATAAATATAATAGAGCTCTGCCGCGAGGGAAACCTTTCCCAGCATCTCGTCAGAAATTGTCTCAGATTTTGGTCTTGCCATATGCGCGTAAGCCCTTTCATTCTAGTTGTCGTTTTAGTTACATATGTAATTTTACATTACATAAATAAATATTGCAATGATTTTTCGTTCTGAGGTTGACAAAACGACAGATATTCTCTATATTATAGTTAATAAAGTTATCGTCTGTTACAAATGTAACAAAAACCAAGGAGGAAAGTTATGATTACGCACATTGGAAGCATTAACGTGGATTACAACATCCTGAATGAGCGCTTGCCCGAGGTGGGGGAGACGACGTTTGGCACGGTTCAGATTGATATCGGCGGCAAAGGCGGCAACCAGATATCGGCATCGTCCCGTTTGGGCGCAGAGACATGCTTTATCAGCATGTTGGGCGAGGATGACGGCAACCTTGACCTGATCCGCAGGGATCTTGCATGGTCCGGCCTCAGCGACGAGCACATCGGTATGGCGCCGGGTATGTGCGGGTCCGCGTTTTTGATGGTGGATGACGACGCGCGCAATTATATCGTGATCTGCAAGGCTGCGGACAGGTATATTACGCCTGAATTTTTGGATACAAAAAAGGAACAGATACAGAGCGCGAACGTTGTGGTGACGGAATTCATGGTGCCTCTGGATGCGTGCGAATACGGTATGAAGCTGGCGCGCGAGGCGGGTGCGATTACGCTTGTAAACCCTGCCCCCGTGTGCGAAATCAGCGATTCGTTTTACCAGTTGATGGATGTGATTACACCCAACGAGGTTGAGACGGCGCAGTATTCT
>DHOD01000068.1:15012-17089 GCA_002407725.1 Christensenella sp. UBA5399 | reverse complement strand
GAGACGGCGCAGTATGTGGGCTTTGAAATTGACGGGGAAGCAGCGGCAAAGAAGGCGGCGGACTTTTTCCACAGCAAGGGCGTTAAAAACGTGGTGCTGACACTGGGCAGTGCGGGTGCGTTTGTATCCGATGGACAGAAAAGTGAAATGGTGCCCTCTTATAAAGTAAACGCGATCGATACCTCGGGCGCGGGCGATACGTTCAATGGTGCGCTTGCGTATGCGCTGGATAAGGGTCACGATATCTTTACATCCACTAAGTTTGCCAACGCGGCGTCTTCTGTGGCGGTCCAAAAGCGTGGTGCTGTCAAGGCGAACCCGACGATGGACGAGGTATTGCCGATATTCCAACTGCCGGAACTGTAAAAAAGGAGAAATTTGATGGATGTAAATATGATAAAAGAGATCATCAAAGTTGCCAAGCGCATGGATGATAAAGGGATGTGCAACGCGTTTGAGGGGAATGTCTCCGCGAAAAAGGACGGATTGCTGTATATCACCCCATCAGGGCAGAACAAGGCGTACCTGACCGAAGAAATGATCGCGGTCATAGATGAAGACGGCAACCAGGTCAGCGGGATGTACAAGCCCTCGTCAGAGGTGAAGATGCATGCGGCAATGTACGGCATGCGTGACAACATTGGCGGCGTGGTACATTCGCACACGCCTTTCCTGACAGCATACGCGATGTGTAACAAGACGTTTTGCCCAAAATCGAATGCCGAGCTGCTGTGGGACCATAAGGCGATAGAGGTGCTCTCGTACGGCAGGCCGGGCTCTGACGATATTTATAAGGGTGCACAGGAGATTCTGGACAAGAATGTAGACATCATGCTGCTGGGGAACCACGGTGTGTTGGCGGTGGGCACCACGGTGGAGGCTGCGCAAAACAAGATGGAATCGGCTGAAAGTTCGGCAAAAATCAGCTTTGTCGCACAGATGATCGGCAAGGAATGCGACCTGCCTGAGGATGAGGTAGAGTACCTGCTGAACCTCTTTGACTGATACGTTTGTATTGGTGAATAGTATAAGAAAGGGATAAAATACAATGTTTAACGTAGATTTTTATGTACCAACAAGGGTGGTTTTTGGAAACGGGAGGCTGGATGAGCTGGGCGAGATGAAGCTTCCGGGCAAGAAAGCGCTGATTTGCATCACAAGCGATGGAATTATGGAAAAGATGGGGATCCTGGATAGGGTACAGAAGCTCCTTGCCAAAAATGGAGTGCAGTACGAGGTGTACAACAAGATCATGCCCAACCCCACCAAAAAAGGCGTAATGGACGCAAAGGAAATGGCGCTTAAGACCGGTTGCGATTTTGTGATCGGGCTGGGCGGGGGCAGCAGCATTGATACTGCAAAGGCCTGCGCAATGATGATGAAGCACGACGGCGACCTTTGGGATTATGCGAGTGTAGGCACAGGCAAGCAAAAGGAAGTGACGGGCGCGGCGCCGGTGGTGGTGATTTCCACAACGGCAGGTACAGGGACGGAGACGGACCCGTACTGCGTAATCACCAACGAGGAAACAGACGAGAAGATCGACTTTGCACAGGATGCGCTTTTCCCGGTGGTTTCGATCATCGATCCGGAGCTTACGATGTCGCTGCCCAAGCACCTGACAATTTACCAGGGGTTTGACGGGCTGTTCCATGCGCTGGAGTGCTATATTGTAAACCAGAACAGCAACAGGATGGTGGACGTTTGTGCAAACGAATCCGTTTCGACGGTTGCAAAGTGGCTGCCGACGGTGGTCGAGGATGGATCCAACAAGGAGGCGCGTACAAACATTATGTATGCCGCCGACATACTGAGCGGGTTTACCCAGGCGATGATCTGCACGACCTCGCACCACATCATCGGGCAATGCCTCGGCGGGTATTTTCCCGAAGTGGCGCATGGCGCCAGCCTGATCGTTGTGGCAGAGGAATATTATAAGAAGATTAAGGAATTTGTGCCCCAGGCGCTGGAGGATATCGGCGTCATGATGGGCGAAGCGCCTGTCGCGGGCGACAAAGGCCAGAACTTCATCAATGCGTTGACAGGGTTGATGGACAAGACGGGCGTGCGGAACATC
>DHOD01000068.1:12747-14871 GCA_002407725.1 Christensenella sp. UBA5399 | reverse complement strand
GCGGGCGTGCGGAACATCAGCATGTCGGAATACGGCATCAAAAAGGAAGACCTTGCGAAGGTAGCGGATATGGTTGTGGATGTGGTTGGTATCGATTTTGACATTTATGATCTTTCCAAGCAGGATGTACTTGCGATCATGGAGAAATCATACCGCTAAGAGATTAAAGCAAACAAAGCAGCTTAAGCAACAAAAGGCTCCTGTGTGATATAGGAGCCTTTTGTGTTATATATACATCTCAATGAATAAAGCAACATATACATTGCGTATCATTTAGCACTGTTAATATTGATATGCAACAAAGCAATATATTGTTAAAACATGATATATGCATCGAAAATGTGATTTAAAAAGAAAAATGCGTCAAATAAGACGCGGTATGATTTTTGTCAAAAATACCAAATAAGTGCTATATGCAACATAATTATAAAGGTGCAAATGCATCACTTAGTTGCGACATTGCTTTTTCCAGTGTAGACCGGGGACACGCAAAGTTGAGGCGCTGGAAGCCGGAACCGCCCGCCCCAAACATGTTGCCCGGGTTGAGCCAAAGTCCGGCCTTGTCCAGCAGAAAGCTGTCCAGTTGTTGATCGGTCATGCCAAGCGAGCGAAAATCCAGCCAGGCAAGGTAAGTGCCCTCGGGCTTGGTCACTTGAATAGCCGGGAGATTTTAGGCAATAAAATTCTGCAGATAGGTGATGTTGCCATACAGGTAGGGCAGCAGCTGGTCGAGCCATTCTGCGCCGCGCTCGTACGCCGCACGGCAGGCTGCGATGCCCATCAGGCTGGCGCCGGCAACGCCTGTTTTTTGTATTTCCTGCACAAATCGCGCCCGTAAGTCATCGTTTGGGATAAACGCATTGGCAACCTGTAATCCCGGGATGTTGAACGTCTTGGTTGGCGCGGTCAATGTGACAGTGATATCCGCGATCGAAGCGTCGATATCTGCAAAGACAGTGTGCTGGTGGCCGCTGTAGACAAAATCGGAATGAATTTCGTCAGAAATGACCGTGACGCCCTGCCGCTTGCATATATCGCCCATGCGGAGCAGTTCCTGCCGCGTCCACACGCGTCCCACAGGATTGTGCGGGCTGCACAGCAGAAATAATTTTATGTTGTTCCGTATGATCTGGGATTCGAAATCCCAATAATCGATTGTATATTGCCCATCCTCTATGATCAGCTGGCTGGTGATCAGATCCCTTCCGTTATCGGTGACGGCGCTCATAAACGGGTGGTATACAGGTTGCTGGATGATGACAGGATCGCCGGGCGCGGTGAAAGCGCGGATGGCAGCACAAATAGAGAACACAACGCCGGGTGTGGGAACCAGCCAATCGCGCTCAATCTTCCAGTTATAGCGCTTTTTGTACCAATGCCTGATTGCCTTGACATAAGAGTCGTCAATTTCGCTGTACCCAAATATACCGTGCCTGCACCGCTTCTGCAGCGCGCGGATGATGGGTGCTGCGGTCATAAAATCCATATCGGCGACCCATAGGGGAATGGCGCCCTCCGGTTTTCCAAAGGCACGATGGTCGTATTTAATAGAATTGGTATTCGTACGGTCTATGATTGCATCAAAATTATAATCCATGTTGATGATCTATTCCTGTTTAATTGATTGCACGCATTTCGTCAAAAGGATAAATGACAAAAACGGCATGTCCAAGGATATCCCCTTGTGTAATAGGCCCGGTGGCGGTGACGCGCGAATCCCATGAATGCGCACGGTTATCACCCATCACAAAAACGTGGTCCTCCGGCACGGTCACAGGCGCCATATCGGCGTACGATTCCGCACTGATATAATTTTCGTAAGGGGGAAGGCCGTCGATATACACGGTACTGTCCTTGATCTCGATTGTCTCGCCCGGGAGGCCTATCGTTCTTTTTACATATGTATCGGTCTCGTTGGGATATTTGACGATAATGATGTCGCCCCGCTCGGGCAAACCAAAATAACGGCTTACCTTTTCCACGATAAGCCTTTCATTGGTATAAAGTGTGGGTTCCATCGAGGGACCCTCCACCAGTATGATTTCAAAAACGAATGTACGTATGAGCATTGCGGCTGCAATAGCCACCCCAAAAGCGATCACCCATCCCAGTACTGCCCTTGCC
>DHOD01000068.1:6213-12597 GCA_002407725.1 Christensenella sp. UBA5399 | reverse complement strand
ATCCCAGTACTGCCCTTGCCCGCGTCTCTCTCTTCATTGATCTCCAAGGCGGATGATCCGCATGCGGCCCCCGCTTTAACTAATAATGGTTTCATTATACTACACTACGCTTAAAAAATAAAACAAATATCCTATATAATGTATGATATAATCTTAATATGAAGCATATGACACATAAAAGAGCAAAGTATAAATTAACAGCATTGCTGCTGGCGGGGGTGTTTGCCGCCGTATTGTTCTGCGGTTGCGGTATCGTTGCGCCGTATGAGGCGGAATCTACATATCCGGCGGGGGAGTCATCCTCACTGGAGGATAAGCTGGCGGGCCAATCGCCTGTGCAGGATGACGGCGCGGGACAAGCAGCAGAGGACGGGGAAGAACCGCAGGAGCTTCGGACGGTTCATTTTGATGATATGGTCTATGAGAGGCCGGATGTGGACCGGCTGGTGGAGCGCCTGTATGAGATTATTGCTGTCGTTGGGGAGACAGACAGCTTTGAGGAAGTGGACGAGATAACAGACGAAGCGACCGACATACTGATGGACTTTAATACGGCATTCTCACTGGCGGCAATTCATAGCGAACTGGACAAAACGGATGAATACTGGCTGGAAGAATACAATTACGTCATGGAGAATTATGCGGCGATAGAGCTTTGCTACACAGATCTTTATATTGCGCTATATAATTCGGCGTTCCGCAGCCAGATAGAGGATGAATGGGACATCGATTATTTTACTGATTTCGATGAGATGGATATGGTCAATGAAACGACCAGTAAACTGCTTGAGGAAGAGGCTGCGCTTGTTGCGCAATATATTGAGAATATATCGACCGATACCGTGCTGTATGGCGGGGAAGAGCTATCGTATGCCGATATATGGGCGATGGACGATTATGTTGCCATGCTGGACGCGTTGGAACTGTGGTATGCATCGTATAACGGGGAATACGGACAGATATACATCGATCTTGTAAAAATCCGTCAGCAGCTGGCAGCGGAATACGGATACGATAATTATGTGGATATGAGCTTTGACAATTATGCATCGGAGTACAGCGCGTCGATGATGGAGGAATACTTTGCGGATGTGAAGGAATACATTGTGCCGTTGTACACCTATCAGGTCGAGATAGGCTTCTTTTACCAGCCCGAAGTGGATATGGATTATGACGATTTTATGGGGTTTGCCCGTAAAAACCTGATGAAATTGTCGTCCGAATTTGGCGAATCGTACGATTATATGATGGAGTATGGGCTTTGTGATTTTTTGCCGTCGCAATATAAAGTATCCGGCGCAGCCACAAGGTACATTGCCAATTATGACGCGCCGTTTGTAATGGGGTCTTACGCAAGCGACCTGAACAGCATCAGGGGGTTTTTCCATGAATTTGGACATTTCCACAATATGCACCTTTACGGTGCGGCGACAGGCGCCTCGCTGGATACGGACGAGATATTCTCGCAGGCGGTCGAATTGATGAGCATCAATATGTTCCCGTATTATTTCGGAGGAGAGACAGGGTATATGATGATGCACGATTCGTTGGCCAGCGTGTTTGCCAAGATTCCGGAAGAATCCTTTTACGCCGATTTCGAGCGCGAGGTTTACCTGATGGACCCGGACGAATTGACGGTGGACAGGCTCAACTCTTTATTCGAACAAAAAAATGCTGAGTATGGCATGGATTTTGTGGCGATCCCGGGCTATGTGCAATACGATTGGGTGAGCATGACGCATATATACGAGGTGCCTTTCTATACTTTTTCGTATGTGACGTCGGTGGATGCGGCGCTCCAGATATGGGAGCAATCGCTGACGGACCAGCAGGCGGCAATGGATATATTTGATGCGTTGCAGGAAGGCGCGCTGGAATATGATTTTGTAGAAAATGTGGAAAACGCCGGACTGGTCAGTCCATTTGCCCCGGGAAGGGTTCAGGAACTGGCCCGGATGATCGAAGAATATATTATAGAGGAAAAGCTCTATGATGCGATGGCGGCCTAGGGCCCGTATAAGGGGTGTTGACCGATGGGTGAAGGCATGCCTGGTGAAAGGGAGATGACTTTTGGCAGTGACGGATATAAAGCAGCTTGCTGAAAAAATAGGCGAGATACAGATGCGCGCGCTGGATGCGATAAGCCGTACGATAGAAAGCAGTACGCTGGATTTTGAGAAGGCGCAGCTGGGGGATATGGCGGAGGTGATCCGCCTGGATTTGTCGTCGCGTGCTTCGCTGGATGCTGTCCGCGTGGTGATTCTGCGCGTAGAGGTCACGGAGGAAACCTATCGGGTTTTTGTGGATAACGCATCCGCGGTCATAAAGGTATTGGATGAAGTCAGTGTGCCTGCGGAGGCAATGCGGGCATTCGAAATTGTCAAAAGGGAAATGGAGAGCGGCCGGCGGCTCCCGTTAAGCGATATTTTTACAGTGACGTCGGTGCTGGTCACAACAGTGGCGCTGACCACGCTGCAAATGGGGCTGGAAGAGCTGTATTTCACAGCCAATAAGCTGGATAAATTGCTGGAGATCAAGATGCAGCAGTTGGAGCTGCTAAAACAGTTTGCGAGATTCAACGGAGATTTTGTAAGTTAATAGAGCCGATATGAAGAAAAGGCCCTGCGGCATTGCCGCAGGGCCTTTTGTAATCTTATGCTTGTTCCTGCATACGCTTGATTTCCTTCAGGCGCTTCATGACATCGTTTTGCCCCCGCCCAAAGTAGTCGTGCAGCGTTTTATACTCGGCATACAGCTTGTCGTATATATCTGCGTTTTCCTTGATGGGCGCATAGCTGGTGTCCTTCAGCTTACCCAGCTTGCGTGCGGCGTCTATAACGGAATCGTACCCGCCATTCTTGCTGCCTGCGGCAACAGCGCCAAATATAGCGGATCCATAGGCAGGCCCTTGCGCGCTGCCGGAGAGGCGTATGGGCTTTTTAATGATGTCGGAATAGATCTGCATCATAAAAGGACTCTTTTCCGCGATGCCGCCCGAAGCGATAAACTCGTCCACCGGTACGCCATTGCTCTCAAAAGTCTCAATGATCATACGTGTGCCGTAGGCTGTTGCTTCCACAAGCGCACGGTACATTTCCTCGGGTTTTGTCAGCAGGCTGAACCCCAGCATCATGCCGGTGAGGTCAACATCGACCAGCACCGAGCGGTTGCCGTTCCACCAGTCGAGCGCAAGCAAGCCGCTTTCGCCGGGCTTTTGCTTGATGGCTAAGCTTTGCAAATAAACGTGGATATCCATGTTCTGCTCTTTGGCTTCTTCGAAATATGCTGCGGGAACACAGTTTTCCACAAACCATGCAAAGTGGTCGCCCACGCATGATTGCCCGGCTTCGTAGCCGTAAAAACCGGGTAGTATCCCATCCTCTACATAGCCGCAGATACCGGGCACGGGCTGCTCCTTTTCGCCAAGCAGCATATGGCAGGTAGACGTGCCCATGATGGCCAGCATTTTGCCGGGGCCGTCTATACCGACGGCGGGAACGCAAACGTGCGCATCCACATTGCCGACAGCAACGGGTGTGCCTTCTTTCAGCCCCGTTTTTTTCGCCATGTCGGCAGTGATGCCGCCCGCGCATGTGCCAAGCGGGTATATGTCGGTGTTGAATTTATCCTGCACGACGTTCTCGAACCGCGGGTCCAGCGCCTTAAAAAATTCCTTGCCGGGGTATCCGTCCTGCTTGTGCCATATCGCCTTATAACCGGCAGTGCAGGAATTACGCTTTTCTTCGCCGGTCATTTGCCAAATGACCCAATCGGTCGCTTCAATGATCTTATCAGCGGCATCGTATATCTCCGGTGCTTCGTCCAGTATCTGCCAAGCTTTGGGGAAAGCCCATTCGGAGGATATTTTTCCGCCATAACGCGCAAGCCACTTCTCGTTCATTTTCTCTGCGGTCTCGTTGAGCTTGTTGGCCTTGTCCTGGGCGGCATGATGCTTCCACAGCTTGATGTAAGCGTGGGGCTCGTCCTTGTACTGGTCGAGGAAGCACAGTGGCGTGCCGTCCGCTTTGACAGGAAGAACCGTGCAGGCGGTAAAGTCTATGCCGACACCGATGATATCGTCGGCGGAAACGCCGCTTTGCTTGATGACGTCCGGGATGGTGTGGGATAAAACATCCAGGTAATCCTGCGGATGCTCGAGCGCCCAATCAACGCCAAGCTTTTTGCCGCTGGGCAGGGTTTCGTCCATAACCGCATGGGGATATTCGAAAGTGCTTGTGGCAATTTCCTCTCCTGTTTCGACATTGATGAGCAGTGCACGCCCTGAAAGTGTGCCAAAATCGATTCCCAGTGAATATTTCATGTCTGATTCCTCCTGAATATTGATACTGATTCTCAAAAATCTTAGGATGCTTTAATAGAGAATCAGTATGAGATTGATTTTTTACAGTATACCACAACAAAATGGTACATGAAAGATGTAATCATGATGGAGAGGAAGAAAAATGCGTATACAAAAAGCCCCTGCATGTTGCAAGGGCTTGAAGATGTGCCTGATGAAATTACTGTATCACAAACGTTCCGTTGACGCTTGCGGACACCTCGATCTCGCCGGGGGATATGGGCGTGGAAAAGCTGGCGCCGGTGGCGTCGGCAGCCATTTCCTGTGCGGCGGGCATGACGTCGTAATAGCTGCTGGAGCCACCTTCCTCGATGGAAAGGGGGCGGATGATGGTGTAGCCCCCGGCCTCGGCGACTTGCGCCGCCTTGCTGTTGACGGACTGCATCGCTTTGCCCAGCGCTTCAATATACACCTCGTCACGGTTGGAGATATCAAACGACAGGGAATAGCTGGAGTTGGCCCCGGCCTTGACGGCGGCGTCAATCACAGACCCGACGGAATCAATATCTCGGATGGTGACGCTGAACGTATTGTCCATAATATAGTTGTTGGGATTCTCGTAATCCTGGTAAATGTTGATATAGGATGTCTTGATGTCATCCTCGGCGACGCCTTCGGCCATGATCGCGTCAAGGAAGGCGGAAGCCTGCGCGGCGTTTTGCTGCTGTGCCTCTTCCGCCGTTGCGCCGTTTGTTGTTACGCCCAGCTGGACATACGCGGTATCGGGGACGGCCTTGACAGTCTCAACCGTATTGACGGTGATGGTGCTTTCCGCTGCAGATGAAGCGAGGTTGATACTGGATGTTATAGGCTCGGCTGTGTCAATAGACGTGACAGGCGCTGCCGTTGTTACAGGCGTTGCTGTAGGGGTCGGCTGCGCCGCCTGCTCGCACCCTGTAAAGACAATCACAACAAGCGCAATTGCAAGCACAAGTCCAATGGATATTTTTGTTTTCATTATTTTACAATCTCCTTTGTGGTACAACCTGGTTATTAGACTAAAATAACCGCAGGTTTGTTCCGGGGGATATGGATCAAAGTATATTTTGAGAAATTAAAATGGTGCGGAGCTTCTCCCGCGCGCGGGAAATGCGGGATTTGACGGTGCCGACGGATATGTTCATAATTTCAGCGATTTCTTCATATTTCATACCGTCCATATCTTTCAGGACAATGATGGGGATATACTTCTCCGGAAGGAGGCGTATTGCGTCCTTGATTGCATTACCAAGCTCGCGGTTGATCGTATCTGCTGCGGGGTTACCCTCGGGGGATACGGCAAGGCGCTCAAACTCCTCGATATCGGCAGAAGGGTTCTTTTTGCGCAGCAAATCGAGGCATGTGTTTGCCGTAACGCGGTACATCCATGTGGTGAAAGCCGATTGGAATGAGAACTTCCGGATGTTGGTGAACATCTTGATGATGGCGTCCTGCGCGGCATCCTGCGCATCATATTCATTGCGCATAAATTTAAACGCAATGTTATAAATTCTCTTTTCATATTTTTGTATTAAAGCGCAAAAAGCCTGCTCGTCATCCTTCTGCGCAAGTTTCACCAGTTCGGAATCCTGCATAAAAACCTCTGTGTTTGTCACTCCATATTGTGCCGTATCCATCCCTATATTATACCATATACGCAATATATGCAAAAAGTCAAAAGGCGTCGGGATATTGCTCCCTGTATTTTTCCAATGCACGCTCCACTTTTTTAACGTAATCGTCCGTTTCCTTAAACGGGATGTTGATAAGCGATTCTCCATCGGAGATGCTGGGATCGTCGATCCATTCGGCCACGCGGTTGTGCCCTGCGTTGTAACCCGCCATCACAAGCTGGAGATTCCCTTCGAACCGATCCGAAAGAAAGTCCAGGTACCAGCACCCAAAGCGGATGCTGGTTTCGGGATCGTACAGCATTTGCTTGGAGTAATCCTCCACATCCAGCTTGCCGGCGATCCATTCGCCGGTCTCCGGCATGATCTGCATAAGGCCGATCGCGCCCCCGCCCGATACGGCCTCCGGGTCAA